>NZ_LZXX01000081.1:0-296920 GCF_001729305.1 Burkholderia sp. A2 | reverse complement strand
GTTTCGTGAAGAACCGATTCGATCTTGGACAAGCGTGTCTCCCTGCGTTCGTGTGATTCCAGACGGTGCTCGGGAAAACGCAACATGCATGCCAGTTGTGCGACCGGTGCGCGGCTGCGGCAAAACCCGCGACAGCCGGGCGCGTGATGCCCGATTCAGCCAGGCCGTCGGGTTTGCGGACGGTATCGCGATGCGGCGAGGCGTTCACAAATGCAGCAGGCGTGTTGCAGTCCTGAGCAGTCGGGTGTGCGATCCGGCTGGCGCTCGTCCGGCACCGCCGCGTCAGGCAAGCAGCGAGCGCAGTGCCGGTGCGTGCCTGAATTGCCGGATGCGTTCGAGCGCCGCCACCTCGAGCTGACGAACGCGTTCGGCCGACAGATTCAGTTGCCGGCCGATCTCGCGCAGCGAATACTCGTTGTCGACGTCGATCCCGTAGCGCAGGCGAAGAATCCACGCTTCGCGAGCGGGGAGGCAATCGATCAGCGCAGTGACCGCCGTGCGCAACTGGCCGGCGCTCGCGGCTTCTTCAGGCGTCGGCGCGTCGGGGTCGATCGTGACGTCGCACAGCGTGAGGTCGTGATCGGGCGAAACCGGCAGGTCGGCCGAGATCGGTTCGCGCACGATGCCCATCAGCTCGCGCACTTTGTCGACCGGCAACCGCATCTGCGCGGAAAGCGCGCGCGCGTCGGCGACGTCGCCGGTTCGTTGCCGATGGACGCGCGCGAGCCGCGACAGCTTGTTGAGCGCATCGACCGTATGCGCGGGCACGCGTATCGTGCGCCCCAGATCGGCGAGCGCATGGGTGATCGCCTGCCGGATCCACCAGGTCGCATAGGTCGAGAATTTGAAGCCGCGCCGGTGATCGTAGCGATCGACGGCCTTCATCAGGCCGATATTGCCTTCCTGGATCAGATCGGAGAACGGCAGGCCGCGATCGGTATAGCGTTTGGCGACCGACACGACGAGCCGCAGGTTGCTCTGGAACAGCTTCGTTCTCGCGGGTTGCATCGCCCGTTCGATACGCGAGAACCGCGCGTCGAGCGCGATCGCGATGTCGAGCGGCAACGGCGACTGAGCGGCGACGCGCGCGAGCGCGCTGCGTGCGTCGATCAGCGCCGGCGCATGGCGGGCGAGGGCGGTGGCGCAGTCGGGGTGCGCGGCGCTGCGTGCGTGCAGCCATGCGTACACGTCGTCGCACGGCGTGAAGAGGTCGTGGCGTGCGGATGGCGTACGGATGCCCGAGGCGGCCAGCGTGTCGACGAGCCGCTTTTCGAATGTGCGCGCCCGGGCCGCGCGCTCGCGGTTCGTTTGCCCGATGCGTTCGATCGCGCGCGACGTGAAGCGGATGGCGCCGGTCAACGCGGCAGCTTCGCGCAGCAGCGCCCGGCAAGCGGCCGACGCGAAACCGTCCGTGTGCAATGCATGCTGCATGGCCGGCGCCAGCGCACCGGCGCGCTCGAGCGCTTCGACGACCGTATCGCGCCACGCGGGGCTGTCGACCGAAGGGCCGGCCGCATCGTCCTGCGCCGGCGACGCCATGGCCGGATCGTCGGGCAACATCGTCGGCATGTTTGCAGGCGATTCGACATCCCCGGTAAGCCCCGTCACGTAAGCCGACGCCGCCACCTTGCCGGCACGGATGTCGTCCGCGATCGCCGCGACGGCGGCGAGTGCCGCCGGATCGCGGCTCAATGCGTCGACGCATGCGGCGCGTCCGCTTTCCAGATGAAGCGCGAGCGCGATCTCTTCGTCGCGTTCGAGCAGCGGCGTCGCGCTCATTTCCCGCAGGTAGAGCCGGACTGGATCGTTGGTCCGGCCCGCGAGCAGGTCGTCGGCCGCGAGCGGCGTCGATGCGTCGGCGAGCGACGACGCGACTTCCGACACCCGCGCAAAATGACGTTCGAGCGTCCATGCAGTGTGCTCGCCGGCATGCTCGCGTACGTCGATGCCGAACTCGCGCAGCATCGACGCGGCTGCGTCGACATCCGCGCGTTCGACCGTCTCGTCGGGCAACGCGTCGGCGATTTCGCCGGGCGTCACGTATCCGCGGTCGATGCCCAGCGCGATCAGCGCATGCAGA
Organism: Burkholderia sp. A2; assembly: GCF_001729305.1. Classification (NCBI taxonomy): domain Bacteria; kingdom Pseudomonadati; phylum Pseudomonadota; class Betaproteobacteria; order Burkholderiales; family Burkholderiaceae; genus Burkholderia; species Burkholderia sp. A2. Next base: position 294,840 of record NZ_LZXX01000081.1, on the reverse strand, counting down.
TTTATCGCGCGTTCGGCATCCGCGCCGCGACGCGACGCGTCGTCGCGCTCGCGGGCGGCCCCGGCATCAAGCGAGCTTGGCATAGACGTTGCACCAGCCTTCGGCGGCAACCGTCTTGCCCGCGAACATCGGGCACGTACCGACCGATTCGCCGGCGGCAGCCTTGTAGAAACGGCAGTTCGAACACGTCTGGCCGGCCTGATATTTCGGAAACTTGCCCGCGTCGACGGTGGTCGCCTTGGCGCGGTAGCCGAGCGTCTTCGCTGTCGCGTCGTTTTCGTCGACGGGCGGGGCGGCCGCGAATGCGCGTGTGCCGGCCGCGAGCGCGGCGCACAGGCCGGCGGCCTGCACGATGAAGGTTCTGCGATGGCGGGAGATCATGGTGTCGTCCTGAACGAAATGAAAGGAAAGGAAAAAGCCGGGCCCGCGCGCCGGGCATGCTGCCCGGCGCGGCGGTCGACCGAAACGAAAGCGGGCAGGAAAGTTACTTGCGCGGCCCGGCGATGAGCGGCGCCTTCGACGCGTTGGCGATATCGGCGGTCAGCTTGCTCTGCGACGCGTCGTAGCCGTTCGAGTAAAGCAGGAACGCCATCAGGTCCTCGTATTCCTGTGCGGTCATCTTGCCGGGGCGATCGGCCGGCATGTTGCTCGACATGTACAGGAAGATGCCGCCGACCGTGATGTGCGACTTGCCCTCGGGCGCGAACGATTCCCCGCTCAGCGCGGGCGCGGTATTGCCCTCGAGCTGGTCGCCGTGGCATTTCGCGCACGCATCGCCGTAGAGCTTCTTGCCGTGTTGCACCTGCGCCTGGTCGAACGACGGGACGCCGCTGCCTTCGCTCGTCGAAACCTTGATGAAGCCGCTCCTTGCCGGCCGCTGCGCGGACGCGACCGCGCCGTCGAGAAACCGGCCGGGCGCGTGCGTGGCGGCGGCTTGCGCGATGTCCGCGGGAAGCGTCCAGCCGCGCGTGAGCGATGCGAGACGGCCGTTGCCGCTCATCTGCGACAGCGTGGCGTCGATGCGCTTTTGCAGCGCGTCCTTGCCCGGCCCGAATGCGAACGACAGTTGCCAGTCCGAGTACGGCGACGACGTCGCCGCAACCTTGAACCGCTGTTTCGGATGGGCACGCTCGTACGCGACGACGCTCGGATACCAGACGATCGCGCGCTGCGCGCGGCCCGCGGCGAGCGCGCCGATCGTTTTCTCGCTCGTGTTCTCGAGGTCGAAGCGCGCGTTTGCCTGCTGCGCGGCGATCAGTTGCGACGGGCTCCCGTACGTGGCCGCGATCGTTTCCTTGGCGCCGGACGGCGCTTGCGCATCGGGCAGCGACACGCTCACGTAGCCGGAGCGCAGATAGCCCTGCGAGAACGTCATTTTCGATCCCGACGCATCGGCGATCGCCGAACGCGGGAAGCCGGCGATCACGTCGCAGTCGCGTTCGAGCGATTTCGTCAGCTCGCTGGCGGAGATGCCGTCGTCGTCGCCGTTGTCGTCGACGCCGCGTGTGTTGAAGGTCGCGACGATGCCCGCGGCGCGGAATACTTCGCGGGCAACGGAGCGGTCGAGCGCGGTGGTCGGGCTGCCGGGCAGCGTGCAGACGCGCACGCCGGCCGACGCGGCTGCCGGTGTCAGCGCCACGCCCACGGCGAGCAGACTGGCGACGGTAACGAAAGTGAGGCGAGTATTCATGGTCTGTGTCCGGTTGAAGCGGGTGGGGCGTCGCGCCCGCATCGGGCGCATGCGGGCGCGACTCGGGCGTGGCGCCGGGTCAGTTCAGCGCGAACACGTAGAGCGTGCCGCCGCGCGGAACGTCCTTCGCGATGTCCGCCATCGGGCCGCCCCAGATCGGGTTCGCGCCGCCGTAGCCGGCGAGCACCGCGACATACTCCTTGCCGTCGACCTCGTACACCGACGGCTGCGAGATGATGCCGCTCGCCAGTTGCGGGCTTTCCCACAGCACCTTGCCGGTCGCCGTATCGAACGCATACAGGTGGCCGTCGAGCGAGCCGCTGAACGCGAGGCCGCTCGCGGTGGTCGCGACGCCGCCGTTCCACGGCTTCTTCGACCAGTGGCTCCACAGCTTCTTGCCGGTGTTCACGTCGATGGCCGTCAGTTCGCCGTAGCCTTCGCTGCCCGGTTCGGGCTTGATCTCGAAGCCTTCGCCGAGATACGGCAGCCCTTCCATGTAGCTGACCGACTTGCCGGTCAGGCTCATGCACGCATGCAGCGCGGGCACGACCGCGATGTTGCGTTCCTGGTCGTACGAGATCGACCACCAGTTCTTGCCGCCGAGGAAGCTCGGGCACGTCTCGATCGTCGTGCCGGCCTTCGGGAACTTCGATGCGTCCTGGATCGGCTTGCCGTCTTCCGTGTAGCCGGTGACCGACAATGCCTTCACGAACGGCGTCGCGTAGATCAGCTTGCCGGTCGTGCGGTCGATCGCGTGGAAGAAGCCGTTGCGGTCCGCGTGGATGATCGCGTCGTAGTCCTTGCCCTTGTACTTGATGTCCGCGAGGACGGCCGCGTTCACGCCGTCGTAATCCCACGTGTCGTTGTTCGTGTACTGGTAGTGCCACTTCAGGTTGCCGCTCTTCGCATCGAGCGCGAGCAGCGAATCGGAATACAGGTTGTCGCCGGGGCGCAGCGCCGCGAGCCACGGGCCGGGGTTGCCGACGCCCCAGTACAGCGTGCGCGACGCGGCGTCGTACGTGCCGGTGAGCCACGCGGCGCCGCCGCCGTGGCTCTGCATGCCGTCGGGCCAGGTTTCCGCGCCCTTTTCGCCGGCGGCGGGGATCGTGTAGCGTTTCCAGACCTGCGAGCCGTCCTCCGGATTCAGCGCGGCGATGTAGCCGCGAATCCCGTATTCGCCGCCGGACGTGCCGACGACGATCGCACCGTCGATCGCGAGCGGCGCAAGCGAGAACGCGTAGCCGAGGCCCGGCTCGAACATCTGCTTCTTCCACACGAGATTGCCGGTCTGCGCGTCGAGCGCCGCGATTTCGCCGTTCAGCATCGCGATGTAGACGTTCTTGCCGTACAGCGCGACGCCGCGGTTGACGACGTCGCAGCACGCGGTCTTGAACGAGGCCGCGCCGAGCTTCGGCTCGTATTTCCACAGCTGCTTGCCGGTCTTCGCATCGAATGCGTAGACGTTGTCCTTCGGCGTCGTCACGAACAGGTAGTTGCCGTTGACGATCGGCGTGGCCTCGAAGCCCTGCTTCAGGTCGGCGGGGAACTTGTACGCCCACACCTGCTTGAGATCCTTCGCGTTCGACGTGTCGATCTGCTTGAGCGGCGAATGCGAGCGGCCGTCGTAGGTGCGGTAGTAGGTCAGCCAGCCCGGATCGCCGTGTGCATCGGTCAGGCGCTGGTAGGTCACGGCCGGGTAGTCCGCGGCCGCTTCGACGAGGCCGGGGTTCAGCGCGACGGCGGCTGCCACCGCGATGCCGATCGTCGCCAGCCGGCTCGCTGAAGCCGAGAGTTTCTTCATGGTTGTCTCCTGGGTCATTGTGGTCGCACCGTCGCGAACGATTCGTCGCGCCGGCACGGTGGGGTTTCCGGGCCGAGTGCACTGCCCGTTACGCAAATCGCATGCCATCGCGGCAGGAAGGCGGTGTGGCGCGGCACGCCGGCGCATCGCGTGCGATGGGGCGATCGACGACGCGCGCCATGGCGTCAGCGCAGGTGTTGCATTCAGGTACACCGTCGCGCGCGAAGTGTTGCCAAACATGACAGGTGGCGCAGTCTGCTGAACAGCGGGCCGCCGGTTGCACGCATGCCTTTCACAAAGCGAGGTGCGGCGCAGCGCGCACCGCTTGCGCTCGCGGTGCTGGCACGGTTCTCGCACGCGGGCTTCGCGACAACGCGGCGCCGCGCGGTGCATCGCACGGGCCGGCGGAATATAAATGCGGAGACAACGGAATGATCAGGAGACCAAAGGCAGCCGCGCGCGACGGCGCGACGCGGCGCGGCCGGCGTGCGCGATGCATCGGTACGACCGTCGGCGTGCTGGCGCTGTTCGGCCTGCCGCCCGGCAGCGTGCGCGCGCAGCAGCAGCAGGCCGACGGCGGCGCGATCGCGCCGCCCGAGCCGGCCATCGTGCTGCCCGCGGTGGTCGTCGTCGGCACGACGCCGCTGCTCGGGATCGGCACGCCGCTGTCGAAGGTGCCGGCGAACGTGCAGACGGTGCGTGCGGCGGAACTCGACGTGCAGCACCGCGCGACGCTCGCCGATTTCTTCGCCGCGAACCTGCAGAGCGTGACGATCTCGGATGCGCAGGGCAACCCGTACCAGACGGACGTCAACTATCGCGGCTTCACCGCGTCGCCGCTGCTCGGCACGCCGCAGGGGCTGTCGGTGTTCGTCGACGGCGTGCGCGTGAACGAGCCGTTCGGCGACGTCGTCAACTGGGACATCGTGCCCACGCAGGCGATCGACCGCGTGCAGGTGATTCCGGGCTCCAACCCGGTGTACGGGCTCAACACGCTCGGCGGTGCGCTCGCGATCACGACGAAGAACGGCAGGTCGAGCCCGGGCGGCGAAGCGGAGGTGTCGGGCGGTGCGTGGGGCCGCAAGACCGCGAGCATCGAGCAGGGCGGCACGATCGGCCCGAACCTCGACTACTACGCGACCGCGAACGTCGCGAACGACGGCGGCTGGGCCGACCATAACGCGAGCCGCGTGCGACAGGCGTTCGGCAAGCTGCGTTACACCGATGCGGATACGACGCTGTCGATCGCCGCAGGCGGCGCGGACAACACGCTGTCCGGCACCCAGACGATCCCGCGCTCGTTCCTCGACAACCGGAAGCAGGCGTATACGTACCCGGACCGGAACCGCAACAGCGCCGGCTACCTGACGCTGTCGGGCGACCGCTTTTTCGGTGAAAACGTCGAATTGAGCGGCAATGCGTACTACCGGCACCTGCGCAACGCCAACACGAGCAGCAACAACAATACGGATTACGGATCGGTGAACGACGACGGCACGGTCGACATGGTGCAGGGCAGCAACGCGCAATCGACGATCGTCACCGACAGCTACGGCGGCAGCATGCAGCTCACGCTGCTCGGCAAGCTCGGCGGGATGGCGAACCGGCTGGTCGCGGGTGTCTCGGCCGACGTCGCGAACTCGAGCTACGTTGCATCATCGCAGGACGCGTCTTTCACCGATGCGCGCGCGGCGATCGGCATCGGCGATTTCGTCCGGCAGACCAGCGCGAAGACGCGCAACGCGAATGTGGGCGTGTACTTGAGCGACGCGCTGTCGCTGACGCCGGACTGGACGGTGACGCTGTCGGGCCGCTACGACTGGTCGAAAGCGCAGATCGGCGACGAGAGCGGCGTGCAACCGCTGCTCGACGGCACCCATGTGTTCTCGCGCTTCAACCCGGCGGTCGGGCTCAACTGGAACCCGGTCGCGGGCTTCACCGCATATGCGGCCTACAACGAAGGCATGCGTTCGCCGACCGCGATCGAACTCGCGTGCGCGGATCCGGCCGCGCCGTGTTCGCTGCCGAACGACTTCATCGCCGACCCGGCGCTCAAGCCGGTGATCTCGAAGACGTTCGAAGCCGGCGTGCGCGGCCGCATCGGCGCGGCGACGACCTGGAGCGCCGCGGCCTACCGCACGACGCTGACCGACGACATCCAGTTCATCAGCAGCCCGGCCAGTGCGCAGGGCTACTTCCGCAACGTCGGCGATACGCGGCGGCAAGGGATCGAGCTCGCCGGCCGCACGCGGTTCGGCCCGCTCGGTGTCGGGCTGTCGTACAGCCATGTCGATGCGACCTACCGATCGTCGTGGATCGAACACAGCCCCGCGAATTCGACGGCCGATGCGAACGGCAACGTGACGGTCAGGGCGGGCGACCGCATCCCCGGCATTCCCGCGCATACGGTGAAGCTGCGGCTCGACTACGCGGCGACGCCCGCGTGGGACATCGGCGCGAACGTCGCATGGCGCAGCGGCGTGTACGCGCGCGGCGACGAGAACAACGGGGACGTGAACGGCCGGATCGCGGGCTACGTGCTGGTCGATCTCGACATGCGTTACCAGGTCACGAAGCGGTTCGAGGTGTTCGCGAGCGTGACGAACGTGTTCGACAAGCGCTACGCGAGCTTCGGCGCACTCGGCCAGAATTTCTTCAACGGGCCGAACCATACGTTCGACGGCGCGAATCCGGTGAACGAGCAATTCGTCGGGCCGGGCGCGCCGCGCGGCGCGTGGGCCGGTATGCGCTATGCGTGGGATTGAGCATGATGCGGCCGCGTGGGCGGTCCCGTCGTGACACGACCGGGCTCCGGGCCGTCACGTGAACGGCACCGTCGCGAACATCGCATGCACGGCGCGGGCGACGCTGCGCGCCAATGCCGGGTCGCTTGCCAGATGCCCGGCCTTCACGCGCTCGACGTTCGCTTCGGGCACGGCGCGCGCGAGGCGCTCGACGTTGCCGACCGGACAAACGGGATCGTCCATCCCGTGCGCGGCGAACAGCGGCACGCCGGCCTGTGCGGCCCGTCGCGCGAGCGCGAGCACGCGGCGCTCGCCGAGCCAGCAATCGTGTTGCAGGTAGTGCGCCTGGATCCGGTATTTGTCGATCAGCCGGCCGATGGTCTTCTCGGACCGGACCGCGCGCACGGGCGAGCGTGGTGTGCGTGCCGACCCGAGGACCGCGTTTTCGTATGCATGCCACGCGAGCGCGACCGCGCGCTGCCCGGCTGTGTTCGCGCCGTGGCGCAGCCCCGCCGCGCAGCGCGACAGCAGGCGATCCGCCCGGCCGCCTGCCGCTGCATGCAGGCGCCGCCATTCGCGCGGCGCACGCGTGCGGGACGTCATGAACAGCCCGCGAACTTCGCGTGGCGACGTCAGGAACAGACCGCGCAGCACGACGCCTGTCACCCGTTCCGGATACGTGCCCGCATACGCGAGCGCGAGCGCGGCGCCCCACGATCCGCCGACGACGCCCCAGCGTGCAATGCCGAGCTGCGCGCGCACGGCTTCGAGATCCGCGATCAGCCGCGCGGTGGTGTTGTGACGCGTGCCGCCGCGCGGTGTCGACGCGCCCGCGCCGCGCTGGTCGACGAGCACGACGCGCACGCGGGCCAGGTCGAACAGCCGCAGGATGCCGGCCTGGCTGCCGCTGCCGGGCCCGCCGTGCAGCACGACGACCGGATGGCCTTGCGTGGCGCCGGCCACGGCGAACGCGATCGATTGCGCGTCCCGGTGCAGACGTCCGCGAACGGGCGTGACCGGTGACGCCGATGCGTCGGGCAAGGCCGGCATTGCGTGCGACGGCGTGGATCGATTCGGGCGACGTGTCATGTCGATAGGGGGCCGGGGAATCGGGAGGCAACCGCCATGCGGCCGGGCAGCGGCCGGATGGGTTCTGCGATAAAGCCAGAAACGCGCCAGCCGCGAGGATCCGGATTCGCACGGGTAGTCATGCGCCGGGAATTCGCGGTATCACGAAGGCCTGGCCGTCGCGCGACGCGACACGCCCGGCCGCATCCGGATGATTCATTACATCATCCTTTCAATTTATTGTGCGGCGCCAGCGTGGCCCGATGCTTGCTTGCAATGACGGCAAAGAGTCCGGCAGTTGACCGGAAGGATCCCCCGGAGGAGACAATGCGCGATGACGTAGAGCAGGCGGCCGGGTCACGGGCCGCGCATCCCGCTGGCTGGCCCGCGCCGTCGATCCAGAAGGCCCACGAGCGTTCGGAGACGTTCGGCCTGCAGGTATCGGCACGGCCCGACTACGACGTGCTGTCGAACGCGGCGCTGGTGCTCAAGCGCGAGCAGAGCCGGGTGCTGTGCGTGCATGCGATGCCGGTGATGGAGACGCTGCACGAGCAGATCGTCAACACGCAGAGCATGATCGTGCTGACCGATGCGGAAGGGCTGATCCTGCATTCGATCGGCGACGACGATTTCCTGCGCCGCGCGGAGAAGGTCGCGCTGCGCCCGGGCGCGAACTGGGCGGAGAGCCGGCAGGGCACCAATGCGATCGGCACGGCGCTGGCCGAGCTGTGCCCGATGGTCGTCCACGGCGACCAGCACTTCCTGGCCGCGAACCGCTTCCTCACCTGTTCGAGCGTGCCGATCCTCGATCCGTACGGCGACGCGATCGGCGTGCTCGACGTGACGGGCGACCACCGCAGCTATCACCAGCACACGATGGCGCTCGCGAAGATGTCGGTGCAGATGATCGAGAATCATCTGTTTACGACGACCTTTCAGGAAACGCTTCAGGTGTCGTTTCATGGCCGTCCCGAGTTCCTCGGCACGCTGATGGAGGGGATCGTCGCGTTCACCGCCGACGGACGCTTCCTGTCGGCCAATCGCAGCGCGCAGTTCCAGCTCGGCATGCCGCTCTCGGCGCTGCGCGCGCACACGCTGTCGTCGCTGTTCGACATCACCAGTGCGCAGCTGATCGACCGCATGCGCGCGAGCACCGACCGGCACCTGATGCTCAATCTCGGCAACGGCGCGGTGGTCTGCGCACGCGTGCACTTCCGCCGCGCGACGCTCGCCGAAGGCAGCCGGCCGACGGACGTCCACGACGCGGGCGCGCCGGCCGCGCGCGCGAACGCGGTGCCCGCGCCGGCGGCCGGCCTGTCGCGGCTCAACTATCTCGACACCGGCGATGCGCAGGTCGCGTGCGTGATCGCGAAGGTGCGCAAGGTGATCGGCAAGGACATCCCGATCCTGATCACCGGCGAGACCGGCACCGGCAAGGAACTGCTCGCGCAGGCGATCCACAACGACTCGCCGCGGCGCGACGCGCCGTTCGTCGCGGTCAACTGCGCGTCGATTCCGGAGACGCTGATCGAGTCCGAGCTGTTCGGCTACGAAGAGGGCGCGTTCACCGGCGCGCGTCGCAAGGGGGCGATCGGCAAGCTGCTGCAGGCGAACGGCGGCACGCTGTTCCTCGACGAGATCGGCGACATGCCGTATCCGCTGCAGGTGCGGCTGCTGCGCGTGCTGCAGGAGCGTCTCGTGAATCCGCTCGGATCGACGAAGACGATTGCCGTGGACATCGCGATCATCTGCGCGACGCACCGCGACTTGCGCGAGATGATCGCGCAGAACCGTTTCCGCGAGGATCTCTACTACCGGCTGAACGGCCTCGTGGTGCGCCTGCCGCCGTTGCGCGACCGCACGGATCTCGCGGTCGTCGTGCAGAAGATGCTGCAACGCGAGGCGTTTGCGGGGCCGGGCGGGCCGTCGCTGTCCGTCGCGCCGGACGTCATGGAGTTGTTCGTGCGCTGCACGTGGCCGGGTAACTTCCGCCAGCTCGGCAACCTGCTGCGCACGGCGGCGGCCATGGTCGACGACGATGGCGAAATCCGGCGCGAGCACTTGCCCGACGACTTCTTCGACGACCTGCGGTGCGGCGGTGTCGTGCAGACCGGGCACGCCGTGCCGGCCATGCCCGATTCGCCCGCCGCGGCGAGCGCCGGGGCCGGGCCGGGCGCCGCGGACGCGTTGCCTTCCGTCGATGCGCGCCTGCAGGACGTCGCCGCGTCCGCGATTGCCGCCGCGCTGGCCCGTCACGGCGGCAACGTGTCGGCCGCGGCGCGCGCGCTCGGCGTCTCGCGCAACACGATCTACCGGAAGATGCCGGCCGCCGACGCGGGGCGCCAGCCGTCCGACGAAAGCTGACGCGCTCGTCGCGCTGTGCGCGACCTGTCACAGCCGGTGTGTCAAGTTGCAACACCCGTGTTCAACGATTCAACACCTGTGACCACTCGCGGACATCGTTCCGCCGGGGTGGCGGAACGCATTCGCGCGAATTGTGTCGGCGATTCGTAAGGATGGCGCCCCGATGCCCGGATGAGGGCCGTCTACCGCCGCCGGGCCGCCGAAATGCGGCTTCGGCACGCTCCTTGCTGAAGATGAATCGACCGCTCGATTGCCGCGGTTGTTCGACTCACCCAGCAACGCATCCATCATCAACTCGACAGGAGACACACCATGCAGTGGACGACACCGTCTTACACCGACCTGCGCTTCGGCTTCGAAATCACGATGTACATCGCCAACCGCTGATCGCCGTGCGTGCCGCCCGTTTCGCCGTGATCGGCACGGGCGGCCTCGGGAGCTGACGCCATGAAGATCAAGATACTCGGCTCGGGAGCCGGCGGCGGGCTGCCGCAATGGAACTGCAATTGCGCGAACTGCCGCCGTGCGCGCAGCGGAAGCGGCCATGTGCTGCCGCGCACGCAGTCGTCGATCGCGGTCAGCGACGACGGCGTCGACTGGGTCCTCGTCAACGCGTCGCCCGACATCCTTTCCCAGTTGCGCGCGGATCCGGACCTGCAACCGGCGCGCGCGATTCGCGACAGCGGCATCGCCGCCGTCGTGCTGTGCGACGCGCAAATCGATCACGTGACGGGCCTGCTGATGCTCCGCGAGCGCTCGACGCCGCTGCCGCTTTACGCGAGCGCGCCGGTGCTCGACGACCTGTCGACCGGCTTGCCGCTCGTGCCGCTGCTCGGCCATTACTGCGGCGTGGCCGCCCACACGATCGTGCCCGGCGAGCCGTTCGCGGTGCCGGCGGCGAGCCGGATCCGTTTCACCGCGCTCGCCGTCGACAGCAAGCCGCCGCCTTATTCGCCGCGGCGCGCGTCGGCCGCGCCCGGCGACAACATCGCGCTGTCGATCGAAGACGTCGCGAGCGGGCGGCGCGCGTTCTATGCGCCGGGGCTCGCGTCGGTCACCGACGAGGTACGTGCGGCCATGGACGGCGCCGATCTGGTGCTCGTGGACGGCACGTTCTGGACCGGAACCGAGATGATCGATCTCGGCCTGTCGGGCAAGCACGCGGCCGACATGGGGCATCTCGCGCAGTGCGCGGAACCCGGGCGGCCCGGCATGATCGACTGGCTCGACACGCTGCCCGCGCGAACGCGCAAGGTGCTCACGCACATCAACAACACGAACCCGATTCTCGATCCGCATTCCGTCGAGCACGCGCACCTGCGCGCGCACGGCATCGACGTCGCACACGACGGCATGCAATTCCAGGTCTGACGATGAACGCACCGATCCCCGCTACGGCGTTGCACGCGACGCCCTGGACCGCGACCGAATTCGAGGCGCGCCTGCGTGCGCTCGAATCGCGCTATCACATCCATCATCCGTTCAACCGGCGGCTCAACAGCGGCGCCTGTTCGCCCACGCAGATCCGCGGCTGGGTCGCGAACCGCTTCTACTACCAGATCTGCATCCCGCTCAAGGATGCGGCGATCCTGTCGAACTGCCCCGACCGCGAGACGCGGCGCCGCTGGATCCAGCGGCTGATCGACCACGACGGGCAGGGCGACAACGAAGGCGGCATCGAGGCATGGGTGCGGCTCGGCGAGGCATGCGGTCTCACGCGCGACGAGCTGTGGTCGCTCGAACACGTGCTGCCCGGCGTGCGTTTCGCGGTGGATGCGTACGTGAACTTCGCGCGGCGCGCGCCGTGGCAGGAAGCGGTGTGCTCGTCGCTGACCGAGATGTTCGCACCGCAGATCCATCTCGACCGGCTCGCGGGCTGGCCGTCGCATTACCCGTGGATCGAGCCGGCCGGGCTGCATTACTTCCGCAGCCGCGTGCCGCTCGCGCAGCGCGACGTCGAACACGGGCTCGCGGTCACGCTGCAACATTTCACGACACCGGACGCGCAGCAGCGCGCGCTCGGCATTCTGCAATTCAAGCTCGACATCCTGTGGTCGATGCTCGATGCCGTCGAAAAGGCCTACCCGTTATGAACGCGATCGAAGCCGCCAGCGGCGTGCCGCTGCGCCCCTGCCTCAGGGGCATGTACCGCCTGCAATGGGAGGCGGCCCAGGATGCGTACGTGCTCCTCTATCCGGAGGGCATGGTCAAGCTGAACCCGAGCGCGGGCGAGATACTCGCGCGCTGCGACGGCACGCGCGAACTGGACGACATCATCGGCGAGCTCGAGCGCCTGTTCATGCAATCGGATCTCGCGACCGACGTCTACCGTTTCCTCGATCATGCGCGACTGCGCGGCTGGCTGGACTGACATGACACCCGACACGCCCCGTCCGTCCGCGCCGCTGTGGCTGCTCGCGGAACTCACGTACCGCTGCCCGCTGCACTGCGCGTTCTGCTACAACCCGGTCGACTTCGCGACGCACGGCGCGGAGCTCGACACCGACGCGTGGCGCACGGTCATCAGCGAGGCACGCGCGCTCGGCGCCGCGCAAATCGGCTTCTCGGGCGGCGAGCCGCTGCAGCGCGGCGACCTCGAGACGCTCGTCGCGCATGCGCGCGGGCTCGGCTTCTATACGAACCTGATCACGTCGGGCATCGGGCTGAACGTCGCGCGCATCGAGCGGCTCAAGGCCGCCGGGCTCGACCACATCCAGTTGTCGCTGCAGGATTCGACGCGCGAGCTGAACGATTTCCTGACCAGCACGCGCACGTTCGAACTGAAGCGCGACGTCGCGCGGCTGATCAAGGCGCACGGCTACCCGATGGTGCTCAACTGCGTGCTGCATCGCTACAACCTGCCGCACGTGGGGCAGATCATCGAGATGGCGCTCGATCTCGGCGCCGATTACCTGGAACTCGCGAATACGCAGTACTACGGTTGGGCGATGCTCAATCGCGACCAACTGATGCCGACGGTCGAGCAGGTGCGCGAGGCCGAGGAAACGGTCAACCGCTATCGCAAGCTGGTCGGCGAGCGCTGCAAGATCCTGTTTGTCGTGCCCGACTATTTCGAGCGCCGCCCGAAGGCGTGCATGAACGGCTGGGGCTCGGTGTTCCTCGGCGTCGCGCCGGACGGCACCGCGCTGCCGTGCCATGCCGCGCGGTCGCTGCCGGGGCTCGCGCTGCCGAACGTGCGCGACCGGTCGCTGCGGGAAATCTGGTACGACAGCGATGCGTTCAACGCGTTTCGCGGCGACGACTGGATGCGCGAGCCGTGTCGCACGTGCGACGAGCGGCATGCGGATCACGGCGGTTGCCGGTGTCAGGCCTACCTGCTGGCCGGCGATCCGAAGGAGGCCGATCCGGTGTGCGCGAAATCCGCCCATCACGGGCAGGTCGAACAGGCCGTGCAGTTCGCGCGACGTCGCGCGCCGAGCGACGAACAGCCGCTGGTTTTCCGCAGCAAGGAGAATTCGCTCGCGCAATGCGGCGCGGCGTGCGACGGCTGACGGGGCGCCGCCAGGACGACGGCAGGGGCGAGCCCGGCACCGCGCTCGTCGAACTGGAAACCGATGCGGCTGGCCGGATGGTCGCCGCGCATGTCGTGACCGGCAGCGACTATCCGCGCCGCGATGTCGCGGCCCGCGATGCGGCGCTGGCGGGCCGCTGCGCGGCGCATGCAGAAAACGGCGCGCCGTCGCCGATGCGGGCGCGCGAGCCGATCACGTTCAATCTCGATGAATGACCGGGCACGTTGGCGACATCACCCGTCGTCCGCCTTCGCCTGCAAACCCTTCAGCCCCTGAATCACGACCAGCAGCGCGCGCCCGTGCTCGTCCGACCCGTCCCACGCGTCGACGATCGCGTCGCGCAGCAGATCGTTGTACCGGCGGCGCGACGGCTCGGTATCGACGCCATAGAAACTGCATAGCTTGTTGAATGGAGCGCTGCGGCGCAGCCGGTGCCCGTTCGACAGCCGAAGGCGCGATACGGTTGGCTGGCTGACCCCGGAAAGTCGCGCAATTTCGCTGGACGAGCGTGTGTCTGCCATCAAGCGGCGCAACAGGTCTTGAACGGGAAAATCTTGGTCCGGGGCTTCCATGCGATGCATTATACCTATACAGTTACGGCTGTTGAATGGGCTTGCTGTCAGCAGCGAGGCTGTATCCCGAGAAAGTTGATGACACTGAAACACCTCCCTCCCACGTTCTGCTGGACCAAGATCGGCGCCGAGTCCGGCGAGGAACTGCCGACCGTCGTGCTCCGCAAGGAATGGGAGCGCAGGCTCGGGGGCGGGCGTTTTCTGTGGGGCATCAACCAGCCGCTCGGCAGCAGCGCGCAAGTCGCCGCGCATCGCACGGGTTCGCTGCTCGCGTTGTTTTCGCCGGTCGCGTCGCGTCCGCGCGCGGGCGAGCGCAAGGACGCGCTGTTGTGGAATGCGTGGGTCGACGCAAGCGGTCAGGTGCGGCCGTTGCCGCCGCACACGTTCATCGCCAGCCGCTCGACGTTGCCGTCGGGCCGGCGTCGCGAGCAGCACTACGCGCTCGTGTGCGCGTCGTCCACCGCGCTGACGGTCGGCACGCAGTTGCGCGTGTTTCCCGACCATCTTCGCAGCGTGAGCACGGGCAGGCCGCTGGGCGCCGCGCAGGGCGCGGCCGTGGTCGACTGCATCGGGCGTGCGAAGGAGCAGACGGGCAAGAGCTATCCGCTCGCGCTGTCGGTCGAGCTCGAGGCGCCGTATTTCGTGCGGCTCGCGCAGCCGTGCGTGCTGAAGGCGCGCGATCTCGCGGAAGTGAACAAGGCCACGCGCGCGGGCGATTTCGATCGCTTCGTCGAGCTGGTCGCGCGCTTGCGCGGCCGTTCGCCGACGGACGCCGTGCGCGGCGTCACGCGCGACCTGTTCGACGTGCCGCCGATCGAAACGGCGGCTGCGTACGTGGCGCCCACGCATGTCGCGCGCCTGCGCAACCGGCCGGCGGCCGAGCATCCGCGCGATCTCACCGGCGATCTGTTCGACCTGTCGCCGGGCGAGGCGGCCGCGTTTGCCGGGCTGGCGCATCCGCGCATCGGGCGCGCGTGACGCCGGGTGCGATGTCGTTCGCGCAAGAATTTGTTGCAATCTCGCCGTAGCGGATCGTCGAGCGCGGAGCGACAATCGGCACGAAGCGCGCGGTGCGGCGGCCGATGCGTCGACGCGCGACGGGCCGTGGTTCACGCCGCCGACATGCGTACCACGCACACTGAGCGTCGGCGTGCTTCACACTGCAATCCTGACGGAGGAGTGTCGATGTCGACCCAGACCCACATCTGTTCGCCGGAAGCACGGGCCGCACAACGCTTCGTCGAAGCCACGCGCAACGTCGATCAGGCGTTTCGCGCGGTGCGCGGCGAAAGCGACGACGACGGCTCGTCGGCCGAATACGCACGCGCGATGTCGCGTCTCGATCGCGCGCTCGACGAGCTGGCGCGTGCACAGGAATTCTTCGATCGCGTCGTCGGCGCGGACGCCGCGCACGGCAACTGACGGCTTCGTCGTTTCTCTTTTTCGCACATCGGGCGACGCGCATTCGTCTTTCGGCCAGGCGCGCTGCCCGGCCGGTTCATCATTCCGTTTCGATTGTCGACGCGAGGCCGTGCGGCCCTCAACCGGATCGGCGCGTTGAGCGTCAGCCGCGCATCAGCCCGCGCGCGTCGTGCCCGCTGCCGGCGGCGCGGCACGGTACGCGTAGCCGCGATGCTGGAACGACGTCGCGAAGAACCGCATCTGGTAGCGGATCGCATTCGCCCAGTAATCCCAGGTATGGCCGCCCGGCCGCTCCGCATAGTCGTGCGGCACGCCGAGCGCGACGAGCCGTTCGTGCAGCGTGCGGTTCGAGTCGACGAATGCATCGTCGCGGCCGCAATCGATCGTCAGGTCGAGATGGGCGCGCACGAACGCCCGCGCGCTTTCGACGATCACGTTGCGGTTCCAGAACGACGGATGGCGATCGGGATCGCCGAACACGTGGGCGATCCCCGGCTCGCCCGTGCAGCAGCGCGGATCGACCGCGCCGCTGATGCTGCCGACCGCGCCGAACGTGTCGGGCCGGTCGAGCGCGATGCGCAGTGCGCCGAAGCCACCCATGCTGAGGCCGGTGATCGCGCGCGCATGCTGGGTGGCGATCGTGCGGAAATGCAGGTCGACATAGGACACGACTTCATCGCCGACGAAGGTCTCGTAGCGGCTGCCCGAATCGAACGGGCTGTCGATGTACCAGCTTTCATGTCCGCCGTCGGGCATCACGAGGATCACGCGATAGCGGTCGGCCAGCGCGGCGATGTGCGTGTTCGACGTCCAGTCGGTATGGTCGCCGCCCGAGCCGTGCAGCAGGTAGACGACGGGGTAGCGCTCGCCGCGGTTGTCGCGCGCGTAATCGTCGGGCAGCACGATGGTGGCCTTCAGCGTTTCGCTCATCGCGGCGCTCGGAATCGCGACGACCCGCGCATGAAAGGCGAACGCAGGGCTCGTGACGGCGAGCAGCAGTA
This sequence comes from Burkholderia sp. A2, assembly GCF_001729305.1. Lineage (NCBI taxonomy): Bacteria > Pseudomonadati > Pseudomonadota > Betaproteobacteria > Burkholderiales > Burkholderiaceae > Burkholderia > Burkholderia sp. A2. The sequence continues at coordinate 278,645 of NZ_LZXX01000081.1, read as the reverse complement.
GCAGCCAGAAAGTACGTGCCAGGTTCATCGATCCTTGCATGTGTCGATCCAGTCCGGGGCGGGGGGGCCGGGAAAACCCTGTTTCGACGACTTTAGCAATCGCGCCTTTCAACCATATTTCGATAAACCCTACGGGTTGTCAGCCGGACGGCTTGCATCCGATGCGCGCGACGGCGGCGCGCAACGCATCGGGCCGCTCGGTCGCGATCAGGTGCGCGCAACCGGTGATCGTGTCGGGCGGCGTGGCGCGATGTGCGCCGTAGTCGAGCAGATCGGGCGCAGATGCGGGCCGTTCCATCCGCGCACGTCGAACGTGCCGATGAAACCGTGAATGAAGACGACGGGCGCGGGCGGGATCATGCGGCCGCCGCTGAAGGCAGGGGCGGCAATTCGAGCTCGGCGAGCAGTTCGTCGAGTTCGAGCACGTGCGTGCGGTCGTGATCGAGCAGTTCGCGCACGAGTTCGTCGAGCGACATGCGGCGGATGCCGTCGCGCAGCCCGCAGCGCGCGAGTTGGGCCGGCTCCAGCGCGGCCGCGGTGGCGCACAGCGCGGCGCGCCCGCTGCCGAATGCCGCGACGGCGAGATCGAGCGGCTGGGCGAGATAGTCGCGTTGCGCGGCGAGCGCGGTGCCGTCGACGGATTCGATCACGGGAAGCTCGGCCGTGCGCACGGCGTCGATACGCGCGGCGAACACCGCATCGAGATCGCGCAGGTGGCACGCATGTTCGACGAGCGAGAAGCCGGTGCCGGCCGGGCGGCGCGTGGCCAGCGCGGCCGGTACGTGCGCGGCGTAAGCGGCGAGCCTCGCGGGCATGCGCGCCAGCGCGGCGACGACGTCGGCGAACGGCAGCCGGTGCGGGGATGCGCTGAACACCGCGCCATAGCTGAACAGCGCACCGCCGAGCCGCCCGCGCGGCTGCGCGACTTCATGGCCGTGGCGGCGCATGACTTCCGCGACCATCGCGCCGCAGAACTGGCGGGCCGTCGTGTCGGCTTCGATTTCGGGGAATTTGCGCGCGATCTCGTCCTGGATCGCGCCGATCGCGGCGACACCGACGCGCGACAGCGCCGCGAACTCGAGATAGCGTTCGGGCTGTTCGATCAGCGCTTCGAGTTGGGCGCCGAGCGGGGTCAAGCGGAAACGGTCGAAACGGGAATGCATGTCGAAACCCTGTCTTGTAACGTATCAAAACGATACGTTACTAAGCGGGGCCTCGTCAACCGGCCCGTCCGGGCACCCCGCGGGCCCCGCCCGCGCCGCCCGGTTGCCCCGCTCAGCGCGTCTGCCGCGCGTCGATTTCCGCGAGGATGCGCGCTTCCTGCGCCTGAAGCTCGGGCGTAAACGCGTCGCCGAATTCGTCGAGTTCGTACAGCGGGCGGATCTCGATGTCGGAGTCGCCGGGCATCGGGTTCGGGCAGCGCCTCACCCACTCGACGGCTTCCTCCATCGATTTGACCTGCCACAGCCAGTAGCCGGCGACGAGCTCCTTCGTTTCGGCGAACGGGCCGTCGACGACCGTGCGGTTCTTGCCGGAAAAGTGCACGCGCTTGCCGCGGCTGCTCGGGTGCAACCCGTCGGCGGCGAGCAGGACGCCCGCTTTCACGAGTTCCTCGTTGAACTGGCCCATCGCGGCCAGCATGTCGGTGTCGGGCAGCCGGCCGGATTCGGAATCGGCGGTGGCCTTGACGATGACCATGACGCGCATTGTCGTCTCTCCTTGAAAGGGAACTGGGCGTTTGCCGACGGTGCGACGGCAAAACGATCGGTTACGACAACACGACGCGCGACGGCGACGCAAATCGACATCGCGGGCGAGAAATTTTCACGCGCGATCGAGTCGGTGCGCCGCGCGGCCGCTGTCACGGAGCGCATCGGCAAAACTGGTATGCTGATCCGCATCACGTGCACGCGGAGGGCGCCATGGCTGCTAAGGAAGTCTCGAAGAAGAAGTACCTGAAAATCCTGAACAAACGCCTGCGCGCGGAGCCGGCGGCCCCGGCCGGCGCGTCGTTCGTTTTTTTCCCGCTGGGCGCGAAGGCGAAGCACGCGACGGGCGTCGTGTCCGGCGACACGCGCAGCAAGCGCGAACTGGCCGTGATGGCCGCGGTCCAGCGCAAGGCGGCTGAAGAGTTCGTGGTCGCCGACGCCTGACGGGCGCCGCTGTACCCGTGCCGGATGAGCGCCGCCGCGGCTTACTCGGCGGCGGCTTCGCACCGGGCGATCCGCCGGCGAGCACGCAGGGAATGTCATGCGCGATCGCCGGGCTGTGCATCGGCAGGATGAGGGCGAGATCGAGCGCCTGGATCCGGCCCGAAACGGCTTGAAAACCCCGCCCGGCGATCAGGACGCCTCGTCCGCCGCCGCCGCCGGATACCGGCCGTTACGGCCCGCTTCGTCGCCTGCCGCCAGTTGCTCCAGCGCGAGCCCCTTCGTCTCGATCCCGAGCGTCCACACGGCGATTGCCGCCGCGACGAACGACAGCGCGCCGAGCGTGAACACGCCACCCTGACCGAATACCGGCAAGACCACGCCGACCACGTAAGGCCCGATCAGCGAGCCGATCCGACCGATTGCAGACGCGAAGCCCGAACCCGTCGCGCGTGCGCCGGTGCCGTACAGCTCGGGCGTGTACGTGTACAGCGCCGCCCACATCCCGAACAGGAAGAACTGCATCGCGAGGCCCGTGACGATCAGCAGCGTCGTGCTGCCGCCGTACAGCGCGCTCTGGCCGTACGCGTACGCCATCGCGCCGCCGCCGATCAGCGACGCGATGCAGGTCGGCTTGCGTCCCCAACGCTCGACGAGCCACGCGGCGCACAGGAAGCCCGGCACGCCGCCGAGCGAGATCAGCACCGTGTAAAACACCGATTTCGTGACTTCGAAGCCGGCCTGCTGCAGCAGCGCGCCGAGCCACGACGTGAGGCCGTAGAAGCCGAGCAGCGCGAAGAACCACAGCAGCCACACCATCACCGTGCGGCGGCGGTACGCGCCGCTCCAGATCTCGCGCAGCGCGCCGCGGCCGCGCGCGGCGGCCGGTTCGGCAAGCCGCGACGGCGGCGGCAGCGTCGTGACGCCGGCCGAGCGCATCACCTTCGCCTCGATCGTGTGCATCACCGCGTCGGCTTGCGCGTGCCGGCCCGCATGTTCGAGCCAGCGCGGCGATTCCGGCACGATGCGGCGCACGACCAGCACGAACACGGCCGGAATCGCGAGCAGCGCGAACACGGTGCGCCAGCCGAACTGCGGCAGCACGAAATACGCGACGATGCCGGCCGTGATGAAGCCGAGCGGCCAGAAGCCGTCCATCAGCGCGATCAGGCGGCCGCGTTTCTCGGTCGGCACGAATTCGGACAGCAGCGTCTGCGCGACCGGAAACTCCATCCCCATCCCGATGCCGAGCAGCACGCGGTAGACGATCAGCGCGTCGACGCTCTGCGCGGTCGAGCACAGGTACGACGCGGCGCCCCACAGCACCATGCTCCACTGGAACACGGGCCGGCGGCCGAAGCGGTCGGCGAGCAGGCCGGCCACGGCCGCGCCGAGCACCATCCCGAAGAAGCTCGCGCTCGCGACGAGGCCGGCGGCGGCCGTCGACAGCCCGAACTCCTTGCGGATCGAGCCGAGCACGAACGTCATCGTGCCGAGATCGACCGAGTCGAAGAAGAACGCGATCGCGATGATGAAGAAGATCCGCTTGTGATAGCCGGAGAACGGCAGGCGTTCGAGCCGGGCGGCGGCGGAGGCGGGAGCGGTGGCGGCGGGCATGGCGTCCTCTGAAATGAAAAAGGGGCCGCGCAGCGCATGCTCGACGGCCCCGATGCTTCGTATTCAGTAGACGCGACCACAAACTGCCGCATCAGAGGAAAAGCGCCGCCTGCTTGCCCAAATGCGTCATCGTCAGGCGGCGCGCGTGACGCGCGCCGGCGTCAATTCCTCAGCTTGTATCCGGTGCGGAACATCCACGCGACGATCGCGAGCAGGATCACGAGGAACAGCGCGGTCGCGGCGAGGCTGATCCACACGTGCACGTCGGCGATCCCGTAGAACGACCAGCGGAAGCCGCTGATCAGGTAGACGATCGGGTTGAACAGCGTGACCACGCGCCATGCGGGCGGCAGCATGTCGACCGAGTAGAAGCTGCCGCCGAGGAACGTGAGCGGCGTGATGATCAATAGCGGCACGAGCTGCAGCTTCTCGAAGCTGTCGGCCCAGATGCCGATCACGAAGCCGAACAGGCTGAACGTGACGGCCGTCAGCACCAGGAACAGCACCATCCAGAACGGATGCAGGATATGCAGCGGCACGAACAGGCCGGCCGTGGCGAGGATGATCACGCCGAGCAGGATCGACTTCGACGCGGCCGCGCCGACGTACGCGATCACGATCTCCCAGTACGATACGGGCGCCGACAGGATCTCGTAGATCGTGCCGGTGAAGCGCGGGAAATAGATGCCGAACGACGCGTTCGAGATGCTCTGCGACAGCAGCGACAGCATCACGAGGCCCGGCACGATGAACGACCCGTAGCCGATGCCGTTCACGTCGCTGATGCGCGAGCCGATCGCGGAGCCGAACACGACGAAATACAGCGACGTCGAGATCACCGGCGCGATGATGCTCTGCATCAGCGTGCGGCGCGTGCGGGCCATTTCTGCGCGGTAGATCGCGCGGATTCCATGCCAGTTCATGCCTCAGGCTCCTTGCACGCCGTTGCGGCGGTTGTCGATCAGGCTGACGAAAATGTCCTCGAGCGAGCTCTGCGTCGTGTGCAGGTCGCGAAAGCCGATGCCGGCCGAGCCGAGCGCGTTGATCAGCTTCGCGATGCTCGCGTCGTCGCGCTGCGAGTCGTACGTATAGACGAGCGCGGCGCCGTCTTCCGCGCGTTCGAGCCCGAACGGCGCGAGCGCGGGCGGCACGTCGGCGAGCGGCTGCTCGAGCTGCACGGTGAGCTGTTTCTTGCCGAGCTTGCGCATCAGTTCGCGTTTTTCCTCGACGAGCACGAGCTCGCCGCCGAGGATGATGCCGATCCGGTCGGCCATTTCCTCCGCTTCCTCGATGTAGTGCGTGGTCAGCAGGATCGTCACGCCGCTTTCGCGCAGCGAATCGACGAGCTTCCACATGTCGCGGCGCAGCTCGACGTCGACGCCGGCCGTCGGTTCGTCGAGGAACAGGATGCGCGGCTCGTGCGACAGCGCCTTCGCGATCATCACGCGGCGCTTCATGCCGCCCGACAGCGTCATCAGCTTGTTGTCGCGCTTGTCCCACAGCGACAGCGCCTTCAGCGTCTTCTCGATGTACGCGGGGTCGGGCGCCTTGCCGAACAGGCCGCGGCTGAACGATACGGTGGCCCAGACGGTTTCGAACGCGTCGGTGGTCAGCTCCTGCGGCACGAGGCCGATCATTTCGCGGGCCGCGCGGTATTGATCGCGGATGTCGTGGCCGCCGACCGTCACGCGGCCTTCGGTCGGCGTGACGATGCCGCAGATCGAGCCGATCAGCGTCGTCTTGCCGGCGCCGTTCGGCCCGAGCAGCGCGAAGATCTCGCCGGGGCGGATGTCGAGGGTCACGTGCTTCAGCGCCTGGAAGCCGGACGCATAAGTCTTGGAAAGGTCGGAGACGGAAAGGATCGGTTGCATGCTCACGGATGGCACGGCCGGCCGGCGCGACGGCCGGCGCCGCGCGTGCCCGGCGCCGCCGCCGCTGCGCAGCGGCCGGGACCGGGGACGGCATGGCGAACGGGCGTCATGTCGAACGGTAGGGTGGTGCGGGATCGCGGGACCGCCATATTAGCAATCGGCAGATCGAAATGCATTCTGATGGAAAGGCTGGCGCGTACCGGTGCCGAATTTGCGTGAATTGCGGCGATATTGCTCAATGATTCGGTGCTTTATTTGAGTGACGCGAACAATTCCGGTTGTTTTCCGTCAATCGGCCCGCGCTCGCGTGGCCGCCCGGCCGGCTGGCCGACTGTGCCGCCCGCCGGCCCTCGCGCCGTACCGGGACGCCACGCGTGGCGCTCGCGATAATGCGTTCCTTTCCCGGCGATACGGAGCGGCGCGCATGTCTTTGATCGATTTGAAATCCGTGGCGCAGGCGCAGGCCTGCGCATGGCAATCCACGATCGTCGGCGAAGTCGGTCCGGCCCGGATCAAGGTGCTGCGCATGGATGCCCAGCCTTACGAAGCGGAAGTGCACGATTACAACGAGGGGTTGCTGGTGCTCGACGGCACGCTGATGCTCGAGGTCGAAGCGGAAACGGTCGTGGTCGGCGCCGGGCAGATGTATCTCGCGCGCGCCGGCACGCGCCACGCGGTGCTGCCCGGCAGCCACGGCACGCTCGCGATCATCGACGTGTGAGGTTGCGCCGCAGCATGCATGCTGGCCGCTGAAGGCCGGCCGGCTTGGCTCGGCGCGGATTCGCGGGACCGTTCAAACGCCTGTTTCACGCGGTGTTTATTTGTCTGAGCAAATAAAATGAAGGCCGTTTGAAAATCTGTTAAATACCGTATAAACGCTAGGATCGCGCGGTGCCCGTCGTTTGGAACTCTGCATCCATTTACTTGCGGGAATGGTCCGATCATAGTCTCGACACACGACGCATCACGAAAACGAATCAAGCGTACGTATGGAGACCAACATCATGAGACGCCTATCCGCCGGGCCGGCGGGACTGCCGCTTCCCGATTTTTCGCTGAATGCAGGCGCGACGCAGGTCGCATGCCTGCGCCGTCACCTCGCCGTGTAGCGGTAAGCCGTAGCGGCGAGCCGTAGCGGCTTGCCACTTTCCGTTTCGATCGCTCCGACGGCGCCGTGCCGCATGACGGTGCCGCGGGAGCGCGTTTGTCCGCCGCCGCCGCGTGTGCCGCATGTGCCCGACCGGCATCGCGGCGGTCCCGCGTGCAGCGTCATGCGCCGCGCATTCGTGCGGCGGCGCGATACCAACCGGCAGGCCATGCAGCCCGGCCGGACGAGACTTGTCGTACCTGAAAAGGAGGGGTTGATGATTTGCATTCCTGAATGGCGGAGGGCGATCCTGTCGTGCGCGGTGCTGATGCTGCCGTTCGTCGCCGGTTGCGGCGGCGGCGACGATCCGGGGCCGATCACCGTGCCGCAGTGCTCGGGCAGCGCATGCGGGCCGAGCGGCGCCGAAACGACGCCGCCGGTCGTGACGAAGCTGTGCCCGGACGCGCTCGATTACACGACGACGTATACGGGCGGCGCCGGCAGCGGCGAATACGTGAAGGTCAAGTTCGACACGACGAAGCTGACTTACCAGATGCAGTTCATCGACTCGTCGGTGCCGACCTCGGCAGGGCAGATCAACGACACGCGCGCGGGCCTGACGATCAGCGGCGCGTTCCATCATCCGACCAATCTCCCGACGGCCGAGCAGAATCGTTGTGCGTTCGTGCTCGACAGCGGCGCGACGAGCGACGGCGCGTATTCGGTGACGATCAATCGCGCCGATCCGCCGATGCTGTTCGTCGGCAACGGCGTGGTCGGCGGCGGAATTCCGGGCGCGACGATCGCGTTCCAGGGCATCGAACTCGCACCCGGCTTCTTCCTCGGCTCGGTGCCGTCGCGCACGTTCGACTTCTATCCGTTCATCGGCTTTACCGACACCGAAACGGACTTCACGAAGGTGGCCGGCGTGTACAACGAAGTCGGCATTCATCTGTCGCCGACCGGCACCACCTATCAGACCACCACGCCGCAGGGCTGGCAGCCGGACGTCGTGAACTGGAACCAGACGCTCAATGCGGACGGCTCCTGCACGATCACGCCAGGCAGCGACTACTCGTGTCAGACGACCGGTTCGCCGTGGACGTTGCGCAAGAATGCGGACGGTACGCCCGACAACGTATTCGTCAGCAATGCGCCATCCGGGCAGGCCTATCCGTCGGCAGGCCAGGGACAGCCGCTCGTGATCCTCGTGCCAAGCCAGGCGCACGGCGTGATGATCGTCGGCAAGCTGAACGGCGCGCTGGTGCCGGTCGTGATCCGCGTCGGGTATGCGTATGCGGCGCCGGGCAATCCGCTGGGCTCGGTGGCCGATGCGGAGGTCGGCATCTCGATGCTCGCGCCCGCCAAAGCCGTCGCGCCCAACGTGCTGAAGGGCGGGTTCATCGGTGCGACGAGTGCATCCGCGTGCGGCGTGGTGACCAACAACGGGCCGTCGAGCAGCGCGGCAGGCCAGGGGCCGAGCTTCAATCCGTTCGTTCCGCATCCGGACCTGCCCGGCACGTTCAACACGGCTTTCAATTACTTCACGCCGTCTGCCGGCAACTGCAGCGATGGCACCGCCGTGTCGACCATCGCGGCGAACTACACGTCGACGCTGTTCCAGGGCAATACCGCGGCGTTCATCGATCCGCAAACGTCGTCGCCGACCGCGCAGTTCGGGCTCGACTACACGCAGGTATCGCCCGGCAAGGTCAAGGTCACGGCCAACAGTGACTTCAACGCGAAGGGCGCGGCCGGCAACGTGGCGATCTTCAAGAAGGGCGATACGGGGTGGATCGTGACGGCCGGCAACGTCTACGCGATGGTCGTCAACAACAGCCAGGTCAACCCGTTCTTCACGGTCGGCGCGTTCGTCCAGTAACCCGGCATTGAACACGTAACGCCGGCGGCGCATGCGCCGCCGCCGGTGAACCGAATTTCAAGAGGATTCCTATGAATTTGAAGCATTGGATGGCCGCGGCATCGCTCGCACCCGTGCTGGCCGCATGCGGCGGCGACGGCGACCCGCCGCCCGCGCCGGTGGTCCGGCTGTGCCCGCAGACGATCGACTACAACACGGTATTCATTGGCGGTTCCGGATCGGGCGAGCTCGTGAAGGTGCAGCTCGACACGACGAAGATGACGTACCGGATGACCTACCTCGCGTCGCCGGTGCCGACCGCCGCGGGCACCGTGCAGCCGACCCGCGACACCGCGCCCGCGAACGTGGTCGACGGCACGCTGGCCGACGAGACGGGGCTGCCGACGGTGAAGCTGAACCAGTGCACGTTCCGGATGCAGAACGCGAGCCTCGACCCGAGCCGGCCCGCGCGGCTGTTCCTCGGCGAAGGCGTGCTCGGCGGCGCGATCCCCGGTGCGACGATCCAGTTCGACGGCGTGATCGGTGTCGGCAAGATCCCGAAGACGACGTTCCCGTACTACCCGTTCATCAGCTTCTCGTCGCTCGAAACCGACCTGACGAAGATCGCCGGCACGTACAACCAGCTCGGCTATCACCAGGTGCCGTCGCAGAACTTCCAGCCGGTGGCGCTCGACCAGAAGGTGACGATCAATGCGGACGGCAGCTATACGGAAACCGACAACTTCGGCAAGAAGAACGGCGGGCAGCCGCTCGCGTCGAGCGCGACCGTGAACCAGCCGTTCACGCTGCGTCCCGATGCGCCGGCATTTCAGTCGCTCAACTACCAGCCGCAGATTCCACCGACGCTCGCCGCGCTCGATCCGGCGAAGGCCGGCAAGGGAATCCTGATCGTCGGCAAGCTGCGCAACCAGCTCGTGCCGATCTTCATCCGTACCGGCGCCGCGAACGCGGACCTCACGCAAGGGCCGCCGAGCGCGGACGACGAATCGGGCATCTCGTTCCTGAGCCCGCAGATGGCGATCGCGCAGGGCTCGCAGAACGGCGAGTACACGGGCGTCGACAGCGCGTTCAACTACCGCGCAACCGCGCTCGTCGGCGCGCAGGCCACGCTGCTCGATCCGTTCAACGCGTCGCAGGCCGCGCTCACGCGCGCGCTGAACCTCGACTACACGCAAAAGGTGCCGGGTGTCGTGACGACCGTGCATGCGGACGCGGCGTCGGGGCCGGCGACCGGCAAGTTCGTGTTCACCGGCGGCGTGTTCGGGTTCCTCGACATGGCCGATACGAGCAACCCGTACTTCACGGTCGGTGCGTTCGTGCAGTGACCGCGTGTGGATGGAGACACGGCGGCGCCGCGCGCGAATGCGCGGCGCCCCGACAGAATGAGGGGGAGACTTCATGAAGAAGCTGATTGTCGCGGGTGTCGTCGCAGGCGTGTCGACGCTCGCATCGGCCCAGCAGGCGGGCGACAACGTCGCGACGCTGGGCTGGCTGCACATCATGCCGCAGGATTCGACCAACGGGCTGACGACGAATCTCGCGAGCATGCCGATCAACGGGCCGCTGCGCCTGCCCGGTTCGTTCACGTCGCCGGGCACGAGCCTGACGGTCAACAACGCCGATACGGTCGGCCTCACGCTCACGCACTTCTTCACCGATCACATCGCGGTGACGTCGGTGCTCGGCGTGCCGCCGGAATTCACGCTGACCGGGCACGGCGTGATCAAGCCGCCCGGACCGGCCGGCGCGCTCGGCAACGTCGACATGGACAAGTCCGCGAACCAGCCGGCAGTGAAGAACGCGCGGCAGTGGAGCCCGACGGTCATTCTGCAGTACTACTTCAATTCGCCGACGGCGAAGTTCCGCCCGTTCGTCGGGATCGGCGTGGCCTACAGCTGGTTCAGCAACATCGAACTGAACGGCAACTTCGCGAAGGACATCAACGAGAACCTCGGCAGCGTGCTCGCCGCCGGCGCCGGCAAGCCGGGGGCGACGTCGGTCGAGGGCAAGGCGTCGTCGTCGTTCACGCCGGTCTACAACGTCGGCGCGAGCTACGCGATCGACAAGCACTGGGGGCTTACGGCGACGCTGACGTACATGCCGCTGAAGACCTACTCGTCGCTGGTAATCAAGGCGGCCGACGGCTCGACGCTCGCGACCACGCGCACGCGGCTGAAGGCCGACCCGTTGATCACGTTCGTCGGGATTTCCTACAAGTTCTGAGCCGACCGGCGCGCATGACGCGTGCCGGCGGCTTCCTGCGACCGGCTGGCGGGATCGTTCCGGCCGGAAGGTCGCGTTCCTGGCGGCGTGCCGCCATTTGTGAAGAGAGGGGGCAGTTCAAATGAGCATTCGCAAAATCGTATCGCTTGTTGCTGCAGTGGCTTTCACCGCGGTTTCGGCCGCGCCTGCTTTCGCGGTCACCGTTTCGCGCGCGGACGGTCAGCCGATGAACCCGAACGGCGAGCCGTTCTCCGCATCGGGCCTCACGAACCTGAGCAAGGGGTCGATCACGGCGGGCTGTACCGCGACCTTCAACGGCACCATCACGTCGACCGGCATCGTCAACATCACGTCGACGACGTTCACGGGCGGCGCGACGTGCTCGCTGATCAGCGGCAGCGCGAGCAGCACGTCGCCGTGGACGGGGCAGGCCGACAGCACGACGCAGCTGTCGATCAACAACGTGAAGGTGAACGTCACGCTGCTCGGCGCGTGCGGGCCGAGCAAGGTCGTGACGGCGTGGAGCGATGCGAACTCGTCGCTGACGTTCAACAACGCGACGCTGACGCCGGACTGCACGGTGGGCGGCACGGTTCTGACGTCGCCGAAGTTCCACGTGCAGTAAGCGCCGCGCGATCGGAGCGGAACCCGCCGCGCGACGGCCGTGCGGCAAGCGCGGCGGGTTTTCGCGGCTTCGATGAGTTCGAGCCGTCGCGCGTATCGGCGCGGCGGCCGGTTGGCCCCCGTGTCGCGATCCGGTACGGGCGGCATGGCAGGGCGGCGCCGTTCATCCTGCGCCGCCCGATTCGATTGAAACATAACCAGATCAATTAGCCCGAACCATCCCGGACGACCCATGCTTACCGATCCAGCAAAGTATGGCGACGCCCGCGGCGCGACGCCCGACCGGCTGCGCACGGCCGCGTGGCTGCAGTACCTGATCGAGCATCTCGACGCGGCGGCTGGCGCCGGCGACCCGGCTGTCGTCGCGTCGCACGCGACACGTGTGGGGGCTGGCGCGAGTCTGTCCCGCGAAGTATCGGCCGTGCTTCACCGGCTGGTCCCGTGGATCGCAACGGACGGCGGCGGCTGCGCGTGCGATCCGGCCGACCCGCTCGGCGCATGCTCGCACGTGCCTTCCGCGCAGCAGCTCGCGGAAGCCGAACGTTGCTGCCCGGGCTCGCGCGCCGTATTCGACACCGCGCACGGCGTGATCGACGCGTGCGCATTCGACGATCCCGATGTCGGCTGGGCCGCGCTCGAACGGATTGCCGGTGGCGTCGAACGCGGCGGCGATGACGCGGGCGCATGCCCCGCGAACGAACCTGACGGGCCGCGTGAGACGCCGCCCGCGAAGAACCTGAGAGAAAGGCTGACCGCGGTCGCGGCAACGAGCACGGAAACGCCGGCCCGTCCCGGCGCCGTGATCGACGCGATCGTGCTGCGCGCCTGTGGCCCGCGCGACGCCGCCGCGCGTATCGACGAGATGACCGCGCTCGCGATGTTCTCCGCTGAATTGGCCCTCGGCCACGGCGTTTCCGTTCAGGCGTACGGCGGTCAGCACAATCTCGTCGCGCGCGCGATCCGCACGCATCGCGCCGATCTCGCATCGACGGACGGGTTGCTTGCCGCGCTCGCCGTGTGCCGGCTCGACCGGCTCGTCGATGCGGGCAGCTTCTGGGCCTACTACCTGTTGGCGGGCATCGCGATCGCCGCGCCGGATACGGTGCGGGGAATCGGCCGCGGGTTTCATGGCGACACATGGCAGACGTGGCTCGACCACGTGCTCGCGTGGCCGGCGGTCAGCCGCTTCGGGCCGACGGAGGATGCCGCGTTCGAGCGCCTGCGCGACGCGATGAGCCTGACGTCGCGCTGGAACCCGATCGTGCGCGGCAAGCGGAGGTGGGCGGGGGGCGTGTCGGCCGCCCGGCCACGCAGCGCAAACGAGCCGCCCCAATGAAACGCGGCTCGCGGCGAGAAGGCCGCGAGCCGCAGGGGGTATCGCGACGCCCCGTGCGGGCGCCGGATCGATCAGACCGTCTCGGGTTGCCGCACGGCCTTCGCGACGTTGCGCGCCGGTGCGCCGTTCGCGACGAAGTACGGCACGTCGACACGCGCGAGCGGCGTGCGGCCGCGGATCTTGTCGGCGATCTTCTCGGCGATCATGATCGTCGGCGCGTTCAGGTTGCCGGTCGTGATGATCGGCATGATCGACGCATCGACGACACGCAGCCCGTCGAGCCCGTGCACGCGGCCTTCTTCATCGACCACCGCCATGTCGTCGTAACCCATCTTGCACGAGCACGACGGATGGAACGCGGTTTCCGCGCGGGCGCGCACGAACGCGTCGAGTTCCTTGTCGCTCTTGCAATCGGCGCCCGGATTCAGCTCGCGGCCGCGATAGCGATCGAGCGCCGGCTGCCGCATGATCTCGCGCGTCGCGCGGATCGCATCGCGGAACTCGCGCCAGTCGAGCGCTTCGGCCATGTAGTTGAACAGGATGCTCGGATGGTCGTTCGGGTCGCGCGAGCGCAGCTTCACGCGGCCGCGGCTCGGCGAGCGCATCGAGCCGACGTGCGCCTGGAAGCCGTGCATCTCGATCGCGTTCGAGCCGTTGTAGTTGATCGCCACCGGCAGGAAGTGATACTGGATGTTCGGCCACAGATCGTCGTCGCGCGTGCGGATGAAGCCGCCCGCCTCGAAGTGGTTGCTCGCGCCGAGGCCCGTGCCGTTCAGCATCCATTCGAGGCCGATCTTCGGCTGGTTCCACCACTTGAGTGCCGGGTACAGCGACACCGGCTCCTTGCACTCGTACTGGATGTACATCTCCAGGTGGTCCTGCAGGTTCTGGCCGACGCCGGGCAAGTCGAGCACGACCGGAATGTCGAGCGCCTTCAGCCATGCGCCGGGGCCGACGCCCGAGCGCTGCAGCAGTTGCGGCGACGCGATCGCGCCGCTGCACACGAGCACTTCGCGGCGCGCATGCGCGGTCGCGCGCTCGCTGCCGCGCAGGTACGTGACGCCCGCCGCGCGCTTGCCGTCGAACAGGATGCGATCGGCGAGCGCATGCGTGACGATCTCGAGATTCGGTCGAGCCTTCGCTTGGTCCAGATAGCCGCGCGCGGTGCTCGCACGGCGGCCCTTCGGCGTGACGGTGCGATCCATCGGGCCGAAGCCTTCCTGCTGATAGCCGTTCAGGTCGTCGGTGCGCGGATAGCCGGCCTGCACGCCCGCATCGACCATCGCCTCGAACAGCGGGTTCGCGCCCGGTTTGCTGGTCGTGACCGACACGGGGCCGCTGCCGCCGTGATAGTCGTTCGGGCCGACGTCGCGCGTCTCGGCTTTCTTGAAGTACGGCAGGCAGTCGAGATACGTCCAGTTCTCGAGGCCCTTGTGCGTCGACCAGTTGTCGTAGTCGAGCGCGTTGCCGCGGATGTAGCACATCCCGTTGATCAGCGACGAGCCGCCGAGCCCCTTGCCGCGCCCGCACTCCATCCGGCGGTTGTCCATGTGCGGCTCGGGATCGGTCTCGTACGCCCAGTTGTAGCGGCGGCCCTGCAGCGGGTACGCGAGGGCGGCCGGCATCTGCGTGCGGAAGTCGAAGCGGTAGTCGGGGCCGCCCGCTTCGAGCAGCAGCACCGTGACGTCCGGATCTTCCGTCAGGCGCGTTGCGAGCACGTTGCCCGCGGAACCCGCGCCGCAGATGATGTAGTCGTATTCGCGTGTCGTCATGACGGATCTCCTAGTCTTAAAACACCGGGTTGTAGCGGCCGAGTTCGACCTGCACCGACTTGATTCGAGTGTAGTGCTCGAGCGTCGTGATGCCGTTCTCGCGTCCGACACCGGATTGCTTGTATCCGCCAACCGGCATTTCGGCTGGCGATTCGCCCCACGTGTTGATCCAGCAGATGCCGGCTTCGAGGCGATGGATCGTGCGGTGCGCGCGCGACAGGTTCTCGGTCACGACGCCGGCCGCGAGCCCGTAGTGCGTGTCGTTCGCACGGGCGATCACTTCGTCCTCCGATTCGAAATCGAGGATGCTCATCACCGGCCCGAAGATTTCCTCGCGCACGATCTTCATGTCGTCGCGGCAATCGCCGAACACGGTCGGCGCGACGTACTGGCCGTTGGCGAAGTGGCCGTCGGTCAGGCGCGTGCCGCCCGCGAGCAGCTTCGCGCCCTCGGCCTTGCCGCTTGCGATGAAACCGAGCACCTTGTCGAGCTGCGCGGCAGACACCAGCGGGCCGAAGTTGGTGTCGGCATCGGTCGGCTTGCCGACGCGGATGCGCTTCACGCGTTCGAGCACCTTCTGCGTGAACGCGTCCTTGATCGAGCGGTGCACGAACACGCGCGTGCCGTTCGTGCAGACCTGGCCCGAGCTGAAGAAGTTGGCGGTGACCGCGATGTCGGCCGCGCGGTCGAGGTCCGCATCGTCGAACACGATCAGCGGCGACTTGCCGCCGAGTTCCATCGTCACTTCCTTCAGCGACGACGCGCCGGCGAGCGACATCACCTTCTTGCCGGTTTCGACGCCGCCGGTGAACGACACCTTCGCGATGTCCGGATGGCCGCTGAGCAGTGCGCCGACCGAGCCGTCGCCCTGCACGACGTTGAACACGCCGGCCGGTACGCCGGCTTCCGTATAGATTTCCGCGAGCTTGAGCGCGGTGAGCGGCGTGACTTCGCTCGGCTTGAACACCATCGCGTTGCCGGCCGCGAGCGCGGGCGCCGTCTTCCAGCACGCGATCTGGATCGGGTAGTTCCATGCGCCGATGCCCGCGCACACGCCGAGCGGCTCGCGGCGCGTATACACGAACGACTCGGCGCGCAGCGGCACCTGCAGCCCTTCGATCGCGGTCGCGAGGCCCGCGTAGTACTCGATCACGTCCGCGCCGGTGACGATGTCGACCGCGAGCGTCTCGCCGATCGGCTTGCCGGTGTCGCGCGTTTCGATCGCCGCGAGTTCGTCGTTGCGCTCGCGCAGCAGGTCGACCGCGCGGCGCAGGATGCGCGAGCGCTGCATCGCGGTCATCGCGGCCCATTCGCGCTGGCCTTCCTGCGCGGACGCGACCGCGCGGTCGACGTCGGCCGCGCTCGCCTGCTGCACCTGCGCGAGCAGTTCGCCGGTGGCGGGATCGAAGGTGTCGAAAGTCTTGCCGCTGGTGGCGTCGACGTAACCGCCGCCGATGTAGAGGCGCTGCAAACCGTATACGGACATGAGAATCTCCTTGAGGGCGACTGCGTCGCGCGTCAGTCGGACGCGAGCAGCAGGTCGATGTAATCGTGGGCGAGCTTCAAAGCGGCCCGGGTGTCGATCGGGCCGCCGGCGAGTGCGCCGCGCAGCCACAGGCCGTCGATCAGCGCGGCGAGGCCGCTGGCGGCTTCGCGCGCCTTCGCGGGCGGCAACGCTTTCGCGAATTCGGCGCACAGGTTCGAATGCAGGCGCCGCGTGTTCACGTGCTGCAGGCGCTTGAGCATCGGGTCGTGCATGCTCTGCGACCAGAACGCGAGCCAGGTCTTCATCACCGGCGCGCTGACTTGCGTGACGTCGAAGTTCGCCGCGACGACCGCGCGCAGCCGCGAACGCGGGTCTTTTCGTGCGGCGACGCGGCGGCGCGTGGTGGCCGACCACAGGTCGCGCAGCACGTGCCGCATCGTCGCTTCGAGCAGGCCGTCCTTGTCGCCGAAGTAATGGCTGACGATGCCCGTCGAGATGTTCGCGCGTTGCGCGACCGATGCGAGCGTCGTGCCGGGCAGGCCCGCTTCGTCGATCGAGCGCAGCGTGGCATCGATCAACTGCGCGCGGCGTATCTCCCGCATTCCGACTTTCGGCATCGCGACTCCCTTCGCCCGGACGGGCCGTCATGGAAGTCGAGAGCTTAGCGGTTTTTTATTGATCGTTCAATCAACAAAAAATCGGGGCCGAACGGCGGGCTGCGTTCCAAACGGGAAGGATCGCCGCCGTCGGAGCCATGTGCAGGTGCGGAAAAACGAGTTGAAAGAAGATTAATAAAGTTTGAATCTGTTTAAAACGGTTCGTGAAAACATGATGCAATGCGAAGGACCATTTCGACGCTTGATTTCATTACAAATGGAAAGAATGTCGAAATATGAAAAATCATTCATGATGTGAAATCATAAAGTCGGATGGTGAAGGTGGGTGGTTTTGTATAAACCGTTTAAATTCGTCGATTTAAACCACGTAACTCATTGATAATAATGGATAAGTAATGATTTCTTGGCGATGATTCGGATTGCTCGCAAACGATTGCCATCGTCTTTTTGGAGATTCCGCATACCATAGAAATCGATAAATAAATTTGAATCTGCCGGATTTCCAGACCGAGTAGAGGGATTTTTGGAATGGCTTGAGTAAGTAATATCGACCGTATTAGTATGGCGCCGCACCACGAGGAATGAATGGCGCCGCCGGCAATTGCCGCGGTGCGTCGGCAATCGGCGCGTCCATCGACCGCGCACGGGGCCGACGCCAGCCATTGCGCAGCTGCAGCATGCCGCGACGTCGAGACGCCGCATCCACCGGAGAACGACGATGCCGACCGAAAAACACGTGGTCCCGCTGCCGAATGGTCTGAAGGTTTACGTCGAACGGAACGTGTTCGATCCGGCCTTCGACACGGCGATGCTCGTCAACGGCGCGCTCGCGACGACCGCGTCGTTCGGCCAGACCGTCCAGTATCTCGGCGAGCGGATCAACACGATCTGCTTCGACCTGCCGTATGCGGGGCAGTCGCGCCAGCACAATCCCGACTGCTCGATCCTGACCAAGGACGACGAAGCCGCGATCCTCCAGTATCTGGTCGAGCGCTTTGCGCCGGCGTTCCTCGTGTCGGTGTCGTGGGGCGGCGTCGCGTCGCTGTTCGCGCTCGCGCGCGGCTGCCCGAGCGTGCGGCGCGCGGCGATCTGTTCGTTCTCGCCGTTCCTGAACGACGCGATGATCGACTACGTGACACGCGCCCGCGACCACATCGCGGCCGGCGAGAACCTGAAGGCCGCGCAGCTGCTGAACGACACGGTCGGCCGCTATCTGCCGCGCATCATGAAGCTATACAACTACCGCTATCTCACGCGCCTGCCGCGCGACGAGCAGGACCAGGTCGCGTTCCACGTCGACCAGATCCTGTCGCTGCAGCCCGAGCGCTACTTCAGCGAGTTCTCGAACATCGGCTGCGAGCTGCTGTTCCTGAACGGCGAGCGCGACGAATACACGACGCCGGCCGACGTGCGGCAGCTCGGCGCGCACGTGGCGCGCGCACGGTTCGCGACCGTGCCGGACGCAGGCCATTTCCTCGACATCGAAGGCCGGGCTCAGCGCGAATCCACCCGTACCGCGTTGCTCGATTTCTTCTGCGGCGAAGCGCCCGCCGCGGCCGGCATCGCACGCGCTACCGCGCACGCGTGCGTGCCCGCGCCGATGCACGCGCTGTCGTCGTGACGTGCTCCGTCGTGCAGCGGGCGCGTCCCGCGCATCCGAATTCCCATCCCAACGAGGCAGGCCAGCCGTGAATATCGTTCAGACCATCGCCATCGTCGTTCCGTGGGCCGCGTGGCTCGCTTACTGGATCGCCACGTCGCAGGGCGTCAAGACGACCGTGCGCAAGGAGGCGTCGCGCTCGCGCACGCTGCAGTCGATTCCGCTGATCGTCGGCGGCGCGCTGATCCTCCTGCCCGATCCGTCGTGGCAAGCGCTCGCGCCCGACTGGCAGCGCTTCGGGCTGCAGGCGCAGTGCGGGCTCGCGGTGCTGGTGGCCGGACTGCTGTTCTCGGTATGGGCGCGGCTGCATCTCGGCACGAACTGGAGCGTATCGGTCACGCTGAAGGAAGACCACGAACTCGTGCGCACGGGGCCGTATGCGTTCGTGCGTCACCCGATCTACACCGGCTGCCTGATCGCGTTGGTCGGCGCCGCGCTGATCGGGGACGAATGGCGGGGCGCGATCGGCGTGCTGCTCGTGTTCGCGTCGCTCGCGTACAAGGTGCGTGTCGAGGAGAGCTGGCTGACTGGATATTTCGGGCCGGCGTATGCGCAGTACCGCCGCGAGGTCGCGGCGCTGATTCCCGGCTTCTACTGACACCCGTGAGGCGCGCAATGGCGAAGATGATCGTGACCGCGATCGGTTCGGCGGGCGACGTGCATCCGTTGCTCGGCGTCGCACGCACGCTCGCCGCGCGCGGCCACGACGTCGTGTTCTGCACGCATGCGCCGTTCGAGGCGGCCGTGCGCCGTTGCGGGTTCGCGTTCGTGCCGGTCGGCACCGCGGCGGAATACGACGCGGCGATGGCGAACCCCGCGCTGTGGGATCCGCGCACGTCGTTCCGCACGCTGTGGCGGGTGATCGCGCCGACGCTGCGCCCGCATTACGACGCGCTGCGCGCGCTGACCGATGCCGACACGGTGTTGGTCGGCACGCTGTGGGCGTTCTCCGCGCGCTTCATGCAGGAATTGCACGGCACGCCGTACGTGTCGGTTCAGGTATCGCCGTCGACGCTGCTGTCCGCGCATGCGCCGCCGACTCACCCGCGCCTGACGATTCCCGCGCGCTGGCCGTTGCCGGTGAAGTCGGCGCTGATGACGCTGATCGAGCGCCAGGTGCTCGACCGCGTGTGCGGCCCGGCGCTCGACGCGGTACGCCGCGAACTCGGGCTCGCGCCCGCGCGGCGCGTGCTCGGCCGCTGGCTGCATTCGACCGACGGCGTCCTGTGTCTGTTTCCGCGCTGGTTCGCGCCGCCGCAGCCGGACTGGCCGTCGAACCATCTGCAAAGCGGTTTTCCGTTGTTCAACGATATCGCGACACCCGATGATGACGGGGCGCTCGACGCGTTTCTCGCGGCCGGCGAGCCCCCGGTCGTGTTTACGGCCGGTTCGACGCTCGTCGATCACGCGGCGTATGCGCGCGCGGTGGCGGACGCGCTGCGCGCGACCGGCGCGCGCGGGATCCTGTTGACGCCTCACGACGCGGCGCAGGACGGCGGCCGGTTGCTCGTGCGCCGCTTCGTGCCGATGCGCACGCTGCTGCCGCGTTGCCGCGCGCTCGTGCATCACGGCGGGATCGGCACGGCCGCGCTCGCGTGCGAAGCCGGAATCGTGCAGGTCGTCACGCCGTTCGCGCATGATCAGTTCGATAACGCGCAACGCGTCGTCGCGAACGGCTGCGGCGTGCGGGTCGACGGCCCGCTCGACGGCGCGCGGCTCGGCGCGGCGCTCGCGCGCGTGCTCGACGAACCCGCGTTCGCGGTGCATGCGGCGCGTACGCGTGCACTGCTCGCGGCCGCGCCGGACGGCTGCGGCGCGGCCGCCGATTTCATCGAACGCTTCGTGCCCACGCGCGGACGGACGGCCGCGCGGACCGATGTCGCGGTGGCCGGCGCATGAGCACCGCGTCGCCGCTGCACGACGGGCCCGTCGCGCCGTCCGCGTTCGACGCGCCGGCGCCGACACCCGCCGCGCAACCGGTGCGCGGCATCCGGCTCGCGCTGCTGACGTTCGCGCTGTCGCTCGCGACCTTCATCGAAGTGCTCGACTCGACCGTGACGAACGTCGCGGTGCCGGCGATCTCCGGCAGCCTCGGCGTGTCGAACAGCCAGGGTACGTGGGTGATCAGCTCGTATTCGGTCGCGGCCGCGATCGCGGTGCCACTCACCGGCTGGCTCGCCCGCCGCGTCGGCGAGCTGCGGCTGTTCGTCGGCGCGGTACTGCTGTTTACGCTGACGTCGCTGCTGTGCGGGCTCGCGCGCGACCTGCACGTGCTCGTGATCTGCCGCGCGCTGCAGGGGCTGTGTTCGGGGCCGATGGTGCCGCTGTCGCAGACGATCCTGCTGCGCACGTTCCCGCCCGACAAACGCACGGTCGCGCTCGCGCTGTGGGCGATGACGGTGCTGCTCGCGCCGATCTTCGGGCCGGTGGTGGGCGGCTGGATCGTCGACAACTTCTCGTGGCCGTGGATCTTCCTGATCAATTTGCCGATCGGGCTGTTCTCGTTCGCGGTGTGCACCGCGATGCTGCGCCCCGACGCGCAGCGCGGCGCGGCCGGCCCGATCGACGTGCCGGGCATCGTGCTGCTCGTGATCGGCGTCGGCTCGCTTCAGGCGATGCTCGATCTCGGCCACGACCGCGGCTGGTTCGATTCTCCGCTGATTGTCACGCTCGCGGTGGTCGCGGCGCTCGCGATCGTGTCGCTGCTGATCTGGGAAGCGGGCGAAGCGCATCCGGTGGTCGATTTGAGCCTGTTTCGCGACCGCACGTTCTCGTTCTGCGTGCTGATCATCTCGCTCGGGATGATGAGCTTCTCCGTGGTCGGCGTGGTGTTCCCGCTGTGGATGCAGGCCGTGATGGGCTACAACGCGTTTCATGCGGGGCTCGCGACCGCATCGCTCGGCGTGCTCGCGCTCGTGTTCTCGATCCTCGTCGGGCTGCATGCGCACCGTTTCGACGCGCGCGTGCTCGCGACGTTCGGCTTCCTCGTGTTCGCGGCCGTGCTCGCATGGGACGCGCATTTCACGCTGAAGATGACGTTCGCACAGATCGCCGCGCCGGGGCTGATCCAGGGGATCGGGCTGCCGTGCTTCTTCATTCCGCTGACGGCCGCGACGCTGTCGCGCATTCCGGACGACCGGCTCGCCGCCGCGTCGAGCCTGTCGAATTTCCTGCGCACGCTGTCGGCCGCGTTCGGCACCGCGATGAGCGTGACGCTGTGGGACAACCGCGCGACCTATCACTACGACGTCGTGTCGCAATCGGTCACGCATGCATCGGCGAACACGCAACGCTTCGTGCATGCGCTGAACACGATGGGCGTGGACGGCGTGCGCGAGCTGACGACGCTGCATCACGTCGTGATGCAGCAGGCCTACATGATGGCGACCAACGACATGTTCTGGATGGCGAGCATGACGTGTCTCGCGCTCGCCGCGATGATGTGGCTGACGCGGCCCAAGCGTGGCGCCGCGGCTTCGTTCGGGCATTGAGGAGCAGACCATGACGACACTCGGCGCACTCGTGATCCTGTATCACCCGAGCGACGCGCAGCTCGACGCGCTGCGCGCATGGCGGCACGCGTGCGACGCGCTGCTCGTCGTCGACAACACGCCGCAGCCCGATGCGCGGGCTCGCGAACTGTGCACGCGCGAAGGCATCGCGCTGCTGCATCACGGCAATCGCGGCGGCATCGCGGGCGCGTACAACGCGGGACTCGCGGCGCTGTTTCGCGACCGCATCGATGCGGTCGCGCTGTTCGACCAGGATTCGTCGGTGCCGGCCGCGTATTTCCCGACGATGCGCGATGTCTGCGCGGGACTGGCGGGGCGCGCGTTCCTGGCCGGCCCCCGCATCTTCGACGAGAACGCGCGCAGCTTCCTGCCCGAACTCGCGACGAACGGCATCGGCGTGCGCCGTCTGCACATCGAGCCGGGCACGCCGATGCAGCGCTGCGCGTTCCTGATTTCGTCGGGCTGCGTCGTGTCGCGCGACGCGTTCGACGTGCTCGGCCGCTTCGACGAAACGCTGTTCATCGATCATGTCGATACCGAGTACAGCTTCCGCGCGCTGTCGCGCAACGTGCCGCTCTATGTCGTGCCGTCGCTGGTGCTGACGCATCGGATCGGCGCGAAGCAGCGGCACGCGATCGGCCCTTTTGAAATGACGTCGATGAATCACTCGTGGCAGCGGCGCTACTACAGCGCGCGCAACGCGGTGCAGCTCGGGATGCAGTACGGGCTGCGTTTTCCGGTGGCGCTCGTGCCGAACCTGCTGACCGTGTGGCAGGTCGTGCAGATCGCGCTCGTCGAGCGCGACAAGCGCGCGAAGCTGGCCGGCATCCTGTTCGGCGTCGCGGACGGCCTGTTCGGCCGGCTCGGCCCGCTCGAGCGCACGCGGCCGCGTCTGGCCGCGCGGGCGCAGCGCGTTCGGCAGGGGTGACGATGCGGCGGATGAAGCAAGCGGCGGGTACGCCGCGCGGCGTAAGGGGCGGCTCGATGATCGCGGCCGTGGCGGCGTTGCTCGCCTTGGGCGGATGCGTGCCGTCGGGCTTTTTGCCGTCGCTGTCGCTGCGCGCGCCGGCCGACGATGCGCTCGTGCATACCGCCGGCCCCGGCGCGAACGGCGCGTGGCCGGCGCCTGACTGGGTGAAGCAGTTGCAGGATCCGCAGCTCGACGACCTGGTGGCCGAGGCGTCGCAGAACAACCCCGATCTTCAGGTCGCACAGGCGCGGCTGCGGATCGCGCAGGCGCAGCTTCAGCAGTTCGATTCGCTGACCGGGCTGACGGGCACGGCCGGCGCGACGATCAGCCGCGCACGGATGCCGAAGCCCGGCGACATCGCCGACGTGACGGCCGGTGGCTATCGCGTGCCGGTGCAGATTTTCGGCGATCCGAACGTGTCGCCGTCGTCGATCTTCGTCGGGCTGAACTACCAGCTCGACCTGTGGGGCAAGAACCGCGCGGCGACGAAGAGCCTGATGTCGTTGCGCGACGCGGCCGGTGTCGAGGCCGAACAGGTGCGGCTCACGCTCGCCGTCGCGATCGTCACCGTGTATTGCCAGCTCGACCAGGCGTACGCGGTGCGCGATCTGTTGCAGCAGAAGCTGAAGATCAGCCAGCGCGTGACGGCGGTGCTGCGCGAGCGCACCGCGCGCGGCCTCGACAATGCGTACGACGCGAGCGACGCATCGATCAAGCGCAGCCGCCTGCTCGAACAGATCGCGTTGAACGACGAGCAGATCAAGCTCGCGCAACTGCAACTCGGCGTGCTGTCGGGCCGCGGCCCGGAGCGCGGGCTCGCGCTGCAGCGGCCGCGCGTCGGCGCGTTCGCGGGCGGCTCGGTGCCCGCGCGGCTGCCGGCCGACCTGCTCGGCCGCCGGCCCGACATCGTCGCCGCGCGGCTGCGGGTCGAGGCCGCGTTCGCGAATGCCGACTCGACGCGCGCGCAGTTCTATCCGGACGTGAATCTCGTCGCGCTCGGCGGCGTGTTCGCGCTGACGCCCGCGTTGCTGTTCTCGCGCGATTCGCTCGCGGGCTCCGTCGGCCCCGCGATCTCGCTGCCGATCTTCGATCGCGGCCGGCTGAAGGCGAAGCTCGGCGCGGACGTCGCGCAGGCCGACGTCGCGATCGGGCTGTACAACAAGACCGTCGACGACGCGCTCGGGCAGGTCGCGCGGCTCGTCACGTCGCTGCAGACGTCGCGGACGCTCGTCGCGCAGCAGCAGGACGCGGTCGCGGCCGCGCAGAAGATCGTGCAGATCGCGGCGGATAGGCATCGGCGCGGCGTGCTGATGCAGAAGGACGTCGATGTCGCGGATCTCACGCTGATCGACGAGCGCGCGCAGATGATCGCGCTGCTCGGCAAGCAGCGGACGCTGCGCGTCGCGTTGATCGGCGCGCTGGGCGGCGGGTTCGATGCGGGCGCAACGGTCGCGCAGGCGCAGACGCCGGCTGTGCAGCGGGTGCGCAGTGAGGCTGCGAGGCGCGGTGCGGAAACGGCTCTGGTCGCGAACCGGTCGGGGGTGGCGAGTCCGTCGAATGATCGACACGCGGGGAGCAGCGCAGTGTCACCGCACGGCGCCCCGACGCGTAATGCTCCCGCGCCCGAATCCGCACGACGCGCCGACACGGCACGCCCGTCGACCGTCGATACGACCCAACCGGACGCAACGCCGCGCGGTACACCCGTTCTCGCACGCACGGCCTCGGCGAACCCGACGCGGGGCTTGTCGCCGATGCCCGCGATTCCCGTCTTCCAGCACGATCGTCTGATCGTTACGCAAAGCGACTGATGCACCACGACAACCTTCATTCCGCCGCGCCGCCGGCCGCGCTGAACGATCCGGCACTCGACGCGCGCCGCGCGACGCGCCGCAAGCGCTTCACCGTGTTCTTCGCGATCGTGCTGCTGGCCGCGCTCGCATGGATCGCATACTGGCTGTTGAGCGAGCACTACTACGAAGACACCGACGACGCGTACGTCGCGGGCAGCATCGTGCAGGTCGCCGCGCAGATCCCGGGCGCCGTGACCGACGTGGTGGTCGCCGACACGCAGGCCGTGCGCGCCGGACAGACGCTCGTGCGGCTCGACGACACCGAGGCGTCCGTCGCGTTCGCGCAGGCGAAGGCGCAGCTCGCACAGGCCGTGCGCCAGGTCGCGAACGCGAGGATCTCGAACACGATGTACGTCGAGGCCGTGAATGCGCGGCGCGCCGACCTGTCGCTCGCGCAGCGTGCGCTCGCCGCGCGTTCCGGCGCATCGGTCGAGATCGTCGCGCCGGAAGAGCTGGCGCGGGCGCGTGCGGCGGTGGCCGGCGCGCAGGCGAGCCTCGCGGCCGCGCAGGCACAGCTCGACGCGGCGCGCGCGCTCGGCAGCAAGCTGCCCGTCGACGAAAGCCCGGCTGTCGTCCAGGCGGCCGCGCAGTTCAAGCTCGCGTACCGGAACCTGAAACGCACGACGATCGTCGCGCCCGTCGACGGCACGATCGGGCAGCGCTCGGTGCAGGTCGGCCAGCAGGTCGGGCCCGGCGTGCCGCTGATGTCGATCGTGCAGCTCGATCGTCTGTGGGTCGAGGCGAATTTCAAGGAAGGGCAGATCCGCCACATGCGCGTCGGGCAGCCGGTCGAGGTCGTGTCGGATCTCTACGGCTCGCGCATCGCCTATCGCGGCCGCGTGCAGGGCTTCTCGGCGGGCACGGGCAGCGCGTTCTCGATGCTGCCGTCGCAGAACGCGGCGGGCAACTGGATCAAGGTCGTGCAGCGCGTGCCGGTCGTGATCGCGCTCGATCCGCGCGATCTCGCCGCGCATCCGCTGCGCATCGGGCTGTCGATGCGCGCGACGGTCGACACGCACGACCGCAACGGTCACGCGCTCGACAGCGAGCCGCCGACGCCGGCCGTCAGCACGCGCGTGCACGACGGCGTCGCGAGCGACGCGGAAGCGGCCGCCGCCGCGATCATCCGCGAGAATCAGGGCGGGTAGCGGCTGCCGGTCATGGCGTGGCCGGCAGCCACGGCCGGTCCGACCCCGGTGCGTCTCTCGCCCGGTAGATTTCCGCCCGACTTTCGTCTTTCCGCCATCGATGTCGGCGTCGATCAAACGCATGTCGCGTTTGAGACATCGGCGCCCCTGCCTCCCGGACTACTCTCGAACAGCACGTTGCGCGTGCGCCGCATGGCGCCGGCGCGCCGCGGCGCCATCCAACGAGACATGGAGACAATACGATGAGCAGCAATCGAGGTGTCGTCTATCTTGGGCCGGGCCAGGTCGAAGTCCAGAAAATCGATTATCCGAAGATGGTCGACCCGAGCGGCCGCGCGATCGGCCACGGCGTGATCCTGAAAGTGGTCAGCACGAACATCTGCGGCTCCGACCAGCACATGGTGCGCGGCCGCACGACCGCGCCGGTCGGCCTCGTGCTCGGTCACGAGATCACCGGCGAAGTGGTCGAAGTGGGCCGCGACGTCGAGACGCTGAAGCTCGGCGATCTCGTGTCGGTGCCGTTCAACGTCGCGTGCGGCCGCTGCGCGATGTGCAAGGACACGCATACGGGCGTGTGCCTGAACGTGAACCCGTCGCGTGCGGGCGGCGCGTACGGCTACGTCGACATGGGCGGCTGGATCGGCGGCCAGGCCGAGTACGTGCTCGTGCCGTATGCCGATTTCAACCTGCTGAAATTCCCGGATCGCGACCAGGCGATGGCGAAGATCCGCGACCTGACCTGCCTGTCCGACATTCTGCCGACCGGCTATCACGGTGCGGTGAGCGCGGGCGTGAAGCCCGGCTCGACCGTCTACATCGCGGGCGCGGGCCCGGTGGGGATGGCCGCGGCCGCATCGGCGCGCCTGCTCGGCGCGGCCGTGACGATCGTCGGCGACATGAACGCGGAACGCCTCGCGCATGCGCGGGCGATGGGCTTCGAGACGGTCGACCTGTCGAAGGACGCGTCGCTCGGCGAGCAGATCGAGCAGATCCTCGGCGTGCCCGAGATCGATTGCGCGGTCGACTGCGTCGGCTTCGAGGCGCACGGCCACGGCTCGTCGGGCCATTCGGAGGAAGCGCCCGCGACGGTGCTGAACTCGCTGATGGAAATCACGCGTCCGGCCGGCGCGATCGGCATTCCGGGCCTGTACGTGACGGACGATCCGGGCGCGAAGGACAAGGCGGCGCAGCACGGCAGCCTGAGCATCCGCTTCGGCCTCGGCTGGGCGAAGTCGCATTCGTTCTTCACGGGCCAGACGCCGGTGCTGAAGTACAACCGCAACCTGATGCAGGCGATCCTGTTCGACCGGCTGCCGATCGCGAAGATCGTCAACGTCGAAGTGATCTCGCTCGACCAGGCGCCGGAAGGCTACAAGAAGTTCGACGGCGGCGCGCCGCGTAAATTCGTCATCGACCCGCACGGGTTGCTGGCCGCGTGATGCGCTAGCGTTCGACACGCACCACACGAAGCGGGCGGTTCCGGAAACGGGCCGCCCGCTTTTTTCGTGGCGGGAGCGAAGGCGAAGGCAGTGCAACGCGGCGACCGCCGAGCTCGAGCCCGAGTCGCGCTCAGTGGCCGCGATAGAGTTTCGCGAGTTCGGCGTTGCTGGCTGGGACACGACGTGTGCGCCCGGCGTGCTGGCTGACGCGGCGGATCGTGCGCGTGGGGCGATGGGCGGTGTCGCGGTTGCCTTTCCAGTCGGCGACGCGGACCGCGCCGGCGCGCGTCCGGTCAGGCGCGCGCAACGATGGCGCGGCTTGTGCAACCGCCACCTTGCGAGCGGGCTTGCCGGCGAGTGGGGCGCCTTGTGGCGGACTGGCCGCCACTTGTGTTTCATCAGGCGAATGAAACGGATAGACGGGCGCCGGCACGACCGGCAGCAACGGATCGTTCGACGCGGGCAGCATGGCTTCGGTCGCGATGGCGGCTGGCGCACCGGATCCGCGACAAACGGGATCGGCCTTGCAGGTCTGGTCGACCATCACGTAGCCGCCGACCAGCAGCACGAGCGTGAGGATGCTCAGGATCGGTGCGCTCGACGCGCGCGGCCGCTGGAAGGCCGCGTTGCGCCACGCGCGGGCGATGCGTGACGACCACGTGTGAAACGATCGCGGCGCATGAGAGGCGTGCGCGTCGGCCGGCGTGTGGCGGATCGGTTCGAACGGCCAGTTCCATCGACCGCAGACGGGGCAGTGCTCGAGCGCCCGGAACGCCACGAACCCGCATTCGCGGCAGCGGCAGCACGTCGCGTGCCGCGATTCGGCGCGCGCATTCAGCACGGCGCGCCAGGCGTCCCGCGGGCGGACGCTCCGGCTAGGCAGGACGCGCATGTCGGCGACCGGTGGGCGCGATCGTCGGGCTGGAGATCGGCGGTCGTTCGCATGCGGTGCTCATGGGATTCTCCATAACATCGGACGGGTGGAACCCGTTCGTCCACGTCTGCCTGCCGCTTCATTCTTGGTCGTTCGCGCGCGAAACGCAAGGCGCATGTCTCGCGTTGCGTTCCGCACGTTTCGTACTAGCCGCCATGCCGCTGTCGGGCCGCGAGCGTGCCGAGCGTCTCCAGCGCGCGCTCGACCGCCGGTGTCCACGGTCGCCCGTAATTGAGTCGCAAATAGCGGCGGAAGCCGCCGGTCGCGGAAAAGATCGGCCCCGGCGCGATGCTCACGCCGTTTTCCATCGCTTCGCCGAACAGGTGCATCGCATCCATGTGCGGCGGCAGTTCGATCCACAGGAAATACCCGCCGCGCGGCGCGAACACTTCGGTATCCGTCGGAAAATACGCGCGCACGGCGGAGAGCATCTGCGCCTGGTGCGCGGCGAGATTGCGGCGCAGCTTGCGCAGGAAGCGATCGTATGCGCCGTCGCGCAGGTAGCTCGAAATCGCCATCTGCGCGGGTATGTCGGCGGCCGGCGCGCTCGCGCCTCTGGCCTGTCGGATCTGCCGGACGAAGCGGCCGGCCGCGACCCAGCCGATCCGGAATCCGGGCGCGAGGCATTTCGAGAACGATCCGCAATGCAGGACGAGCCCGCGGTCGTCATACAGTTTCGCGGGGCGCGTGGGCGCCGTGCCGAACTGCAATTCGCCATACACGTCGTCCTCGATCAGCGGTACGCCGCGGGACGCGAGCAGGTCGATCAGCACGCGCTTGCGCTCGTCGGTCAGCGTCGCGCCGGTCGGGTTGTGGAACGACGTCATGAACCAGCACGCGCGCACCGGATGCGTGTCGAGCGCCTCCGCGAGCGCGTCGAGGTCGAGGCCCGTGCGCGGATCGACCGGAATCTCGACCGCCTTCAGATGCAGGCACTGCACGGCCTGCAGCACCGCGTGGAATGCCGGCCGTTCGATCGCGACGATGTCGCCCGGGCGCGTCAGTGCCTGCAGGCTGAGCGTCAGCGCTTCGGTCGCGCCCGTCGTGATGACGATTTCCTCCAGCGGTAGCGACGCGCCCGCGTTCAGGTAGCGCAGCGCGATCTGACGGCGCAGCGCTTCGTTGCCGGGCGGCAAGCCTTCCAGCAGTTTCGTGCGGTCCATGTGGCGCGCGGCCGAGGCCACGTGACGCCACAGGCTGCTCATCGGAAACAGCGAATAGCTCGCGAATGCCGAGCCGAGCGGCACGATGTCGTCGCATTTGAGCGAGTCGAGCAGGCGGAACAGCGCATCGTCGTCGCCGGCTTGCGCGACGTCGTTCTGCGCGGCGCTGGGCTTGCGCGGCGGATCTCGGGCGAACCGCACGTGCTTGTCCGCGACGTTCGCAACGAAATAGCCGGAGCGGGCCCGCGCGACGATCAGGCCCTCGCTTTCGAGCGCGTAGTACGCGCGAAACACCGTGGACGGGCTCACGCGATACGCGCGGCATGCCGCACGCACGGTGGGGATGCGCGCGCCGGGCGTCAGGTCGCCGCGCCGGATGGCGTCGGCGATGGTCTGTGCCAGTACCGCATAGCGCTTCATGCGCGTTCTCCCGGCCGTCGGACCTCGATGACAAAGAGTAGTACGGCAGCCGGCACGTGCAAGCGCGCCCCAAAACCGCTGATCCGTATGTTTTATCGGCGCTCTGATCCTGTTCTTTCGTCTGACAAACGGGCATCCTTCCGCAAGCTTTGTTCCCGCTGTCCGACCGATACGGAATTCACGCTGCCCGACCGCGAATCCGAGACGCCCGCGCGTGTCGCGCGAGTCCTTTTCTGCGGCGTCCGCACCTTACCCGGAAGTATCCAGCGTGACATTGAAGACCCTCGTCGCGGGCCTCGTGGCCGGCATCGCCCTCAATATGTTCAGCGGCGTGGCCGCCGCAGCCTGCGTCAACAATCCCGCCGCCCAGCCGAACGCGACGTTCCCCGCCGCACTGACCGGCAAGCTCGTCTATCACAGCTACGTCAAGTACGGCGACGGCACGAGCCAGTTGTTCCTCTACGATTTTTCGGCCCGTACGCTGACGCAACTCAGCAAGAGCGCGTGGGGCATCACCGATCCGATGAACGGCGTGTTCAGCCCCGACGGCAAGTGGCTCGCGTTCATGGGCATCCGCAACGGCGCATGGAACGTGTTCATGCTGCAGCTCGGTGCCGGCACGCCGCCCGACAACATGACGAACAGCACGGGCGCCACGCGCAACGAAGACCCGAAGTTCAGCACGGACGGCAAGACGCTCGTGTTCAAGCAGAACGGCGACGTCAAGCAGGCGACGCTGTCGTACACGAGCGCGGGCCCGGTGTTCACGTCGGTCGTGAGCCTGACGAACGCGCCGGCCGGCGCCGAATATTCGATGCCGTTCCTCGCGCCGGACGCGAGCGCCGTGTACTACGCAACCGGCGCCGGCTCGAACATGGGGCTGATGAAGCGCACGATCGCGACCGGCGCGACCGCCGTGTTCGACCGTCCGGCCGGGCTGCAGACGTACTACCCGGCCGTGCGCGCGGACGGCATGGTGTACTACGCGCGCTGGAAGGACAGCGGCGGCGCCGACCAGATCTATGCGAAGACGGCCGACCCGGCCTCGACACCGAGCGCGCTGGCGCTCAACGACTGCATGAGCAACAACTCGGACCCGGCGCCCGTCAACGGTACGAACTACCTGTTCTTCTCGTCGACGACGGCGGGCGGCTATCAGCTCTACGTCGGCGACGTGACGACCGGCCAGCGCTGGAGCCTGTCGCAGTTCGGCGTGAATGCCGATGCGACGAAGGCGAAGCTCGGCGCGAACTACTACGGCGGCGCGGCCGCGGCACGTACGCTGCTGTCGCAGGGGCGGCCGGCCGCGGCGTCGGCGAGCTACAACGCGTCGCTCACGCCGGACAAGGCGTTCGACGGCAACACGACGAGCACGCGCTGGGATTCGCCCGAGGGCGCGGGCGTCGATCCGCAATGGATCTCCGTCGATCTCGGTGCGACGAAGACCATCAGCAGCATCGATCTGTACTGGGATGCAGGCGCGCTCGTCTACCAGATCCAGACGTCGAACGACAACGCGAACTGGACGACGATCTACTCGACGAGCAACGGCGTGTCGTATGGTCACGTCACGCTGCCGAACCTGAACGGGCACGGCCGTTACGTACGGATGGTCGGCACGAAGCGGGCGACGCAGTGGGGGTATTCGCTCGATGAAATGCAGGTGTGGGGATCGTAAGCACTAGCCGGAAGCTGTGAACGGCACGGGGAAGACGGCCCGCGTTGCGCGGGCCGGTAAATGGACCGTGTCGTGTCAGTGTGTCCTGGGTATCGGGTTCAGGTTCGGGCAGCAGTGATCGGGGCATCCTGGGCCGAACGTGATCTCGACGCGACGCCCCGTATCGTCGAACTCGCTCGCGGGAAATGGCAACTTATAGATTCGCGCGATGATGGAATTTCGCTCTCCTCGAATCGAAAATTGATCCAATGCGGCCTTGACGTTCGCGGCACGTTGTTGAGAAAGAGCCTCCGGGTCTTTCTCCGTCGGTTCCGCCAATCCGACAATCGACACCGCATCGATAATGGAAAAGCGGCTGCGCATGTCGGTCGACCATATTGATAGCTTCGCCAGTTCGGTGATGGACAGGTCGCTCGAATCCTTGCTGAATCGAACATCAAAATCCCAACCCGGCAAGTTCGACGGACCATCACATGCCAATACCGATCGTGTGCAGCTCAATGCGAGCGCGAGCGCTGTTAGGAATTTAGTCATCGTCAATGACATGACGCGCAATAATGTCGACATTGGAATATAAATGTCCGCATACGTGCACATTCCATTCCGTGACCGTCAGTTGATGGATTTGCTTCGCAGTGTCACGCGCGGGTCGTCGCACATCCATGCGCAGCTACCTTTGCATATCGGTGTTAGCTCCACGATCATTTGGTGAACATTGATTGTACCGTCGGGCTGTTTTACGACCATTTCATCTGTAAATGTTTTCTTGTCGATCAAGATATTTTTTGTATCGATACCAAGGTTCTGTAAATAAGACTTCGCATTTTCGGCGCGTTCGTCTTTCAATTTCTCAATATTTTTTTCCTTTATGTAGGCGCCGGCAATTACGACTGCTTGAATCTCTACATTAGGCCATTTCTTCGCCTCAATGACGATGTTTGCTATAGATACTCTGTCCGAATTTGAAAATTTTGTTGTATTTGATGGAAACTGAATCTGCGCTTCTTCACTTACCGTGCACGCATTTGCGACGCCGGGCAGAGTCGAGAGTAACGTAAAAAAGCAGGCGGAAGCAGCAGATTTAAATGGTTTTTTATTCATTGCGTAACTGTCCTGTCAAACGTGGAAATATATCCCGTGATGCTGTCTGCATTTGTGATGGCGAGATCCGGGTTGTGCATCGCAAATACTTTCATCCCGATTTCCGTGTCTCCATATATGATATCGTCCGCGTTGAAGGTGTCAGTGTAATGTGTGCATTCGTGAATCAGTACCTTTATTTTTGATGCGTGATAAAGTTCGCCGAACGAGTCGCTGCAGTATTTTGAATAGATGGCAATGACTCGTTTTTGGGAGTCGGGCTTGCACACGGCGGCGTGGTTTCGGCCGTTATCCGGCACGACTGAGCAAGTTAAATTCTTGCTAACCCGGCTATCCCATCGGACGATTTTTTCTGGAACTAGCTCCTGCATTGCGGCAAGCAATCGTGGTAGGCCGGAAGATAACGTGCTGCGAATCTGTGCATCAGCACGCCCGAAATAGGTTGTGGCGCGGACTTGTTCATCCGCGTCCCATCGCGTTACCGCTGCAATGCGATCCTTAATGAGGACAACCGCCGCATCGCGTGCGCGCATAGTGACCTCTGCGAACTGCGTATTGCTCATGTTAGGGCATATCGGCGTCGTATTGATATCGACGTGCACTTTCGAGCCGGGCGTCGTGTTGGTCATGGCGGTGTCGTGTACCAACACGTAGTCGTCATCGGGATTCGCCATTTGTGTTCCTCGCAATCTCGAACTTGAGTGATTCCGCATATGCGGACGTAACGCGCAGAGTGTGTCCTGTGGCGTCTGTCGCGCCGGTAAATACCTTTCCGGATGACAGCAAAATCCGATAACGGACATTCGCGAGCGGTTGCCCGCTATCCGCATCGCATAATACGTATTGTTCGTCATGGACACCCGATGCGGGCACGTCTCGTCTCGTCGCCAATGCCGAACCCGCAGCGAACCGGTTCGCTGCATTTCCGCTACCGCTGTCGCTATAGAAAATCGTGCTGTCGCTCCCCGCGATCAGTCGGTTTCGACCGCATGGGCACAATACGGCGTCACCCTCCAGCGCAACACATCGCCCGTGGTGAATCATGCGCTGTGCGCCGCCCACTATCGGGAACGCCCCTTCGCAATTTCCGCATGTCGCCTTGTCGCCATCCAAGGCTACCTGTTTGCCGTGATTGAACATCGTGGACGTCACCGCGATGACGACACCGCCCGTTGTCGTCGGATCCCCATTTCTTGCTGCTCGTCGACTCATGGTCATTTCCTCAATCGAAGTTGGTAAAGATCCAGTCGACCGAATCGGGATCGTAAATCGCGTATTGATCGATCTCCGTGCCTTCAATGACGACGGTCGGTGGCATATGTGCCAATGCTTCGGCCTCTGCATTGGCGATTTGCTCGGTGGTCCATGTATCCATCATGTCGAGTGTCTTGATGAACTCGGATAGTCCGGCTCGTGAATAGGCGGTTTCAATTCGATCGACCACGCTGTCGGGGAAGCGGATGGTGAAGTGGTCGCGATGCCCGACCGGCACGTCGAAGGATGCAAACGTGTAGGTCATCAGCGGATAGCCTGCATCGGAAACCACCAGACGGCCCCCGGTCGCCGCATACGCATAGTTCACGGCGATCAACAGCCGGCCATGCTGCTCCATGAAATGACGGGTATCGACCCGCCGGAAATCGATTGGCCAGAAGTCGTCGTCGTGCGCAAGCGTCCGCGAACCTATGACTGCATCAACGGGTGAAAGGTAGGTGCAAATGAACGGATCACTTGTGCAGACCATTTGCATGTTGTCGCTATATGCTGAATTGATCGTGCCGGGCGCGCAGAGCCGCGTGGTGCTCAGGTGCTGAACCATCGCGTAAAGCCGGATCGACGAGTGAAGAAAATATGGACAATCGGCTTGTTCTTTTTCTGTCATAGGCTCGGATATCTCATGCATGAACAAGCTATGAACGTTCGCCGGTAATGGTCGCCGTGTCTATCGGACGAGTATGATTTTAGTTTGGATTCCGACTGAAAATAGGCGATGTGACAATCGGCAATATTGAGTAGGATAAACTACTCAATTCCGAAGCGTGCTGTGCTTTGAATAAGCGACTCGCGAAAGCTTCCGCCAGCTTCGAACGCATGATCGCGCTTATTGTCGTGCCGGACGACGGCGGGCGGATTGCGCGATGGAATCGGAATGTCTGCTATCGGGGGGCAGGTGGGGCGGGCGGCGTTTTCAGTGCGCCTCGGCCGCTTTCCGGCGAACGCGTTCTTGTAGCTCGAGCAGACCGGGAAGAGGAAAGTCGGCGATTACAACGGTAATGTCGTCAGTTGAAGCGGCGCGAAAGAATCGCGCCGAAAGGCTGGAAAATCCGCCTGGCGTTTTCGATCATGCCTTCGCAGTCGCTCGGCATGTTTCCTGCCGCACAGCACCCGCCTCACGCATGCAGCACATGCGCCGGAAATGCCGGCGCAGCACTCGCCGCCCCCTGCGCGAGCGGCGCGACCTGCTTGCGGCGTTCGCGCGTCGGCGCGACGCCGAACGCGTCGCGATAGCTCTTGCTGAAGTGGCATGCCGACTGGAAGCCGCACGCCATCGTGATGTGCATGATCGACATGTCGGTCTGCAGCAACAGCTCGCGCGCACGGCGCAGCCGCAACGTCAGGTAGTAGTGCGTCGGCGTCATCCCGAGATGCTCGCGGAAGAGACGCTGCAATTGCCGTTGCGACATGTTCGCGAGCCGCGCGAGTTCCTCGCGCGACAGTGGTTCCTCGATGTTGTTCTCCATCAGCGAGATCACTTCGAAGAGCGACTTGTTCGCCGAGCCGAGGCGCGCGACGAGCGGCATGCGTTGCTGCGCGCTCGTGTCGCGCACGTGTTCGACGATGAACTGCTCGGCGATCTGCGTGACGCGCGCGGTGCCGACGCGCGCGGCGATCAGGTTCAGCATCATGTCGAGCGGCGCGACGCCGCCCGTGCAGGTGATGCGGTCGCGGTCGATCACGAACAGTTCCTTCAGGAAGCGCGTGTCCGGAAACTCTTCCTTCAGCGCCGACATGTTCTCCCAGTGGATCGCGCACGCGTAGCCCGCGAGCAGCCCGGACTTCGCGAGCGCATAGGTGCCCGTGCACAGGCTGCCGAGCGGCATCCCCAGGCGCGCGAAGCGGCGCAGGGTCGACAGATGGGCGGGCGTGGTCGCGCGCTGCACGTCGACGCCGCCGCACACGAATACGATGTCGGGTTGCCCCACGCATTCGGCCGGCCCCGTGTCGACCGTGAGGCCGTTGCTCGCCGTGACCGGACCGCCGTCCGGGCTGATCACCGACCAGCGGTAGAGCGGCTGGCCGCTCAGGTAGTTCGCCATCCGAAGCACCTCGATCGCATTGGTGAACGCGATCATCGTGAAGTTCGGTAAAGGCATGAACGCGAAGTGGGACAGCGACGCTGTGCGGTCGGGCGACATGGGGAGCGTTCCTTGAATCTCTAATAGCTTTTGGCCCGAGGCACGAATCGGGCTGCGGTATTGTGTGAGCGAGTGCAACAAGCGTGCCATACGGCTAAACCCTAGCCCCATACGTTGTCTGGGCATCGGCCCGTTGCTGCACTGCACCGTATCCGGGACAAGCCGCACTCGAACGTGCGGCAAACGCACTGCCGGTGTGCGTGTCCATAGGTGAACCCTCGACATCGTTTCGGGCGCCCGTCCCGAAAAGCACGATCGGTCACTTGTACAAAACGGACGCGCATGGCGGAAAAGGCAAAGAACGCGTCTAAATTCATCAATCCGCCGAAAATCCGAACGACAAGAATAGAGCCGTCGGCAGCCTTGCACTGGACGAGCGGGAAACCCAGTCACGGCGGGCCTTGAGCTTCGGTTGCAGCCCTTTATTCTTCGTCACGGACGCACTATGTCGAACACCCAGCCTTTCTTCTCGCAGACCCTTGCCGAGCGCGACGCGCCGGTGCGCAGCGCCATCCTGAAGGAACTCGAGCGTCAGCAGTCGCAAGTCGAGCTGATCGCGTCGGAAAACATCGTGTCGCGCGCCGTGCTCGAGGCGCAGGGCTCGGTACTGACCAACAAGTACGCGGAAGGCTATCCCGGCAAGCGCTACTACGGCGGCTGCGAATTCGCCGATGAAGTCGAGGCGCTCGCGATCGAACGCGTGAAGCAGATCTTCAACGCTGGCTATGCGAACGTGCAGCCGCACTCGGGCGCGCAGGCGAACGGCTCGGTGATGCTCGCGCTCGCCAAGCCGGGCGACACGGTGCTCGGCATGTCGCTCGACGCGGGCGGCCACCTGACGCACGGCGCGAAGCCGGCGCTGTCCGGCAAGTGGTTCAACGCGGTCCAGTACGGCGTGAACCGCGACACGCTGCGCATCGATTACGACCAGGTCGAGGCGCTCGCGCACGAGCACAAGCCGAACCTCATCATTGCCGGCTTCTCGGCGTACCCGCGCGCGCTCGACTTCGCACGCTTTCGCGCGATCGCCGACAGCGTCGGCGCGAAGCTGATGGTCGACATGGCGCACATCGCCGGCGTGATCGCCGCGGGCCGCCACGCGAACCCGGTCGAGCACGCGCACGTCGTCACGTCGACCACGCACAAGACGCTGCGCGGCCCGCGCGGCGGCTTCGTGCTGACCAACGACGAGGACATCGCGAAGAAGATCAACTCGGCCGTGTTCCCCGGCCTGCAGGGCGGCCCGCTGATGCACGTGATCGCCGGCAAGGCCGTCGCGTTCGGCGAAGTGCTGCATGCGGACTTCAAGACCTACATCGACAGCGTGCTCGCGAACGCGCAGGCGCTCGGCGAAGTGCTGAAGGCCGGCGGCGTCGATCTCGTCACGGGCGGCACCGACAACCACCTGCTGCTGGTCGACCTGCGCCCGAAGGGCCTGAAAGGCGCGCCGGTCGAGCAGGCGCTGGAGCGCGCGGGCATCACCTGCAACAAGAACGGCATTCCTTTCGACACCGAGAAGCCGACCGTCACGTCGGGCATTCGCCTCGGCACGCCGGCCGGCACGACGCGCGGCTTCGGCGTCGCGGAGTTCCGCGAGATCGGCCGCCTGATCCTCGAAGTGTTCGACGCGCTGCGCGCGAACCCGGAAGGCGACGCCGCAACCGAACAGCGCGTGCGCCGCGAGATCTTCGCGCTCTGCGAGCGCTTCCCGATCTACTGATCGACCCCACAAGAACAGTCACACGAGCGAGAGCAGATATGAGCACGCTGCATCAGGACAGCATCATCATCGACGGACTGAACATCTCCAAGTTCGAGAAGCCGGTGTTCGAGGACATGCGCAAGGGTGGCATCACGGCCGCGAACTGCACGGTGTCGGTGTGGGAGAACTTCACCAAGACCGTCGACAACATCGGCGTGATGAAGAAGAAGATCCGCGACAACGGCGAGCTGCTGACGCTCGTGCGCACGACGGACGACATCTTCCGCGCGAAGAAGGAAGGCAAGACCGGGATCATCCTCGGCTTCCAGAACGCGCATGCGTTCGAGGACAACCTCGGCTACATCGAAGCGTTCGCCGATATGGGCGTCCGCGTCGTGCAGCTTTGCTACAACACGCAGAACCTGGTCGGCACCGGCTGCTACGAACGCGACGGCGGGCTGTCGGACTTCGGCCGCGAAGTGATCACCGAGATGAACCGCGTCGGCATCATGGTCGACCTGTCGCATGTGGGCGGCAACACGTCTTCCGAAGCGATCGCGTTCTCGAAGAAGCCGGTGTGCTATTCGCACTGCCTGCCGTCGGGCCTGAAGGAACATCCGCGCAACAAGAGCGACGCGCAGCTGAAGGAGATCGCCGATGCGGGCGGCTTCGTCGGCGTGACGATGTTCGCGCCGTTCCTGAAGCGCGGCATCGAGGCGAACATCGACGACTACATCGAGGCGATCGACTACGTCGTGAATCTGATCGGCGAAGACGCGGTCGGCATCGGCAC
Organism: Burkholderia sp. A2; assembly: GCF_001729305.1. NCBI lineage: Bacteria > Pseudomonadati > Pseudomonadota > Betaproteobacteria > Burkholderiales > Burkholderiaceae > Burkholderia > Burkholderia sp. A2. The sequence continues at coordinate 240,191 of NZ_LZXX01000081.1, read as the reverse complement.
GGACTTCACGCAGGATTTCGCGAAGGAGTTCTTCGACATGCTGACGCACGACAAGGGCCGCTATCGCCAGCTGACGAACTTCGGCAAGGTGATCAACCCGGACGGCATCCGCACGATCGGCGAATTCCCGAACCTGACCGCGGCGATGGAACGCCACGGCTGGAAGGAGTCGAGGATCCGCAAGATCATGGGCGAGAACTGGGTGCGCGTGTTCAAGGACGTGTGGGGCGCATAAGCGCCCGCCGAGCCGAACCGCTACCGTCGTTTCAACATAAAAAAATCGGGACGTGCCGGCGCTTGATGCGCGGGCACGCGGACGATGTCGCGCCTGCGCAATGAGCCGCGCGGCCACTTTCCTCACGGAGTCACCACGATGCAACCGCAACTGCCGATCAACGTCGATCCCGATACCGGCGTCTGGACCACCGACGCGCTGCCGATGCTGTACGTGCCGCGCCACTTCTTCACGAACAACCACGTCGCCGTCGAGGAAGCGCTCGGCGTCGATGCGTATGCCGAGATCCTGTACAAGGCCGGCTACAAGTCCGCCTACCACTGGTGCGACAAGGAGGCCAAGCAGCACGGCCTGACCGGCATGGCCGTGTTCGAGCACTACCTGAAGCGCCTGTCGCAGCGCGGCTGGGGCCTGTTCTCGATCATCGAGGCCGACCCGGCGAGCGCCCGCGCGAAGATCGAACTGCGCCACTCGTCGTTCGTGCTCCAGCAGCCGGGCAAGGAAGGCAAGCTCTGCTACATGTTCGCGGGCTGGTTCGCGGGCGCGATGGACTGGGTCAACGACACGACGCCGGAAGGCAAGGGCGCGCCGCGCGCGTACTCGAAGGAAGTGCAATGTGCGGCCGAGCATCACGACCACTGCATCTTCGAAGTGTCGCCGATCGCGCACTGACGCACTGATTCACTGAAGCAGAACAACACCCGCAACACGAGACATTCGAACGCCAGAGGTCGCCAGCGATGCGTTATCCCCACCTGTTCAAACCCATGCAGCTGAACCAGCTGACGCTGCGCAACCGGATCGTCAGCACCGCGCACGCGGAGGTGTATGCCGAGCCGGGCGGCCTGCCGGGCGACCGCTATATCCGCTACTACGAAGAAAAGGCGAAGGGTGGCGTCGGCCTGGCCATCTGCGGCGGGTCGAGCCCGGTATCGATCGACAGCCCGCAAGGCTGGTGGAAATCGGTGAACCTGTCGACCGACAAGATCATCGATCCGCTCACGCGCCTGGCCGACACGATGCACAAGCACGGTGCGAAGATCATGATCCAGGCGACGCACATGGGCCGCCGCTCGTCGTTCCACGGCGAGCACTGGCCGCACCTGATGTCGCCGTCGGGCGTGCGCGAACCGGTGCACCGCGGCAATGCGAAGATCATCGAGATCGAGGAAATCCGCCGCATCATCGGCGATTTCGCGGCGGCCGCGAAGCGCGTGAAGGCGGCCGGCATGGACGGCATCGAAATCTCCGCCGCCCACCAGCACCTGATCGACCAGTTCTGGAGCAAGCGTTCGAACCACCGCACCGACGAATGGGGCGGCAGCCTCGAAAACCGCCTGCGCTTCGGCATCGAAGTGCTGACGGCCGTGCGCGAGGCGGTCGGCAAGGACTTCTGCGTCGGCCTGCGCATGTGCGGCGACGAATTCCACGAGGACGGCCTCGATCACGAAGCGCTGAAGGAAATCGCGCAGGCGATGTCGGAGACGGGCCTGATCGACTATCTGAGCGTGGTCGGCTCGGGTGGCGATACGCACAACACGATCGCGAACTGCATGCCGCCGATGGCGTTGCCGCCGGAGCCGTTCGTGCACCTCGCGGCCGGCATCAAGTCGGTCGTGAAGATTCCGGTGATGCACGCGCAGAGCATCCGCGATGCGGGCCAGGCCGAGCGCCTGCTCGCGAACGGGATGATCGACCTGGTCGGCATGACGCGCGCGCAGATCGCCGATCCGCACATGGTGATCAAGATCCGCGACGGCCGCGAGGACGAAATCAAGCAGTGCGTCGGTGCGAACTACTGCATCGACCGCCAGTACAACGGCCTCGACGTGCTGTGCATCCAGAACGCGGCGACGTCGCGCGAAGCGACGATGCCGCACATCATCGAGAAATCGCGCGGCCCGAAGCGCAAGGTCGTGGTGGTCGGCGCCGGCCCGGCAGGGCTCGAGGCCGCTCGCGTCGCGAAGCTGCGCGGCCACGACGTCGTGCTGTTCGAGAAGAACGCGGAAGTCGGCGGCCAGGTGATGATCGCCGCGAAGGCGCCGCAGCGCGAGCAGATGTCGGGGATCATCCGCTGGTTCGACATGGAAACGAAGCGCCTGGGCGTCGACCGGCGTCTCGGCGTGGCCGCCGACGAGAAGATGATCATGGCCGAGAAGCCGGACATCGTCGTGCTCGCCACCGGCGGTTCGAGCTTCACGTGGCAGGTGCCGGCGTGGGGCGTCGCCGAAGGCCTCGCCGTCAGCTCGTGGGACATCCTGACCGGCAAGGTCGAGCCGAAGCAGAACGTGCTGCTGTTCGATGGCGTGAGCACGCATGCGGGCGCCGGCGTGGCCGACTTCATGGCGAGCCGCGGCTCGAAGGTCGAGGTCGTCACGCCGGACGTGAAGGTCGCCGACGACTGCGGCGGCACGACGTTCCCGATCTTCTATCGGCGCCTGTACGCGTTCGGCGTGATTCCGACGCCGAACACGATGCTCGATCGCGTCTATGAAGAGAACGGCAAGATGATCGCCGTGCTGCGCAACGAGTACACGGAAGAACTGGAAGAGCGCGCGGTCGACCAGGTGGTGATCGAGAACGGCTCGTCGCCGAACGACGAACTGTACTGGAAGCTCAAGCCGGAATCGGTGAACCGCGGCCAGATCGATCCGCACACGCTGTTCGCGGCCGAGCCGCAGCCGTGCCTGTCGGAAGAACTCGGCAACGGCCGCTTCCTGCTGTTCCGTGTCGGCGACTGCATCTCGATGCACAACGTCCACGGAGCGATCTACGACTCGCTGCGTCTCGTGAAGGATTTCTAAAAGATGAACCCGTCCTTCCTCATTACCGCCCTGTTGTGGCTGTCGGTGGCGGGGCTCGCGTTCGCGGTCGCGAAGCGTTCTTCCTACTGGCGCCTGGGTCGGGCCACGGCGCCCGGCGCGTTCGGCGTCGCGAACCTGTTCGCGATTCCGAAGCGTTATTTCGTCGACCTGCACCACGTGGTCGCCCGCGATCCGTACATCGCGAAGACCCACGTCGCGACCGCCGGCGGCGCGATCGGCGCGCTCGCGCTGGTGTTCGTCAACTACGGCCTCGCGATCTACTCGCCGTGGCTCGATAAGCTGATCTTCCTCGCGGCGCTCGCGATGCTGGTCGGCGCGGTGTTCGTGTGGCGCCGGCGCGCGGCGAAGGACGTGCCGGCGCGCCTGTCGCGCGGCCCGTGGAATACGCTGCCCTGGCTGCTCGGTTCGTTCGCGCTCGGCCTCGTGCTGTTCATGCTGGTGCCGACCGGCGCGATGTCGGGTGCGTTCGCGGTGCTCTGCGCGCTGCTGATCGGCGTCGGTGCGTTCACGATGACGGTCGGCGCCGCGAAGGGCGGCCCGATGAAGCATGCGATCGCCGGCCTGCTGCACCTCGCGTTCCACCCGCGCCAGGAGCGTTTCGCGGCCACGCGCGAATCGTTCACCGGCAACGGCACGGCCACGCCGCCGACCGCGCTGAAGCTGCCGGACATCGACCATCAGGAGTACGGCGTCGCGAAGCCGGTCGAATTCCGCTGGAACCAGCTGCTGAGCTTCGACGCGTGCGTGCAGTGCGGCAAGTGCGAAGCCGCGTGCCCCGCGTTCGCGTCGGGCCAGCCGCTGAATCCGAAGAAGCTGATCCAGGATCTCGTCGTCGGGATGGCCGGCGGCACCGATGCGGCGTACGCGGGCAGTCCGTCGCCGGGCATTCCGGTCGGCCAGCATCGCGGCGAGCCGAACGGCCCGATCGTGTCGGGCCTGATCGAGGAACAGACGCTGTGGTCGTGCACGACCTGCCGCGCGTGCGTGCAGGAATGCCCGATGCTGATCGAACACGTCGATGCGATCGTCGACATGCGCCGCAACCGCACGCTCGTGCACGGCACGGTGCCGGGCAAGGGCCAGGAGGTGCTCGCGAACCTGCGCGAGACCGGCACGATGGGCGGCTACGACACGGCCGCGCGCTATGACTGGTCGGTGGACCTGAGCGCGCCGGTCGCGCAGCCGGGCAAGCCGGTCGACGTGCTGTTCGTCGCGGGCGAAGGTGCATTCGACATGCGCTACCAGCGCACGCTGCGCGCGTTCGTGAAGGTGCTGAACAAGGCGGGCGTCGACTACGCGGTGCTCGGCCCGACGGAAACCGACACGGGCGACGTCGCGCGCCGGCTCGGCGACGAAGCGACGTTCCAGCAGATGGCGAAGCGCCTGATCGGCACGCTCGGCACGCTGTCGTACAAGCAGATCGTGACGGCCGACCCGCACGTGATGCACAGCCTGCGCAACGAATACCGCGCGCTCGGCCTGCGCGTGACGGTCAAGCATCACACGACCTATCTGGCCGAACTGGCCGACAGCGGCAAGATCGCGCCGAAGGCGGTCGAGGCGCTGCAGGAGAAGCGCACGACCTATCACGATCCGTGCTACCTCGGCCGCTACAACGGCGAGACGGAAGCGCCGCGCAAGCTGTTGAAGACGATCGGCATCCAGGTCGTCGAGATGGAGCGCAACGGCATGCGCGGCCGCTGCTGCGGTGGCGGCGGCGGTGCGCCGCTGACCGATATCCCCGGCAAGCAGCGCATCCCGGACATCCGCATCGCCGACGCGCGTACGATCGGCGCGGACGTGGTCGCGGTTGCGTGCCCGAACTGCACGGCCATGCTCGAAGGCGTCGTGGGCCCGCGCCCCGACGTGCTCGACGTCGCCGAACTCGTCGCCGCCTCGCTGGAGTGAATCGATGAATACGATCAAACGAATCGATCCGCGCCGGCCGTTCATCATCACGGCCGCCGGCCTGAAGCGCATCACGCTCGGCGAGGAAGGCAGCGCCGATGCGAACGCCGCGCAGTGGTCCGCGCACGGTCATGGCGCCGCGGCCGCGAAGCCGCGCCGCGTGCTGCAGGACCCGAAGCACGTGATGCTGGTGGTCGCCCATGGCGAGCGCGGCGCGCTCGACGACCATTCGCGTCAGGCGATTGCCGCCGCCGCCGTGCTCGCCGATGCGCAGACGGAAGTCGCGCTGCTCGCGTTCGGCGAATTGAAGGACGACGTGGCCGAACTCGGCGTCGACAAGCTGCTCGAGCTGACCGGCTTCGATCGCCGTGCGTTCGATCCCGAAAGCGAACTGCAAGCATTGCAGGCGTGTGTTGCCGCACTGGCGCCGAAACACGTGTTCGTGCCCGACAACGCGACGGGCGACGGCGATCTCGGCCGGCGTTACGCGGCGGCCGCCGGCGCGAGCGTCGCGACTCACGTCGTCGAAATCGACGCGAAGCATGTGGGTACGTATGCGCAGGCCGGGCGGGCGTTCGCGACCCGCACGCTGCCCGACGTGATCCTGCTCGCGCAGAACGCGGTGGAAGCGAAGCTGCCGTTCGTCGGCGCTGGCGAGCGCGTGGCGGCCGATTTCATCCGCCCGGCGCATGACGCCGCGCAGCCGTACCGCGATCTCGGTCTCGACGAAATCGACGCGGCCCAGGTCGCGCTCGAGGAAGCCGATTTCATCGTGTCGGCCGGCAACGGCGTGTCCGACATCGGCGCGTTCGAGCGGCTGGCCGAGGTGTTCGGCGCGGCGATCGGCGCGAGCCGCGTCGCGGTCGACAACGGCCACTTCACGCGCGACAAGCAGGTCGGCGCAACTGGCAAGACGGTCGAGGCGAGCGTGTACATCGCGTTCGGCATCTCGGGCGCGGTGCAGCATTTGCAGGGGATCAAGGACTGCCGCCACGTGATCGCGGTGAACCTCGACGGCAGCGCGCCGATCGCGAAGCGCGCGAACCTGACGGTGGTCGGCGACGCGCAGGCGACGATCGCCGCGCTGATCGAACAGGTCCAGGCCGCGCGGGCCGCGCGCGGCGAATCGCCGGCCGCGGTCGGCACCCGCGAACCCGAAGGAGTCGCCGCATGAACGCCCCCCGCCCCTTGCAACGCATCGCGGTGCTTGTGTCCGTCGGCCGGCATCCGGTCAGCGGTGTCGCGCGCTACAGCCGCAACGATGCGGCCGCGCTCGAAACCGGCCGGCAGCTCGCCGAGAAGCATCGCGCGACGCTCGACGTGATCCACGCGGGCGACCCCGCTAATGCGGCGCTTGCCGAATATCTCGCGCTCGGCGCACGGGAGGTCGAAGTGCTGGCCTGCCGCGACGGCGACGATGCCGTGCACGCGCTCGCCGCGCGTGTCGAAGGCTACGACCTCGTGCTGACCGGCACGCGCGCCGAGGGCGCGTACGACACCGGGATGCTGCCGTACCGCGTCGCCGCGGCGCTCGGCTATCCGCTCGTCGGCTCGGCCGTCGACGTGACGGTCGAAGACGGCCGCGCGGCGGTCCGGCAATTTTTGCCGAAAGGGCTGCGGCGGCGTGTCGACGCGGCGCTGCCGGCCGTCGTCGCCGTCCACCCGCTCGCCGGTGTCGAGCCGCGCTATGCGTATGCGCGGCTGCGCGCCGGCGCGATCCGGCCGGCGCTCGCGGCGCCCGGCGCGGATGCCGATGCGGCCGCTTGGACGGTCGGCCCGGTCGAGCGTAAACCCGTAAAACTGGTCGCCGCCGAGAAGCGCTCCGGGCATGCCCGGATGCTGTCCGCGACGACGACCGAAAGCCGTGGCGGCAACGTCGTAAATGAAGGGAGTTCGGTCGAAAAAGCACAAGTGATCCTCGCGTATTTGCGCGAGCATCAGCTCATCGACTACTGATTTTGATGCCTGTCGGCAAGAAACCCAGGGATGCAAGGAATCCGGAGCAAACGATGAAAGTATCGGCAGACATTCGTGCATTGATCGAACGCCGCAAGGCAGGCTACAGCCTCGAAGCGCCGTTCTACACGAGCGAGGACATCTTCGCGCTCGACATGGAGGCGATTTTCCGCCAGCACTGGATCCAGGTGGCGGTCGAACCGGACATTCCCGAGCCGGGCGATTACGTGACCGTGGAACTCGGCAGCGATTCGATCCTGATCGTGCGCGACGACGACATGGCGATTCGCGCGTTCCACAACGTGTGCCGTCACCGCGGCGCGCGCCTGTGCAACGAAGACAAGGGCTCGGTCGGCAACATCGTGTGCCCGTACCACAGCTGGACGTACAACCTGACGGGCCAGCTGATGTTCGCCGAGCACATGGGCGAGAAGTTCGACCGTTGCAAGCACAGCCTGAAGTCGGTGCACGTCGAGAACCTCGCGGGCCTGATCTTCATTTGCCTTGCCGACGAGCCGCCGGTCGATTTCGCGCAGATGCGCGCGGAGATGGAGCCGTACCTGCTGCCGCACGATCTGCCGAGCACGAAGATCGCCGCGCAGATCGACATCATCGAGGAAGGCAACTGGAAGCTCACGATGGAGAACAACCGCGAGTGCTATCACTGCGTCGCGAACCATCCGGAGCTGACGATCTCGCTGTACGAATACGGCTTCGGCTACCAGCGCTCCGACGCGAACGCCGAAGGCATGGACGCATTCGCTGAAACGTGCGTGCGGCGCGGCAAGGAGTGGGCCGAGATGGGCCTGCCGTCCGCCGAAATCGAAAAGCTGCTCGACGTGACGGGTTTCCGCACGCAGCGCCTGCCGCTCGACCGTCACGGCGAATCGCAGACGCTCGACGCGAAGATCGCGTCGAAGAAGCTGCTCGGCGGCTTCGACAAGGCCGACCTCGGCGGGCTGTCGTTCTGGACCCAGCCGAACTCGTGGCACCACTTCATGAGCGATCACATCGTGACGTTCTCGGTGATCCCGCTGTCGGCCGGCAAGACGCTCGTGCGCACGAAGTGGCTCGTGCACAAGGACGCGAAGGAAGGCATCGACTACGACGTGAAGAACCTGACGGCCGTGTGGAACGCGACCAACGACCAGGATCGCGCGCTCGTCGAATTCTCGCAGCGCGGCGCGACCAGCAGCGCGTACGAGCCGGGCCCGTATTCGCCGTACACGGAAGGCCTCGTCGAAAAATTCTCGGCCTGGTACATCGGCCGGCTCGCCGAACAAACCGGCGCGTAGTCGTCAGCGGAACAGCAAGCGGAGTTAGAAATGATGCGAGATGCGGCCAATTTCGAGCCGGCGGACAGCCGGGTGACGCACCCGGCCTTCTGGAACGCGCTGCCCGAGCGCTGGACGAGCGACGTCGAGGAAACGCTGGTGTGCTGCCACGTGCGGCAGGAAACGCACGACGTGAAGAGCTTCTTCTTCCGTTCACCGCAGGGCCGCACGTTCTCGTTCGAGCCCGGGCAGTTCATCACGCTCGAGCTCGACATCGACGGCGAGACGATCAACCGCTGCTACACGATTTCGTCGTCGCCGGCGCGGCCGCACACGATTTCGATCACGGTGAAGCGCGTGCCGGGCGGCAAGGTGTCGAACTGGCTGCACGACAATCTGCAGCCGGGCGCATCGGTGCGCGTGCTCGGCCCCGCCGGCGAATTCACGTGCGCGCGCCATCCGGCGCGCAAGTACCTGTTCCTGTCGGCCGGCTCGGGCATCACGCCGCTGATGTCGATGAGCCGCGCGCACCATGATCTCGCGGAAGATCGCGACATCCTGTTCGTGCACAGCGCGCGCACGCCGGACGACATCATCTTCGCGCGCGAGCTCGACCTGATCGCGTCGAATCACACGAATTTCCGCACGTCGTTCGTCGTCGAGCGCGTCGGCGCACGGACCAACTGGCCGGGCGTCACGGGCTTCCTGACGCTGCCGCTGCTGAAGCTGATCGCGCCGGATTTCATGGAGCGCGAGATCTTCACGTGCGGCCCCGCGCCGTACATGAAGGCCGTGCGCGACCTGCTCGACGAAGCCGGTTTCGATCGCAAGCAGTATCACGAGGAAAGCTTCTCGTTCGAAACGCTCGCGCAGACCGCGAGCGACGAAGTGCTCGCCGAACTCGTGCCGCCGGCGGAAGGCGGCGACGCCGCGACGAAGCAGTACACGGTCAGCTTCGCGAAGAGCAACCGCGAGATCGCGTGCGGCTCGGAGCAGCACGTGCTCGACGCGGCGCGCCAGTCGGGCGTGCGGCTGCCCGCATCGTGCACGCAGGGCATGTGCGGCACCTGCAAGGTGAAGCTCGTGTCGGGGCAGGTCGAGATGAAGCACAACGGCGGTATCCGCCAGCGCGAGATCGATCAGGGAATGGTGCTGCTGTGCTGCAGCAAGCCGCTGTCGGATCTCGTGATCGACAAGTAGTCGAGATGCACCATCGACGGTCCGGGCGCGTCGCGTCCGGACAAGCATCTGTCGGAAAACAACGATACCGCGGATTTGTGGTTGAAGAACCTAGAGAGACAACGCGCACGGTGCGCAGACCAAGGAGATCGACCATGAAATTGTTCGGAAAACTGTTTTGGACCGGCACCCTGTCGGCGATGGTGGCATTGAGCGCATCGGCGCTCGCCGATACGAAGCCGACGCTGAAAATCGGGTACGTCGAAGGCTGGGACGACAGCGTCGCGACGTCGAACGTCGCGGCCCGCGTGATCGAGAAGAAGCTCGGCTACGAGGTGAAGCTCGTGCCGGTCGCTGCCGGGATCATGTGGCAGGGCGTCGCGCGCGGCGATCTCGATGCGACGCTGTCCGCATGGCTGCCGGTCACGCACGGCTCGTACTGGAGCGAATACAAGAGCAAGGTCGTCGACGTCGGCGCGAACTTTCCCGACGCGAAGATCGGCCTGATCGTCCCGGATTACGTGAAGGCGAAGAGCATCGAGGATCTGAACGCCGAGAAGAGCAGCTTCGGCGGCCGCATCGTCGGCATCGATGCCGGTGCGGGCGTGATGCGCAAGACCGACGAAGCGATCAAGAACTACGGGCTGAGCTACACGCTGATGCCGAGTTCGGGCAGCGCGATGACGGCCGAGTTGTCGCGTTCGGTCGGCGCGAACAAGCCGGTGATCGTGACCGGCTGGGCGCCGCACTGGATGTTCGCGAAGTGGAAGCTGCGCTTCCTCGAGGATCCGAAGAAGGTGTTCGGCGGTGCCGAGCACGTCGACAGCGTCGTGAATCCGGGCCTCGAAACCAAGGCGAAGCCGGTCGTCGCGTTCCTGAAGAAATTCCAGTGGAAGCCGGGTGAAATCGACAGCGTGATGCTGGCGATCCAGAACGGTTCGAAGCCGGAAGCGGCCGCGGATGCGTGGATTGCAGCGCATGCCGACCGCGTGAATTCGTGGACCGAAGGCGCGCAGTAAGCACCTCGACATACGTCGTACGAATCGTCATAAAAATACGCCGGGAATGGCATGCAGGAATCCGAAATAATCAGGATGCAATGCGGCCATATCCCGGAATTCTTTTGCGGATTCTGCAAAAAAGCGCGTAAGTTGTTACACTAGCGCCCTTGTGCGGAATCATCTGCTTTGCATCGGAGCAGCGTAAACGCTGAAGCGCTTACGTTGATCGAGAGGAGGAATTGGATGAGTCAAGCAGGACTGCGTGCGAATCGCACCAGTGATGTCGAGGCAACCATCTCACATGATTCGACGGGCCACACGCTGCATCGTGGCCTGACCTGGAAAGACGCTTTTTGGGTGACGAGCGGCGTGCCGGCAGGTGTGCTGTTCACGATCGGCGGCGTATGCGCGACGATCGGCCAGCCCGCGTGGGCGATCTGGATCGCCGCGATCACGATGGGGCTGATTCAAAGCGCGACTTATGCGGAAATATCCGGGCTATTTCCCCATAAATCGGGCGGCGCGTCGGTGTATGGCGCGATTGGCTGGGTCCGTTACAGCAAGCTGATTGCCCCGGTTTCCGTGTGGTGCAACTGGCTCGCGTGGTCGCCGATGCTTGCGCTCGGCTGCGGCCTCGCAGCGAGCTATGCGCTCACGAGTCTCTTTCCCGCCAATGCGGCGGTGCTGCACTGGCAGCTCAAGGTAGCGGATCTCGGGTTCATCAAGCCGGGTCTATCCCTGCGAATCAACGCGACGTTCATCATCGCGACGATTCTGCTTCTCATCACGTTCAAGCTTCAGCACAGCGGCGCGTCGAAGGCCGCACGTACGCAGCGCATTCTCGGCATTGCGTCGCTCACGCCGCTCTTGATCGTCGGCATCGTGCCGTTCGTCACCGGCGACGTGCCGATGTCGAACCTGCTCCCGTTGCTGCCGCTCGGTCACGACGCGCAGGGCAATCTCACGGCCGCGACCTTCGGCTCGTGGAACGGGCAAGGCGTGACGATGGCGCTCGGCGCGATGTTCATGGCCGGCTGGGCGTCGTACGGTTTCGAGACGGCCGTCTGCTACACGCGTGAATTTCGCGATCCGCGGCGCGATACGGCCAAGGCGATCTTCTGGTCGGGTGCGCTGTGTCTCGTCGTGATGACGCTCGTCCCGCTCGCGTTCCAGGGTGCGCTCGGCACGCAGGCGATGCTCGATCCGGCGATCGGCGACGGCACCGGCGTCGCGGCCGCGATGGCGAAGATCGTCGGTGGTGGCGCATGGGTCGCGAATGCGGTCGTCGTGATGCTGATGCTGTCGATCCTGCTGATCGTGATGACGTCGATGATGGGCTCGTCGCGCACGCTGTACCAGGCGTCGGTCGACGGATGGCTGCCGAAGTACCTGTCGCACGTGAACGAGCACGGCTCGCCCACGCGCGCGATGTGGACCGACCTCGGTTTCAACCTCGTGTTGCTGATGATGTCGGACTACATGACGGTGCTGTCGATTTCGAACGTCTGCTACATGCTGTTCGTATTCCTGAATCTTCAGTCGGGCTGGATCCACCGGATGGATCGCGGCAACTGGGATCGGCCGTTCCGCTGCCCGACCTGGCTGCTCGTCGGTGGCGCGATCTGCGGGTACGCAAACCTCGTCTACGTCGGCGCGGGCGCGAACCTGCAAGGCGAAGGCACGCTGCGCAACGGGCTGATCGCGATGCTGCTGATCGTGCCGGTGTTCCTCTATCGCCACTACTGGCAGGATCGCGGCCGTTTCCCGGCGCAGATGCAGCGCGACATGGAGCTGGAAGTGCCGAAGCGCGCGCTGTGGCTGAGCCTGATGCCGTATGCGGCGCTGATCGGTGCGGGGTTGACGATCGGGTTGTCGTACTACTTCGCGTGGATGAAGTGACGCGGTAATGCGCGCGTGTCGCGGCACGCGATGGCTTCGGAAACCGCACACGGGGCCATCGCGTGAAGCGCCGGCGCAACACGACGACAAAAAAGGCCCAACCGGTTGCATGCCGGTTGGGCCTTGTTCGTTTACACCGCGTTCGAGCGCGGCTGCGATGATCGGGTTACGGGAACACCACCGTCCGATCCCCGTTCAAGAACACCCGTCGCTCGATGAACGCCTTCACCGCACGCGCGAGCGTGAGGCTTTCGACGTCGCGCCCCACCGCGAGCAGTTGCTCCGGCCGCAGCGCATGATCGACACGCTCGACGACCTGCTCGATGATCGGGCCTTCGTCGAGATCGTCGGTGACGAAGTGTGCGGTCGCGCCGATCAGCTTCACGCCGCGCGCATGGGCCTGGTGATACGGCTTCGCACCCTTGAAGCCGGGCAGGAACGAGTGATGGATGTTGATCGCGCGGTTCGCGAGCTTCGCGCTCGTCTCCTGCGACAGCACCTGCATGTAGCGCGCGAGGATCACGAGCTCGGCGCCGCTCGATTCGAAGAAGTCGAGCCATTGCGCTTCCTGCTGCGCCTTGGTGTCGGCCGTGATCGGGAAGTGGCGGAAAGGCAGCCCGTGCTGTGCGGCGAGCGGCTCGAAGTCGGGGTGGTTCGACACGATGCCGACGATGTCCATCTTCAGCTCGCCCATCCGCCAGCGGAACAGCAGATCCGCGAGGCAGTGCTCGAGCTTCGACACCATGATCAGCACCTTCGGCCGCGCGTTGACGTCGTGGATCGCCCATTGGATGTCGCCGTCGTGGCCGCCAAGTCCGGCCGCGATCGGCCCGAATTCCTGGCGCAGCGCGTCGATCTGCAGCGTCTCATCCGTCGGATGAAAGACGCAGCGCACGAAGAAGCGGTTGCTGAGATCGTCGTCGAACACGTTCAGCGCATCGACGTAGCAGCGATGGCGATCGAGAAAGCCGACGACGGCGGCGACCTGACCGGCCGCGCTCGGGCACGATAGTGTCAGGACGAATTGATCGGGGCGGTGCTCGGCGGTCATGAGACTCCTCGGATGGCATGGGGGCGCATGGCCGCGCGACGGCGCACGACAGCGCCGCGCCGCGCGGGTAGCGGGAGGCTCAAGTAAATCAGGACGATTCCGGGGCGGATAGAACCAACGCGCCGTGTGGCTGGTATCGGCGCGCCAGCGGGGCCGGGAGCGGGGAAGGGGAACGGGCGGGCGCGCCGCGTCAGGCCGCCGCGCACGCGTCCAGCAGCCAGCGCCGGAACACGTGGGTCGCGTCCGGCTCGGGCCGCTGCGGCGGGCGCACCAGGAAGTAGCCGCGCGACGTGACGACGGGCGCGTCGACCAGCTTCACGAGCTGGCCGGACGCGACGAGTTCGTCGACGAGCGGCGCCCAACCGAGCGCGACGCCTTCGCCGAGCAGCGCCGCATGAATCACGAGCGCATAGCTGTTGAAGGTCACGCCGCGGGCGGCGGCCGGCGGTTCGAGCCCGTGTGCGTCGAACCAGCCTGACCACGACAGCCAGCGCTCGGGGCGGGTCGGCTGCACGTGCAGCAGCGGCAGCGCGAGCAGGTGGTCGGCCCGCGCGACGTCCGGGTGCGCGTCGCGAAACGCGGGCGAGCAGACGGGCGTGACGGATTCCGGAAACAGCCGCGCGGCCGTGCACGACGGCCAGTGGCCGTCGCCGAACAGGATCGCGATGTCACCGTGGTCGCGCTGCGCGTCGTAATCCTGTGACGTGACGACGCGCACGTCGACGTCCGGCATCACGTGCTTCAGCCCGCCGAGGCGCGGCATCAGCCAGTAGGTTGCGAAACCGAAATCGGTGACGATCGTGAGCGCGCCGTGCTCGCGGCGCGCACGCAGCGTCGCGGTCGCGCCGCGCAGCGTGTCGAGGCTCAGCCGCACGGCTTCGTACAGGCACTGGCCGTCGGCCGTCAGCGTGACGCCGCGCGGGCTGCGTTCGAACAGTGGCACGCCGAGTTCGGCTTCGAGCTGGAACACCTGCTGGCTCACGGCCGGCTGCGTCGAGCCGAGCTCGCGCGCGGCGGCCGTGAAGCTCGCGAGCCGGGCGGCCGATTCGAACGCGCGCAGCGCCTGCATCGACGGTAACGGTTCGGATTTCGACATAAGTCCCTCTAATGGCCCCATAAGGACCGGACGGCTACCCGCGCGAATTCGGGCGGGCGATAGTGCGGCGGACGGTGCGGCAGATGCGCTTCATGTGCGGCTGCGCAACGTATGCCGCGATTCTAGCCAGCGCGGCCCCGGCGCGCGGCGGTTTCTGCGGATCGCCTCCGTCATGCCGGACGTCTCGCTGCCCGAGCGGCGAGCCGTTCCATTCGAACACCGCTTTCCCCACGATCGCCGATGACGAACCCGACACCCAACATCCTGATCCTGATGGCCGACCAGCTCACGCCGTTCGCGCTGCCCGCGTACGGCAACCGCGTCGCCCGCACGCCGACGCTCGACCGGCTCGCCGCCGAAGGCGTGGTGTTCGACGCCGCGTACTGCGCGAGCCCGCTGTGCGCGCCGTCGCGCTTCTCGCTGCTGACAGGCAAGCTGCCGTCGGGCATCGGCGCCTACGATAACGCCGCCGAATTGCCGGCGCAAACGCTGACGTTCGCGCATTACCTGCGCGCGGGCGGCTACCGGACGATGCTGTCCGGCAAGATGCATTTCTGCGGGCCCGATCAGTTGCACGGCTTCGAGGAGCGCCTCACGACCGACATCTATCCGGCCGATTTCGGCTGGGTGCCCGACTGGGACAGCCCGATGGAGCGGCCGAGCTGGTATCACAACATGAGCTCCGTGCTCGATGCGGGCCCGTGCGTGCGCACGAACCAGCTCGACTTCGACGACGAAGTGACGTTCGCCGCGAAGCAGAAGCTGTACGACGTCGCACGCGAACGCGCGGCCGGACACGATGCGCGGCCGTTCTGCATGGTCGTGTCGCTGACGCATCCGCACGACCCGTATGCGATCACGCGCGAATACTGGGATCGCTACGACGATGACGAGATCGACATGCCGGCCGTGCGGCTCGATGCGGCCGAAAGCGATCCGCATTCGCAGCGGCTGCGTTTCGTCTGCGAGAACGACCGCACACCGCCGACCGACGCGCAGATCCGCGCCGCGCGCCGCGCGTATTACGGCGCGACGTCGTACGTGGACACGCAGTTCGGCAGCGTGCTGGCCGCGCTCGAGCAATGCGGGTTCGCCGACGATACGATCGTGATCGTCACGTCCGACCACGGCGACATGCTCGGCGAGCGCGGGCTCTGGTACAAGATGACGTTCTTCGAGGGCGGCTGCCGCGTGCCGCTGATAGTGCATGCACCGGGCCGCTTCGGCGCCGCGCGCGTGCGCGGGCCCGTGTCGCACGTCGACCTGCTGCCGACGCTCGTCGAACTGGCCGGCGTGGCGCCGGCCGGCGGCTGGCCGGACCCGGTCGACGGCGCGAGCCTCGTGCCGCACCTGCACGGCGCGCCCGCGCACGATGTCGCGCTCGGCGAATACCTCGCGGAAGGCGCGCTCGCGCCGATCGTGATGATCCGGCGCGGCGACTGGAAATACGTGCATTGCCCGGCCGATCCCGACCAGCTTTACCACCTGTCGGACGACCCGCGCGAGCTGACGAACCTGGCCGGGCAGCCGGAAGCCGCCGACGTGCTCGCCGCATTCCGCGCGCAGGCCGCGCAGCGCTGGAACCTGCCCGAGCTGGACCGGCAGGTGCGCGCGAGCCAGCGGCGCCGGCGCTTCCATTACGCGGCGACGACGCAGGGCCGCATTCACGCGTGGGACTGGCAGCCGTTCACCGACGCGAGCCAGCGCTACATGCGCAATCACATCGAACTCGATACGCTCGAAGCGATGGCGCGTTTTCCGCGCGTCGGGCGCTGAACGTTCCGCATCGCGGTCATTGAAGAACGACGGAGGAAACGAACCATGAAACGGCAAGGCAATGCAGCAATCCGAAGGATCGGCGCGGCGTTGGCCGCCGCGTGCGTGGTGGCGACGCAGCCTGCGTCTGCCGCCGATCCGCAGACGTGCGGCGACGTGAAGATGGCGGCGCCCGGCTGGACCGACATCGACGCGACGAACGCGATGGCGGGCGTCGTGCTGAAGGCGCTCGGCTACCGGCAGGACGTGGCGAACCTGTCGGTGCCGATCACGTACCAGGGCTTGAAGAAAGGGCAGGTCGACGTGTTCCTCGGCAACTGGATGCCCGCGCAGGCGCCGCTCGTGAAGCCGTTCGTCGACGAGAAATCGATCGACGTGCTGCACGCGAACCTGAGCGGCGCGAAGTTCACGCTCGCGGTGCCCGACTATGTGGCCGCGGCCGGCGTGCATACGTTCGCCGATCTGGCGCGCTTCGCGGACCGCTTCGGCGGCAAGATCTACGGGATCGAGCCCGGCGCGCCCGCGAACCAGAACATCAAGCGGATGCTGTCCGACCATGCGCTGGGGTCCGCGAACTGGTCGCTCGTCGAATCGAGCGAGACGGGCATGCTTACGCAGGTCGAGCGCGCGGTGCGCGACAAGCGCTGGATCGTGTTTCTCGCGTGGGAGCCGCATCTGATGAACACGAAGTTTCATCTGACGTATCTGTCGGGCGGCGATGCATACTTCGGCCCGAACTACGGCGGTGCGACGGTCAACACGGTCACGCGTGCCGGGTTCGCCGGCCAGTGCACGAATCTCGCGCGGCTGTTCCGGCAGATGACGTTCTCCGTCGACGTCGAGAACCGGATGATCGCCGACATGCTCGACCACAAGACGTCGCCCGCGCTCGCGGCGCAGCATGCGCTGAAGGCCGAGCCCGCGCTGGTCGCCGGCTGGCTCGACGGCGTGACGACGGCCACCGGCGCACCGGGCCTGCCGGCCGTGCGCGCGGCCCTCGACGGTCGCTGATTGCCTCCCGCCGGGCGGCCGGTCTTTGCCGTGCCGCCCGTCTCGGTGTTTTCCCGACCCGTCGCATCGTGACCATTTAGTGTCGCCTTCAGACGGGTGACCGGAAATATGGGTTTGTATTTTTCGCCAATGGCTGCGTTATTGCGGAAAACGAAATACCGGAGCCAGCGGGGCGGTCTGAATTCGAATCCACCGGCGCACCGCGGCACGCGCCGGGACGAGATTCTATCCATCGAACGGTTCAGGGAGGGTGGTCGACAATGAAGCACACGAAAGTTGCCGTAGCTGCCGCGCTTGCATGCGCGGCCTGTATTCCCGCCATCGGCCATGCGCAGAGCAGCGTGACGCTGTACGGGATTCTCGACGCCGGTATCACCTACGTGAACAACACGGGCGGCTCGCACGTGGTCAAGTTCGACGACGGCGTCGCCTACGGAAACCGCTTCGGCCTCAAGGGCACGGAAGACCTCGGCGGCGGCCTGAAGGCCGTGTTCGTGCTCGAGAGCGGTTTCCGTCTCGGCAACGGGCAACTCGGCTTCGGCGGCGCCGAATTCGGCCGGCAGGCGTATGTCGGCCTGCAGAACGACTGGGGCACGCTGTCGTTCGGTAACCAGCTCGACATCACGAACGAACTCGTATCGATCTACAACATCTCGGCGTGGGGCAGCGGTTATGCGATCCACCAGGGCGACTTCGACCGCTTCAACGGTGACCGCCTGCCGAACTCGGTGAAGTTCCTGTCGAACGACATGAGCGGCTTCAAGTTCGGCGCGATGTACTCGTTCGGCAACGTCGCGGGCAACTTCCATCGCAACAGTGCATGGAGCGCGGGCGCGAGCTTCACGAAGGGCGATTTCTCGATCGGCACCGCCTACACGCGCCTGAACAACCCGAACGGCATCTACGCGTTCGACCCGTACGCGATGATCGGCACGCACACGTTCCTCGGCCAGCAGACCGTTACCGTCGATCCGGCGACCGGCGCGCGTACCGACCTGTTCGCGAACACGCCGATGGGTGTCGACAGCCAGGGCACGTTCGGCATCGGCACGAGCTACACGATCGGCAAGCTGACGCTCGACGCCAACTACTCGTACACGACGATCAAGGGCTTCGGCCAGTCGTCGCACATGCAGGTGTACGAAGGCGGCGGCCTGTACCAGTTCACGCCGGCGCTGAGCTTCATCGCGGGCTACCAGCACACGCGCTTCGAAGGCCACCACTGGAACCAGGGCACGGCGGGCCTGCACTACCTGCTGTCGAAGCGCACCGACATCTACATCTCCGGCGATTACCTGCGCGCGTCGCAGGGCGTCGATGCGGTGATCGGCTACAGCTTTACGCCTTCGACGACGCAGACGCAGGCCGACGTTCGGATCGGGATGCGGCATTCGTTCTGAGCGAGCAGGTGCAGTCGATGTAGTGACGTCTTCAGCGAGGTCTCTCTTTGGCGCGAACCGCGGTTCGCGCTTTTTTTTGTGCGATGCGCCGGCTCGACGGGGCGCGTGGCCGGCGGCCGGCCGGTTTTCCGCGGTTGGCATATCATCGCGGTTTGGCCGCGTCCGCACCGTTGCCGCGCGCACGCACTCGCGTGTGTCGTCGTTTCCCGAACGGTCGCGGTGCGCAGCGCCAGCCGCCGAGATCCCGATGACCACCCCCGTGCCCGATTCCAGTCCTTTACCCCCGCTACCCGCCAACCTGTTCCGCCACGCGCCGTTCCAGCGTTTCTGGGGCACGCGCGTGATGTCGTCGCTGGCTTTCCAGATCCTGTCGGTCGCGATCGGCTGGTATGTGTACGCGCTCACGCACAGCGCGTTCGCGCTCGGTCTCGTCGGCCTCGCGCAGTTCGTGCCGATGTTCGCGCTGACGCTCGTCGTCGGGCAGGTGGCCGACCGCTACGACCGCCGGCGCATCGCGACGATCTGCCAGAGCGTCGAGGCACTGGCCGCCGGCGTGTTCCTGCTCGGCGCGGCCCAAGGGTGGCTGGCCGCGCCGGCCGTGTATGCGCTCGCGGCGGTCGTCGGCACGGCGCGCGCGTTCGAGTCGCCGTCGGTGTCGTCGTTGTTGCCGGCGGTCGTACCGCGCACCGACCTGCCGCGTGCGACCGCACTGTCGACGTCCGCGAACCAGGCCGCGCAGATCCTCGGGCCCGCGTTCGGCGGGTTGCTCTATGGTGTCGGCGCGCCCGTCGCGTTCGGCACGAGCATCGCGGCATTCGCGATCGCGGCGATGCTGAGCGGCACGATCCCGCTGCGCAGCGCACCGCCCGCTCGCGAGCCGGTGACGCTGCGCTCGGTGTTTTCGGGCATCGCGTTCATCCGGCGCGAACCGGCGATTCTCGGCGCGCTGTCGCTCGATCTGTTCGCGGTGCTGTTCGGTGGCGCGACCGCGCTGCTGCCGATCTACGCGCGCGACATCCTGCAGGTCGGCCCATGGGGCCTCGGCGCGTTGCGCGCGGCGCCGGCGGTCGGCGCACTCGCGGGCACGCTGTGGCTCACGCGTTTCCCGTTGAAGGGGCGGCCGGGCCGCGCGATGTTCGGCGGCGTGATCGCGTTCGGCATCGCGACGATCGTGTTCGGGTTGTCGCGGCATTTCGCGTTGTCGCTCGTGGCGCTGGCTGCGCTCGGCGCGTCGGACGTGATCAGCGTCGTCGTGCGCCTGTCGCTCGTGCAACTGCGCACGCCCGACGACATGCTCGGTCGCGTGAGCGCGGTCAACTCGCTGTTCATCGGCACGTCGAACCAGCTCGGCGAATTCGAATCGGGCGTGACGGCCGCGTGGTGGGGCGCGCCGGCCGCGATCGTCGTCGGCGGCGCGGCGACGATCGCCGTCGCGCTCGCATGGATGCGGCTGTTTCCGCAGCTCACGAACATGAAGTCGCTCGAACGCGACGGGTGACGCGCGTCACACGTCATGCATCCTGTGTCACGCGCACGGCCGTGCCGTAGCAGATGACTTCGGTCACGCCGGCGCCGATCTCGGTGGAGTCGTAGCGCATCGCGACGATCGCGTTCGCGCCGAGCGTGCGCGCCTCGGCGAGCATCTTGTCGAACGCCTGCTCGCGCGCCTTCTCGCACAGCGACGTATAGAGCGTGATGTTGCCGCCGAAGATCGTCTGCAGCGACGCGCCGAACGAGCCGACGATCGAGCGCGAGCGTACGACGATGCCCTGCGCGACGCCGAGCGAGCGAACGGTCGTATGGCCGGGCAGGTCGAAGGCGGTCGTGACGCGGGCGGGCGACAGATCGTCGATGGAGCGGGTGGGTTCGGTCATGGTGGGCAAGCGTGTGGTGAGTGATCGAACGGCGATTCTAGCCGGACGGACGAAAGGCATTCGAACGGGCGCACCCACGCGAGTGGACGCCCGTCTCGTTGCCGAACGCGAAAGCCGCTCGACGAAGCACGCTCAGCGCTTGACCGTCGCGCCGGCAATGCCGCCGAGATCGACCGCATAGGCCAGTGCCAGCTTGCCGAACTTCAGCGCATGGTTCGCCTGTCGATCCGAGTTCTCCAGCGTGTCGTTCACCGTGTGGATGTACGGGCTGTCGTTCTGGTCGGCCTCGAACGGGAACGATGCCGGATACCCCTGCGCATTCCACGACGCGTGATCCGAGCACGCATAGCCGCACTGCGACGTGCCGATCGCGAGCTCAGGCAGATAGGTCGACGCCAGATTCTTCACATAGGTGTTCTGCGCCGCGTTCGTGTAGTCGGTGATCAGGTAGATATCCTTCGGATCGCCCTTGTAGTTCGTCATGTCGAGCTGCAGCACGCCGACCACGTTCGCATTCTGCGTGCGGAACTGCTTCGCGATCGCCTTCGAGCCGAGCAGGCCGGCTTCCTCGGCCGCATACCCGACGAACTTGATGGTCCGTTTCGGCCGGTAGTTGTTCGCCAGCAGTACGCGCAGCGCCTCGGTCAGGCTGGCGATGCCCGACGCATCGTCGTCGGCGCCGGGCGAGCGCGTGTTTTCCGTCGTGCGGCCGACGGTCGAATCGAGGTGGCCGCCGAGCACGACCGTGCCCGCGGCCGGATCGCTGCCGCGAATCGTCAGGATCACCGATTTCTGCGGAAAGCCCGTGTGCGAGAACTGTTCGACGGTGATGTCGGTGCGTGAGCCTGCCAGCTGCTTCCACTGCAGTGCGAGCCAGTCGGACGCGGCGACGCCGTGCGACGTCGTGTAGTAGCGGTTCGTGAAGCCGGACAGCGACGTGATCGTGCCGACGATGTTGCTGGCTTGCAGTTGCTGGACCCACGTGCCGATCTGCGGCACGTTCGATACCGTGTACGCGGAGGCGGCGGCCTGTTTTGCGAGCGTCGCCGGCAACGGTTGCAGCGCCTGTCGCGCGTCGTCGAACGAATCGTGCACGACGTAGCCGGGCCCGTGGCCGCGCGTGCGATGAACGGCGCGGGCCAGCTCGCCGAGCCGCGCATCGTCGATCTCGACGACGTGAACGGTTTCGCGGCGCGCGGCGCCGTCGGCCGCCTTGCCGGCATCGACGCTCGTGCTGTACTGCGAGGTTGCGGTCGCATCGATGCGTTGAAGCTGGCGGAACGCGGTGTCGCCGAGCGTGATCCAGACGGGTGTCGCGTGCGCGGCGGCGGTCAGCAGCATGCCGCCCAGCGCGGCGCTCAGACGGGTCGGTTTCAGAGTAGGCATGTTCGATCTCGTGAGGATGGCGATGTCGATGAAGGGAGCGCGCCGCAGGTCGTGCGATGCGCTCCCGCCTGCTGCGGGATTACGACTTCTGCGGAACGGTCACGCCGTACGTGCAGCTCTTGTTGTACGCGTTGCCGATCGCGGTGAGCTGCGCGCTGCTGTAGCCGAGCGCGGATGCGGCCGTCAGCACGGCCTGCGCGGCAGCCTTCTGGTTGGTCGAGCTGTTGGTCATCGACAGCCCTTTCAGGAACGCCTTGTCCATCGCCTGCGCGCCGATCGCATCGCGCGCGACGAGGTTGCACGACGCCCAGTACTGGCCGGCCGTGTGGATCTCCGCGCCGCGCGCCTGCGCATAGGTGCGGCCGACGTTCCAGTTGGTCACGCGGCCGCCCCAGAACTCGTTGTGACCGTCCCAGTTGTAGACCCAGTGATACTGCGCATCCGACGGGCTCCACTGGTTGAAGTCGCGGCTGTACGCGGCGGCGAGATAGTCGCCGGTGCCTTCCGACAAGCCTTCCTGTTGCGACAGGCCGCCGTTGGTGACCCAGTCGTGGATGCCGTGGCCGAGTTCGTGGATCACGACGTCCGCGTCTTCCGCGTCGTCGACGCCGCCCTGCCCGAACGTCAGCCGGCCGCTGCTCGACGAATACGACGAGTTGTCGTCGCCCGATTCGCCGTGCGGGTCGTACTGCACGCCGCCCGTGTACTGGTACGGCAACGCCTTGATGCCGAGCGTCTGGTTCACGTACCGCAGGAACGTGTCGATGTGGTAATACACGTTCACGGCCTCGAAATACAGGTTGCCGCGCGTGAATTCGAACGCGGGCGTGGACTGCGACGGGCAGGCCTTGTCGAGCGGCGCATCGAAGTCGATGCACGCCGCGTACGGGCCCGTCAGCGTGTAGCGCGTGCCCGACTGCGCGAGATCCTTCAGCGTCACGCGTACGCGCGCCGCCGTGAGCTGTGTCGAATCGGCGTCGTTGCTGTCCTTGTAGCCGGTGCTGCCGTAGCTGCTTTTCGTCGGCGACAGCGGATCGGGACGGAACACGAAGCCGGTGCCGTCGGTCGCGTAGAACGCCTTGTCCTCCGCGCGCAGCACTTCGCCGCTGCCCGAGTCGATCAGCAGTTCCCAGTCGCCTTTCGGGCCATCCTGCGGGCGGCCGCGCACCTTCCACGCGGTGTGCGTGCCGGCCTTGTCGACGAATGCGACGAGCTGCGCGTCGAGATGCGTGAAGCCGCTCACGCCGAGATACGCACGAGCGCGTTCGAGCGCCTGCTGCTGGTCGACGGCCTGCGACTTGCGCGTCGTCGCGACCACGCCGTTGATCGTGTTGCTCGCGACGTACAGGATGCGGCCGTCCTTCGCGACGGTCACCGCGATGTCGCTGCCGTACACGGGCAGCCCGGCGGCCTGCTGCTGCAGGCGCACGACGGTGAAGTCGGCGTCGTTGCGCTCCGACGTGACGACGAGGCTCGCGAGCGCGGCCGCGTCGAGCCCGAGCTGCGCCGCCTGCGACGCGACGAAGTCGCGCGCGGTCGCGGCGGGCGTCGCGGCGGCCTTTTTGGCGCGATAGGCCGGGTTGTACAGCGTGACGGCGACGCCGTCCGCACGGAATTGCCCGGCGGCCGTGTCGGCCTTCGCGGCCGGCGGCGCGACGCCGCGCGTCAGGCTTTCGCGCAGGCTCGCGGCCTGCGGATTCGACACTTTCGTATCGGCCTGGGTGCCGCCGACGATGCCGAAACCGAGCACGAGACCCAGGGCGAGCGGCAATGCTTTGCGTGATGTCTGCATACGTGATCCTCATCTCAACGGTTGGACACGCCCGCGCGCTCGTGGCGAGCAGGCACGACACGGCCCGCGCGCCGGTTCGATGGAACCGGTGCGGCGAAGCGGTGCTGGGGGGCTCGACTGACTAAGGAAACCTAACTGTCAGGTCGAAAAGAAGCGGGCAGGCGAGGCGGAGGAGAAGCGAACGGCAGGCAGGTGCGGCGACGGCGAATCGAGCATCGTCATGTCATACCCCTCGGATCGATCGTGATATCGGCAGGCAGCCTGCGTGGCGCGACGCGCGCGAGATGCGGCATGCGTGTCGTTAGGCTGCCTATCTAACTTTTTTTGGTATGTTACAGAATATTTTCAACGACATTCCAGATTATTTTCGACGACCGCTTCGGTTCGTCGACCAGTCGTCGACATTGTTCAGCGAACGGAAGGAAACGCTGCCGGAACGCGCAATACCGCGCCCGATTGTGATCAAAAACCGGGACGATCAGCGCGTCGCGCGCCGGTCGCTGCGCGGGCTCATCCCGAATCGGGCGCGATAGGTGCGCGAGAAATGGGACGGCGATTCGAAGCCGCATGCGACGCACACCGACGTGATGCTCATGTCGGTCTGCTGCAGCAGTTCGCGCGCGCGATCGAGGCGCAGGTTCAGGTAGAAGCGCGTCGGCGTGTCGTTCAGCGTCGCGCTGAACAGCCGTTCGAGCTGGCGCCGCGTGATCGACACCTCCTGCGCGAGCGCGTCGGAGCCGAGCGGGTTCTCCATGTGCCGCTGCATCGTGCCGATCACCTGGATCAGCTTGCGGTTGTGCACGCCGTAGCGCGCGGCGATCTCGAGCCGCTGGCTGTCCGAGCGCTGCCGGATGCGGCTGACGACGAACTGCTCGGAAATCGCGGCCGCGAGATCGGCACCGTGCCGGCGGCCGATCAGGTCGAGCATCATGTCGATCGACGCGGTGCCACCCGCGCACGTGATGCGCCGGTCGTCGATCTCGAACAGTTCCTGTGTCGCGTTCAGGCCGGGATAGCGCTCGCGGAACGCGGCCAGCGCTTCCCAGTGCAGCGTGAGCGATTGCGATGCGTCGAACAGCCCGGCCTCCGCGAGCACGAAGCTGCCCGTGTCGATGCCGCCGAGCGTGGCGCCGTGCCGGTGCTGGCGGCGCAGCCAGTCGCCGAGCGTGCGCGTGTAGCACACGAGCGGATCGAAGCCGGCGACGACGAACACCGTATCGATCTGCGGGACGTCCGCGCACGCGGCTTCGGCGGCGACCGGAATGCCGTTGCTCGCGGCCACGGGCGCGCCGTCCGCGCTGATCACGTGCCAGCGATACAGCTCGGTGCGAAAGCGGTTCGCGACGCGCAGCGGCTCGACCGCGGACATGAAGCCGAGCGCGGAGAAGCCGGGCAGCAGCAGGAAGTGGAAATCCTCGGGCATCGGGGCGTGGGGTGGAGGCAGGCGCGGCACGCGCGCCGAACGTTCAAGCCGGGATTATCGCGGGTTTTTCCGGCGCTCAGCGCGTTTTTGCACGATGCACCGTCCGTCGCGCCGTCGTCGACGGCAATTCGCCGAATTGAGCCTTGTACGCGTTCGCGAAATGCCCGAGATGCATGAAGCCCCAGCGCGCGGCCGCTTCGCTGATCGGCAGGTCGGATTGCCGCGTGTCGAGCAGCAGGCGTCGCACCTGCGCGAGGCGCAGCGAGCGCGTGTAGTTGAGCGGGCTCGTCTGCACGACCGACTGAAAGCTGTTCTGCATCGTGCGGCGGCTCACGCGTAGTTGCGTGCACAGGCTCAGGATGTCGACGGGCGCTTCCGGATGCTCGATCACGTAGTCGTGCACGCGGCGCACGATGTCGGCGTGGCAGGCATGCGTGAGCCGGTTCGACGGCTCGGGCATCCGGTACGTGAGGAGATCGACCAGCACGTTGCCGACGTCGGCGCGCAGCGCGTGCTGCGCGGGTGGCGCGTCGAAGGCATCGGGCGCCGACAGCACGCGTTCGAGCAGCGTCGCGAGCTGCATGCTCGCGCGGTCGCGCGCGGCGACCGGCACCTCGACGACGCCGCGCCGCAGCGCGCGGGCGTCCAGCCGCACGTCGGCCGCATCTTCGATCTGCTGCATCAATTCGGGTTCGACGACCACGCCGATCAGCGACATGTCGTCGGGCGAATGGAGTTCGAACGGTGTGCCGCCGCGCGCCATCACGATCGTGCCGCGCTCGAGGCGCGCATCGCCGAACGCGAAGGTGCCCGAGCCGGTGAGCGGCATGCCGAACACCGTATGGCCGTGCGGCAAACATCCGCGCTGGACGATGCGCACGTTCGCCGCTTCCTGGAACAGCTGCGCGCCGTCGAACACCGCGTGTTTGACCGCGCTGCGATACGAGCCGGACCCGATCTGGTCGTAACGCTGATTCCAGCCGCGCAGCGCCTCCGCATGCCGGTCTGCGTCGTCGAACCTCTGATGTAACACGAGCACGGCGCCTCCGGCGATCGTTCGGACCGCGCAAGATTAAACCGACCGGGAAGTCGGCGCAATACGGGGCGGCGCTATTCCGGGCGCGGGTTTCAGAGGGTCGGAAGGGGCGGCGCGACGAGGCTTTCACACGCATTTCCAATATCCCGAATCGGCACGTACGCGTTGCCGGTCCGGGTGCTGACGGGATTTATTGTCGAACTACAGTCGCCCCACATAACGTGAATCCCCACTGGAGGCGGCATGAGGACAAGGCGACGAACCGCGGCGCTCGCGGCGACGCTGGCGTTGGCGGCGGCATGGGCCGGCAGCGCGAGCGCGACGGAAAAACCCGAAGAGCTGGTCGTGCAGAAGATGCCGCCGTGGCATCCGCACGAGGTCTATATCGTCGACATCTCGATGCCGTCGATGACCGACGGGCGCATCTACGTGTACGACGCGGATGCGAACAAGCTGCTCGGCCAGATCGACGGCGGCTTCGCCCCCGGCTTTGCGATCTCGCCCGACCGCAAGACGAGCTTCGTCGCGACGACCTATTTCTCGCGCGGCTCGCACGGCACGCGCACCGACGTCGTCGAGATGATCGACAACACGACGCTCGATCACGCGGGCGAGATCATGATTCCGGCGAAGCACGGCCAGCACGTGCCGTCGCCGTACAACACCGCGTTCAGTGCCGACGGCAAGCGGCTGTACGTCGCGAACATCACGCCGGCCGCATCGGTGACGGTGATCGACGCCGTCTCGAAGCAGGTGCTGTCGGAGATCGACATGGCCGCGTGCGTGCTCGCGTACCCGTCGGGCAACGACCGTTTCACCGCGCTGTGCGAAAGCGGCAAGGCCTTGACCGTCACGCTCGATGCGAACGGCAAGGAAACGAAGCGCACGATGTCGGACGCGTTCATCGACGTCGACAAGGATCCGGCGTTCGTGAACGCATCGCGGTACAACGGCGGCTATCTGTTCACCACGTACGGCGGCAACGTGCGCAGCGCCGATTTCAGCGGCGACAAGCCGGCGTTCGGCAAGGCGTGGCCGCTGCTGACGGACGCCGAGTGCGCCGAAGGCTGGCGTCCGGGCGGCCTGCAGCAGACGGCCGTGCACGCGAAGCAGCACCGTTACTACGTGCTGATGCACAAGGGCGCCGACGGTTCGCACAAGGATCCCGGCACGCAGGTGTGGGTCTACGACCTGAAGACGAAGCAGCGCGTCGCGCGCTGGGATCTCGCGCAACAGAAGGTCGAGCCGCTCGTGTCGATTCAGGTCAGCGAAGACGACAAGCCGCTGTTCTACGGGCTGACGGCGACCTCCGACCTCGTCGTGATGGATGCGCGCACCGGCACGCTGCGGCACGTCGAGAAGCAGATCGGCAATACGTCGTCGCTGCTCGTCAACCCGTGAGGCCGCGATGACCGTCGATCCCGTACTCGCCACCAGCGCGCAGGCTGGCGCGGCCGCCGTCGTGCTGCTCGGCGCCTTCGCGAAGATGCGCCGTCCCGCCGCGTTCCGCCAGGCGCTCGCCGGCTATCGGCTGCTGCCCGACGCGCTGACCGCGCCCGTCGCGTTCGCGATTCCGCTCGCGGAAGTCGTCGCCGCCGTGGCGTTGCTGTTTCCGGACACGCGCACGGCCGGCGCGACGGGGCTGATCGCGCTGCTCCTGGCGTTCGCGGCCGGCCTCGCGATCAACCTGCTGCGCGGCCACACCGACATCGACTGCGGCTGTTCCGGCTTCACCGCCGCCCGTGCGGACGCGCCGCACGGCATCGGCTGGCTGCACGTCGGCCGTGTGCTGCTGCTCGTCGTGCTCGCTGCAACCGCATTCGTCGAACCGGGTACGCGCGCCGTCGTGTGGTTCGACTACCTGACGCTGTCCTTCTCCGTGCTGCTGATCGTCTGCGCGTTGCTCACCGTCGACGTGCTGCTCGCCAACGTCCCGCGCCTTTCTCATCTGAGGAATTCATGATGCAAACCGCTCTTACCGTTTCCACCGCCCTGTTGTGGGTGGCCGTCCTCGCGCTCGGCGCGATCTGTCTCGCGCTGGTGCGCCAGATCGGCATCCTGTACGAACGCATCATGCCGGCTGGCGCGCTGATGATCGACAAGGGGCCGGCGGTCGGCGCGATCGCGCCGACGTTCGAACTGACCGACATTCGCGGCGCGCAGGTCAAGGTCGGCGGCATCGATGCAGCGGGCAAGGCCACGCTGCTGTTCTTCCTGTCGCCGACGTGCCCGGTCTGCAAGAAGCTGTTGCCGCTGCTGCCGTCGCTGCAGGCCAGCGAGGCGACGCCGGTGAACATCGTGCTCGCGAGCGACGGCGAGCTTGGCGAACACGCGCGCTTCGCGCAGAAGCACGACCTCGGGCGTTTCCCGTACGTGCTGTCGCAGGAGCTCGGCCTCGCGTACCAGATCGGCAAGCTGCCGTATGCGGTGCTGCTCGACGAAACGGGCGCCGTGCGCGCGAAGGGGCTCGTCAACACGCGCGAGCATCTCGAGAGCCTGTTCGAGGCGAAGGAGCGCGGCGTCGCGTCGCTGCAGCAGTTCGTGCACGGCGATCACGGCCACGGCGCGCACGACGCGCACGCGCGGCACGCATGACCGGCCGGACCTTTTTCAACGTCATTGGAGAACGACGACATGGGCGTGTTTGATTCATGGTTCGAGCGGTCGGCGCGCGGCGTCGCGCAGCACAGTTCGCGGCGCAGCGCGATGGCGAAGCTCGGCAAGGTGCTGGTGGGGTCGGCGCTGCTGCCGCTGCTGCCCGTCGATCGCACCGCGTATGCGGCCGATGCGGCATCGGGGGCGTCGGCCCCATCCGGCGCCGCCGCGGCGGGCGCGAGCGACGACCCGACGAGCTGCGACTACTGGAAATACTGCGCGATCGACGGCTGGCTCTGCAGCTGCTGCGGCGGCACGTCGAGCAGTTGCCCGCCGGGAACGACGCCGTCGCCGATCACGTGGATCGGCACCTGCCGCAATCCGCATGACGGTTCGGACTACATCGTGTCGTACAACGACTGCTGCGGCAAGACTTCGTGCGGCAAGTGCTTCTGCAATCGCAACGAACGCGAGAAGCCGCTGTACAAGCTGTCGCTGAACAACGACATCAACTGGTGCATGGCGAACGGTAATTCGAATTACCACTGTTCGGTTTCGGTTCTGCTCGGAGCGGCCAAGCAATGAAAGTGAAGCAGGCAGGAAAGATCATCGTTGCATGCATGGCGGCCGTTGCGGCCTGCGCGTTGCCCGGCGCGGCCCGCGCACAGGAAACCGTGCATGACCCGGCCGGAAAAGGCCTGTTCGATGCACAGTGCGCGGTGTGTCACCAGGCGGGCGGAAAAGGGCAGGACGGCCTTGCGCCGCCGCTGACCGAGTATCCGGGCAAGTACGCGACGGCGGAAGCCGGGCGGGCGCAACTGATCGCGACGCTGCTGCACGGGATGTTCGGCGAGATCCAGGTGCACGACAAGCGCTACAACTTCAAGATGCCGTCGTTCGCGAGCGCGAGCGACGACGACATCGCACACGTGCTCAACTACGTCGTGTTCGACCTCAACGCGCAGCACGGCGACGCGAAGCCGTTCACCGCGGCCGATATCCGGGCGGCGCGCGCGAAGCAGATGGACGGCACGGCCGTGCATGCGCAGCGCGCGGGGGTGATCAAGGGGCTCGGCCTGTGAACGGCATCCGCGCGTCCTTGCAGGGCACGCGGTGCGCGCCGCCGTCGCGGTTCGACGGCGTGGCGCATCGGGTGTCGTGCTGGCTGCTGCTGTCGGGCGCTGCGGTCTGCGCGTTCGTCGCGTCCACGCCAGCACAGGCCGACGGCGCGGCCGACACCGCGCTCGCTCGGCAGCACTGGGTGCTCAACTGCATGGGCTGCCATACGGCGACGGGCGGCGGCATTCCCGGCAAGGTGCCACCGCTCGCGAATTCGCTCGGCTATTTCACGCATCTGCCAGCCGGACGCGAGTACGTGATGCGCGTGCCCGGCGCGTCGAACTCGGCGCTGTCGGATCGGGAGCTGGCTGACGTGCTGAACTGGGTGCTCACGACGATGAACCGCGATGCGTTGCCGCGCGACTTCAAGCCGTATACGGCCGCCGAAGTCGCCGCGCACCGCCGCCCCGCGCTGTCCGACGTCGCGACCGTGCGCGCCGGTCTCGTCCGCGCGTTGCAGGCGCGCGGGATCGACGGCGTCACGGAGCGCTACTGACCGACTCACTCAACGAATCAAGGAAACGTGAACATGGAGACGAACGAAACCTTTGCGCTGCTCGACGCAACGCGTGCGTTTCTCGCGAAGCCGAAGAAGATGCTGATCGGCGCCGAGTGGAGCGACGCCGCGTCGGGCCGCCAACTCGATGTCGTGAACCCGGCCGACGGCACCGTGATCGCGCGCGTGCCCGAAGCGGACGAGCGCGACGTGCAGCAGGCGGTTGCCGCCGCGCGCCATGCATTCGATGCGGGTCCGTGGCGCAACGCGAAGACCACCGAGCGCGAGCGCCTGATGCTCGCGCTCGCCGACCTGATCGAAGCCAACGCGCGCGAGCTTGCCGAGATCGAATCGCTCGACAACGGCAAGCCGGTGATTGTCGCGCAGGCGCTCGACGTCGCGATGGCCGCGCAGTGTTTCCGCTACATGGCCGGCTGGGCGACGAAGATCGAAGGCAGCGTGATCGACGCCGGCATGCCGTACCTGCCGGGCAGCGAAATTTTCGCGTATACGCGCAAGGAACCCGTCGGCGTGGTCGGCGCGATCATTCCGTGGAATTTTCCGTTGCTCATGGCCGCGTGGAAAATCGCGCCGGCGCTCGCGACCGGTTGCACCGTCGTGCTGAAGCCTGCCGAAGACACGCCGCTGAGCGTATTGCGGCTCGGCGAGCTGATCCAGGCGGCCGGGTTCCCGGACGGCGTCGTCAATATCGTCACCGGCTACGGTCACACGGCCGGCGCGGCGTTGTCGCGCGATCCGCGCATCGACAAGATCGCGTTCACCGGGTCGACGCAGACGGGCAAGACGATCGGCCACGCGGCGCTCGACAACATGACGCGGATGTCGCTGGAACTCGGCGGCAAGTCGCCAGTGATCGTGCTGCCCGACGTCGATCTCGACAAGGCCGCGCAGGGCGTCGCGAACGCGATTTTCTTCAACCAGGGGCAGGTGTGCACGGCCGGTTCGCGCGCGTACATCCACTCGAAGGTGTTCGACGGCGTGATCGAGCGCGTCGCGAAGCTTGCCGCGAGCCTGAAGATCGGCCCCGGGATGGACCCGGCGACGCAGATCGGCCCGCTCGTGTCGGCGAAGCAGCTCGAGCGCGTGTGCGGTTACATCGACTCGGGGTTCGGCGAGGGCGCGCGTGCGGCGGCGGGCGGCCGCGCGCTCGATGGCCCCGGCTTCTTCGTCGAACCGACGGTGCTGGTCGATACGACGCAGGCGATGCGCGTGGTGCGCGAGGAAATCTTCGGG
Source organism: Burkholderia sp. A2 (assembly GCF_001729305.1). Lineage (NCBI taxonomy): Bacteria > Pseudomonadati > Pseudomonadota > Betaproteobacteria > Burkholderiales > Burkholderiaceae > Burkholderia > Burkholderia sp. A2. The sequence goes on along the minus strand of NZ_LZXX01000081.1, from coordinate 208,605 downwards.
CCGGTGCTCGTCGCGATGCCGTTCGACGACGTCGATACGGCCGTGCGGCTCGCGAACGATACGCCGTACGGCCTCGGCGCGAGCATCTGGTCGAACGATCTTGCGGCGATCCACAAGCTGATCCCGCGTATTGCCGCGGGCACCGTGTGGGTCAACTGCCATTCGCTGCTCGACAACGCATTGCCGTTCGGCGGGATGAAGCAGTCGGGCTTCGGCCGCGAACTCGGCCGCGCGGTGATCGACCAGTACACGGAGAGCAAGTCGGTGATGATGAACTACGCGTGAGCGTCGCGGCACGTGCGTGCGTTGCCGATACGCCGGCCCGCACGCGCGCGCCGCCGTCACGCGCGGATCAGCACGACCCCGACGATGAGGCACGCCGCGCCGGCAATGCGGATCGCGCTCGCCGAATGCTGCGGGATGCCGAGCACCCCGAAGTGGTCGAACACGAGCGCGCCGGTCATCTGCCCGACGACGATCAGCGCGAGCGTCGTCGCCGCGCCCAATCGCGGCACCATCAGGATCGCGACGCCGACGAATACCGCGCCGAAGAATCCGCCCGTCCAGCTGAACCACGACCCCGCACCGGACAACGTGCCGCTCACGCGCGGGTGAGGCGACAGCAGCGCGACCGCCAGCATCGCGGCGAGGCCGACGACGTAGCTGACCGACCCGGCCCACCACGGCGAACCGATCTGCGCGCGCAGGTTCGCGTTGAGCACCTGCTGCAACGCAACGCTGATGCCGGCCGCCACGACCAGCAAATAAGACAGGACGGTAGTCACGAAGATGAACGCTCCGAAAGCGTGGCCGCAACGGTGATGCGGGCACGGAAGGCTTTCATTCTGCGGAGCGCGCCGGTATAACGCAAATATCGAATCTGGCGCTCATCCATCTCGTTTCGGTATGCCATCACTCCGACAAATCCAGTATTTCCTGACCGTGGCGGACCTCGGCGGCTTCACACCGGCCGCGGGTGCGCTCCACGTCGCGCAGTCGGCGCTCAGCCGGCAGATCGGCCAGCTCGAGGACGAACTCGGGTTCGTGCTGTTCGACCGCGAGCCGAGAGGCGTGCGGCTCACGCCGGCCGGCGCGCTCTACCGCGAACGCGTGGCGTCGATCCCGGCCACGCTGACGGCGGCCGCCGACGAAGGTGCGCAGTTGTCGCGCGGGGAGGCCGGCGTGCTGCGGCTGCTGCATTCCAGTACCGTGCCCGTCGGCAGCCTGATGCCGGATCTCGACCGCTTCATGCGCGATTGTCCGGGCGCGCGCATCGATCTCGACCGCGCATCGTCCGAGGATCAGGTGACGGACATCGCGAACGGTCAGGCCGATGTCGGGATCGTCCGGTTGCCGGTGCTGCGGCGCGATGCACGCGTGCGTTTCGTCGAACTGGCGGCCGAACGCCTGTGCGTGGCGGTGCCGGCCGATCATCCGCTCGCGGGCCGCAAGCGCGTCGCGATCGCGCGGTTGCGGCGCGAGCCGTTCGTATCGGCCGTGTATCGGGAGCGGGGCGGCCTCGCGCGCGTCGTGATCGATCTGTGCCTGAAGCGCGGCTTCGTGCCGGCGGCCGCGCGGATCGTGTCGCCGAAGACGTCGATGCTGAATCTCGTCGCGGCCGGCCGGGGCGTGGCGATCGTGCCGGCGCGGATGGCGAGCATCGGGATCGACGGCGTCGTGTTCGTGCCGATTTCGGACGAGGATGCGAGATCGGTGTGCGCGCTGGTGCTGCCGGTCGAACCGACGGTGCTCGCGCAGGCGTTCGTTCGAGTGGTGACGGCGGGCTAAACGCGCCGCATCGCCACCGTACCGGCTCGCGAGTTCGGCTGGCCTGCGCCCGACGTCGATACTCAGACGCGGTACCCCGCATCGTGCATCAACCGGCGCGACGCGTCGCCGCGCGGGCCTTCCGCATCGAATTGCGCGCGAAGTTTCGCATCCGCGCCGCGCATCACGCCGCGCTGCATGGGCACGATGAGGACGACAAGGGCGACGACGAAGAAAGCGGCAAGCATCATGGTGTTCCTTGGCGGAAAGACCGGAGACGGACATCGCGACGGCCGGCCGTGTCCGTGCGCGTCCGTTACAGCGACGCGCAACGGCCGGACACGAGGCGGCACGGCAACAGGCGGGCCGCGCGCGATCGCCCGGCGACTGCCAGCATAGGGCCGGTCAACCGGATCCGGCGACCTGTCGGAAATCCGTCAGCAAAGCCATGGCGGAATCGAAAGGTGTGCGCCGCATCCGGGCAATCCCGCCGCTCCCAAGAAAAACCCTAGACCCCCGTCCATCAAGCCTCAGACGAAATCTAGTGGTTTCCACTCATAGTCGCAAACAGGCAAGAACAGGTCGCCGCCGGTCTTCTCGCGGCGAATATGGCTCGTTACTTTTACTCCCACGATGCAGGCCGGCGCACACTCCGCGCACCGGCTGCCGCGAGACCAACCGGGAGGAACCGAACCATGAAGTCGACGAAGATCGCCGCGCTTGCCGCGGCCGTGCTGGCGACCGGCGCGTTCACGCAAGCCGCGCTGGCCGAGACGGAGGCCGCGACCTGCCGCACCGTGCGTTTCGCGGATATCGGCTGGACCGACATCACGTCGACCACGGCGCTCGCGTCGACCGTGTTCGAGGCGCTCGGCTACAAGCCGACCACGACGATCGCGTCGGTGCCGATCTCGTTCGCCGGTCTCAAGAGCAAGCAGCTCGACGTGTCGCTCGGCTACTGGTGGCCGGTGCAGCAGAAGCAGCTGCAACCGTTCCTCGACAGCAAGTCGATCAACGTCGTCGAACCGCCGAACCTGTCCGGTGCGAAGGCGACGCTCGCGGTGCCGAGCTACGCATACCAGGCCGGCCTGAAGACCTTCGACGACATCGCGAAACACCGCGCGGAACTCGACGGCAAGATCTACGGGATCGAGCCGGGCAGCAGCGCGAACGCGACGATCCAGAAGATGATCGACACGAACCAGTACGGGCTCGGCGGCTTCAAGCTCGTCGAATCGAGCGAAGCCGGGATGCTGGTGACGGTCGAGCGCGCGGCACGCGAGAAGAAGTGGGTCGTGTTCCTCGGCTGGGAGCCGCATCCGATGAACATCCAGCTCAGCATGAACTACCTGTCCGGCGGCGACGCGGCGTTCGGCCCGAACTACGGCGAAGCGCGCGTGTACACGCTGACCGCGCCCGACTTCATCGCGCGCTGCCCGAACGCGGGCAAGCTCGTGACGAACCTGCGCTTCTCGACGCAGCTCGAGAACCAGCTGATGCAGACGGTGATGAACAAGACCAAGCCGGCCGATGCCGCGAAGGCGTACCTGAAGAAGAACCCGCAGGTGCTCGATCCATGGCTCGCGGGCGTCAAGACGTTCGACGGCAAGGACGGCCTGCCTGCCGTGAAGGCGTATCTCGGCCTGTAACGGCCGCGCCCATACGCTATCAGCAATGCGACACAACCCGAATCAAGCGAGGCATCCAGCATGAATCACGAAGTCATCATCACCTGTGCCGTGACCGGCGCGGGCGATACGGTCGGCAAGCATCCGGCGATTCCGGTCACGCCGAAGGAGATCGCGGCCGCCGCGATCGAAGCCGCGAAGGCCGGCGCGACGGTCGCCCACTGCCACGTGCGCGATCCGCAGACCGGGCGCGGCAGCCGCGACCCGAACCTGTATCGCGAAGTGGTCGACCGGATCCGCTCGGCCGACGTCGACGTGATCATCAACCTGACGGCCGGCATGGGCGGCGATCTCGAGATCGGCCCCGGCGAGGACCCGATGCGCTTCGGCAAGGGCACGGATCTCGTCGGCGGCCTCACGCGTCTCGCGCACGTCGAGGAACTGCTGCCCGAAATCTGCACGCTCGACTGCGGCACGCTGAATTTCGGCGACGGCGACTACATCTACGTGTCGACGCCCGCGCAGTTGCGTGCCGGCGCGAAACGGATCCAGGAACTCGGCGTGAAGCCGGAACTGGAGATCTTCGATACGGGCCATCTGTGGTTTGCGAAGCAGTTGCTCAAGGAAGGGCTGCTCGACGATCCGCCGCTGTTCCAGCTGTGCCTTGGCATTCCGTGGGGCGCGCCGGCCGATACCGGCACGATGAAGGCGATGGTCGACAACCTGCCGCCGGGCGCGCACTGGGCCGGCTTCGGGATCGGCCGCATGCAGATGCCGATGGTCGCGCAGGCGATGCTGCTCGGCGGCCACGTGCGCGTCGGCCTCGAGGACAACATCTGGCTCGACCGCGGCGTGCATGCGACCAACGGCACGCTCGTCGAGCGTGCCCGCGAGATCGTCGAACGCCTCGGCGGCCGCGTGCTGACGCCGGCCGAAGGCCGCCGCAAGCTCGGCTTGCCGGCGCGCGGCGAACGTCCGCTCGAACGTCGCGCGCTCGCCGAATTCGCGTGAATTTTTTCACCGACTGACTGACATGACAGGGTGGCCTGCGCGCACGCGCGGCCGCCCACCGATTTCCCCTGATTCGAAGGATGCGTTGACATGGCTGTGAAGACCGACATCAACACGTTTGCCGCGATCGGCACCGGCGTGATCGGCAGCGGATGGATTGCCCGCGCGCTCGCGCACGGTCTCGACGTGGTCGTGTGGGACCCGGCGCCGGGCGCCGAAGCGCGGCTGCGCGCGAACGTCGCGAACGCGTGGCCCGCGCTCGAACGCGTCGGCCTCGCGCCGGGCGCCGATCCCGCGCGGCTGCGGTTCGTGTCGACGATCGAGGCATGCGTCGCCGACGCCGATTTCATCCAGGAAAGCGCGCCCGAGCGCGAGGCGCTGAAGCTCGAACTGCACGAGCAGATCAGCCGCGCGGCGAAGCCCGACGCGATCATCGCGTCGTCGACGTCGGGCCTGCTGCCGACCGATTTCTATGCGCGGGCCACGCATCCGGAGCGCTGCGTGGTGGGCCACCCGTTCAACCCCGTCTACCTGCTGCCGCTCGTCGAGGTGCTCGGCGGCGCGCGCACGTCGCCGGAAGCGGTCGAGGGCGCGATGGAGGTCTATCGCAAGCTCGGCATGCGGCCGCTGCACGTGCGCAAGGAAGTGCCGGGCTTCATCGCGGACCGTCTGCTCGAGGCGTTGTGGCGCGAGGCGCTGCATCTCGTCAACGAAGGCGTCGCGACGACCGGCGAGATCGACGATGCGATCCGCTTCGGCGCGGGGATCCGCTGGTCGTTCATGGGCACGTTCCTGACCTACACGCTGGCCGGCGGCGACGCGGGCATGCGACACTTCATGCAGCAATTCGGCCCTGCGCTCGAACTGCCGTGGACGAAGCTGGTCGCGCCGACGCTCACCGACGCACTGATCGACCGAGTCGTCGAAGGCACGACCGAACAGCAGGGCACGCGCAGCATCAAGGCGCTCGAACGCTATCGCGACGAGTGCATCACCGAGGTGCTGAAATCGATCGCCGCGGTGAAGGCGCGGCACGGGATGCGATTCGACGAATAAAGGACAGGCGATGACGGGCGATACCCCGCTGACGATTTACCGCGACGTGGTGCGGCCGGAGTGGGTCGACTACAACGGCCACCTGCGCGATGCGTTCTACCTGCTGATCTTCAGCTTCGCGACCGATGCGTTGCTGGATCGCATCGGCCTCGACGACGCCGCGCGTCGCGAACGGGGGCGCTCGGTCTACACGCTCGAAGCGCACGTGAACTACCTGCACGAGATCAAGGAAGGCACGCCGGTGCGCGTCGATGCGCGCGTGCTCGCGCACGACGCGAAGCGGCTGCACCTGTATCTCGAACTGTTCGCCGACGGGCATGACGACGCGGTATCGGCGAGCGAGCAGATGCTGCTGCACGTCGATACGCGCGACGGTGCGAAATCGGCGCCGTTCGACGACGACGTGGCCGCGCGGGTGGCCGAACTGCATGCGTTGCAGCGCGATTGCGCGGCGCCTGCTTATGCGGGCCGCGTGATCGGGCTGCCGCCGCGCCGCTAGCGGCGCGCTTCGTTTCACGATCTTCTACCTTCGATCTTCGACCGCGGAGCGCACACGATGCTCGAACCGGAAATCGCGGCGTTCGTCGCGTCCGTCGACGCGTGGTATCCGGCCGATGCGGCGGCGCGTTCGCCCGACGAGCAGCGCCGCCTGTACGACCGCTTCGCGGCCGAATGGACGCCGGCTGCGCTGCCGGCCGGCATCGTGCAGCAGGACGCCGTGTGGCGCGCGCGGGACGGCCGCGCGATCGCGCTGCGGCGCTATACGTCCGCGCCCGGCACGTCGCGCGGCACGGTGCTGTTTTTTCATGGCGGCGGTTTCGTCGTCGGCTCGCTCGACAGCCATGCGCTGATCACCGCGCGACTGGCGGCCGATACGGGCCTCGACGTGATCGCGGTCGACTATCGGCTGGCGCCCGAACACCGTGCGCCGGCCGCGCTTGAAGATTGCGTGGAAGTCACGCGTGCCGCGCGCGATGCACGCTGGCCGTTCGGGCCGTGCGGGCATCCGCTGACGCTCGCGGGCGACAGCGCGGGCGGGATGCTCGCGGCGGCGGTGGCGACCGCGCTGCGCGATGCGGGCGAAGGGAGCGTGGACGGCATCGCGCTCGTTTATCCGATGCTCGGTTTCGAACCGCAGTCGCCCGCGCGCGAAACGGAAGCGCACGCGCCGATGCTGACGCTCGACGACGTGCATCGCTATCGCGCGCTGTACTGGGATGGTGACTTGTCCGACGTGCTGCGACACGGCAACCCGTTGTTGCGCGCGTCGGTGCCGCTCGAAGCCGGGCGTTTCGACGGCTTGCCGCCGGTGCTGGCGATCGGCGCGGAACACGATCCGCTGCGCGACGATGCGCGCGTGTACGTCGAACGGATTCGCGCGGCGGGCGGGGTCGCGCGCTACTGGATGGGAGAAGGGCTGGTGCACGGCTGCTGGCGCGCGCTCGGGACGAGCCCGCAGGCGGCGCGCATGCACCGGACGGTCGGCAGGTTCTTGCTCGCTCCACACGCGTAGCGGGCGTTTTCCGGGAGGCAACGATGCAGGCGGCAGCGCAACACCGTATCGAGGACTGGCGGACGTTTTCGGCCGACGCGGCGATCGCGGCGGCGACGATTGGCGATGGCGTGGTGGAGGTCGAGTGGAGCGACGCGCGACGATCGCCGTTCCATTTCGACTGGCTGCGCGACAACTGCGCGTGTTCCGCGTGCGTGCATGCGATTACACGCGAACAGGTGTTCGAGATCGCCGATGCGCGCGAGGATCTGTCCGCGCTCACCGTGCACGTCGAAACCGACGGCGCGCTGCATGTCGAATGGAACGACGGACACCGGAGCGCGTGGTCGCCTGGCTGGTTGCGTGCGCATGCATACGATGACGCGTCGCGCGCGGAGCGCGTGGCCGCGCACGGGCGGCACGTATGGACCGGCGACGATGCGACGGCGATCGGCGTGTTCGCGTGGCGCGACGTGATGGAGGACGATCACGCATTGCTCGCGTGGCTCGGCGCGTTGCAGCGCACGGGGCTCACGCTCGTCGAAGGCGTGCCGGCCGAGCGCGGCCGCGTCGACGAGGTCGCGCGCCGAGTCGGCCTGATCCGCGAAAGCAATTTCGGCGTGCTGTTCGACGTCGAATCGAAGCCGCGCCCGGACAGCAATGCGTATACGTCGCTGAATCTTCCGCCGCATACCGACCTGCCGACGCGCGAATTGCAGCCGGGCGTGCAGTTCCTGCATTGCCTCGCGAACGACGCGACGGGCGGCGACAGCATCTTCCTCGACGGCTTCGCGCTCGCGGACGCGCTGCGGCGCGAACATCCGGACGATTTCGAGCAGCTCGCATCGACGCCGTTCGAGTTCTGGAACAAGAGCGCGAACAGCGACTACCGCTGTTCGGCGCCGGTGATCGGGCGCGATGCGCGCGGCAACGTGACGGAAGTGCGTGTCGCGAACTTCCTGCGCGGGCCGCTCGATGCGCCGGCCGGCTCGGTCGCGGCGGTCTATCGCGCGTACCGGCGGTTCCTCGCGCTCGCGCGCGAGCCGCGCTTTCGCGTGCAGCGCCGGCTGCGGGCCGGCGACATGTGGGCCTTCGACAACCGGCGCGTGCTGCATGCGCGCACCGAGTTCGATCCGTCGACGGGCCGCCGGCACTTGCAGGGCTGCTACGTCGATCGCGACGAATTGCTGTCGCGGTGGCGCGTGTTGTCGCGGGCGGCGCCGGCCGACGCTGCGCGCTGATCGACACCCGCCGCGCATTCACGCATCCCTCGTCGGGAAAAAGCACCCGGACGCGATGCGCCCGGGCGAAGCCACCCGCTGCCGGGCGGCGGAGGTATGCGTTTCACAAAACAGACGAGCCCCGCGAAGGGGGCTCGTCCGGACTGCGTGACTTCATCGCGCGACGCGCGGCGCCCGCCGAGGGCGCATCGGCTTACTGGCCGAAGAAGATCGAGTCGCGTGCGTTCGACGAAGCGGCTGCCGGCGCGCCCGAGTGGACGAGCGGGGCCGGTTGCGCGCCGTAGCCGCTGGTGTCCGCGCCATGAACGCGCGCCTCGGCGCTCTGGATGTCGTTCGGGTAGTACGGGCTCGACACGCCCGGCTTGTAGCCGGCTTGTTCGAGCTGGACGAGTTCGTTGCGCACTTGAGCGCGCGTCACGGTGCTTTGAGCGAATGCGCCGAACGAAGCGGACAGGGCGGCAGCGGCAACGACTGCGGAAACGAGCGATTTCATGGTGACCTCCGGTGTTTTATTGAGTTCGCTCCCGACACCATGTCTTGAGCGATTGATCAAATCTTAGTCACCGGCGTGTTCAGGGTAAACGCTGATTTTGACGATAAATTGTTTCCTGGCCGGTAACAGTGCGGCGGCGCATCAGTCTTTCAACGGGCTTTCTTTTCGGGCTGCGCAATAAGTGTGAAGAATGTTGCGATCGCCGGCGCACGACTCAGCGCACTTCCGCCGCCGTATCGAACGGCCGGCCCGGCGCACGTCCGGCGGGCGCGCCGGCGCTGAGGAAGCGCACGCCCGTCGCGGCCTCCGACGCTTCCCACAGCAGCGCCGCGGCCGCCACGCTGCGCGCCGCGCGCGGCACGCTCGCCGGCGCCGGCAGCCCGCGCGATTCGAACCAGCCGGACGGACCGATGTATGCACCGCCGGCCAGATCGGGCGACGTGGCCGCATGAATCGCGGGCAGCGCGCCCTGGTCGGCCGGCTGCGCGAGATAACGGTTCGCGGCGCGCATCAGCGCGGCGCGGGCGGGCGACTGGTCCATCGCCGGGCCCGCGAACTGCAGGTTGGTCGCCGCATAGCCGGGATGCGCGGCGACGCTGATGCCGGCGAACGCCGCGCGCGCGAAGCGGCGCTGCAACTCGATCGCGAACACGAGGTTCGCGAGCTTGCTGTCGCAGTAGGCGAGATAACGGTTGTAGCGCTGCGCGGCACGCAGGTCGTCCACGCGAATCCGGCCGCCGCGGTTGAAGCCGCTCGACATCGTGACGACGCGCGCCCGGTGCGCGGCGCGCAGCGCCGGCAGCAGATGGCCGGTCAACGCGAAATGGCCGAGGTGGTTGGTGCCGAACTGCATCTCGAAGCCGTCGCGCGTGTGCCGCAGCGGCAGGAACATCACGCCGGCGTTGTTGCAGAGGATGTCGACGCGGCCGTGGCGTTCGCCGACGTCGGCCGCGAAGCGTGCAATCGACGCGAGATCGGCGAGGTCGAGCAGATCGACTTCGACGCGTGCATGAGGATGAAGCCGGCGGATTGCGTTGGCAGCCTGCGCGCCGCGTGCGGCGTCGCGGCAGCCCATCACGACCGTCGCGCCTTTCGCCGCCAGCGTTTCCGCGAGATGCCAGCCGAGCCCGCTGTTGGCGCCGGTCACGATCGCGACCTTGCCGCCTTGCGCCGGGACGTGGCGCGCGCTCCATGCATGCATGTCTGCCTCCATCGGCGCGGCCGGTCGGCCGCGGCACTTAATCGTTACATTGATCGGTGTAACGATAGTGCGGGCGGACGGAGCAGACAAGCGGGGGAATTAGACCGGCGCTTCTAGGGTTTGTGGCTTAGGGCGTGGCGTCGCAAGCCCGGCGCAGGACCGGCGCGTGTTACCTGCTGCCCGCCAGCGCGAGCACCTCGGCGGCGGAAATCATGGCGGCAGCGTTCGCGGGGGCCGGGCGCTCGGCCGGGCGGAACACTTCGTCGCCGCGGTGAATGACCTGGCGCGACAGCGCGCAGGTGCCGGTGCGCTGCGCGAAGCGACGGCGCCAGCGCTGCTCGCCGTAGTGACAGCGGCCGGGTTCGACCCAGCGGACGACGAGCAGCGTATCGGAACGTTCGAGGATTTCGACGTGGACGTCGGCGGGATCGAGCGCAGGCAGGGATTTGGAGGCCTTCATTTTGCCGTTTCCTAAAGCTCGTGCGGTTTCGGCCGTGGCAGTGGATGTCACTACCCGATGGCGAATCCGTAGCGGTTTCCATGAGTGGTGCGCTAAATGTAAGCGTCTGTGACCGGAAAAAACATCCTGTCCGGCTCGAATTACCTTTTGCCGATTTAGAAACAATCCACGCTTATTTTCTTGGAAAACCAAAGACAAAAAGCCCCGGACGGGAAGCCCGGGGCGGAAAATCGGCCCGCGCACCGTGTCTGCTCGCCCAGTCACGGGATACATCGCCGGGGGACGGAGGTGCCCGCAGGGATCCAGAGCGGGCGGGGAGGCGATGTACCGGAAGCGCGGTCCGGCAACACCATGATGGCGTGCGGCACCCGTTGGCACCCTGACGCGAACATGACTTTTTTGTCAGTTTGGCGCGGCCGCCTTGCCGGACGTTGCGCCAGAATCGGCTGAAAAGCCCACCGGTATTGGGTTTTGAGCGGATCGCGAAGCAGCACTTAAGCGCCGCTCGCGCGCCGAATTCTCGTGCGCCGCCCGGATTGACCAGCCCTGGGTAAATACTGAATCCCAATTTCGTGACAAACGCGCGATCCGTTTCTATGATTGGTTGGACCTTTGGTCCTTTGTGCCAATCGGCCGACTGTCGGCCGCCTTTTCGGGAGAGGTGCTCATGAGATTGCAGGGCAAACGCGCGCTGGTGACGGCGGCCGGGCAGGGCATCGGCCGCGCGACCGCGCTGCGGTTCGCGAGCGAAGGCGCTGACGTGCTGGCGACCGACATCAACGAAGCCGCGCTGGCGCGGCTCGAAGCCGACGCCGCGCGCGCGGGCGGCCGGCTGGCCACCCGGCGGCTCGACGTCACCGACGCGACCGACATCGCCGCACTCGCCGCGAGCGAACGCGCGTTCGACGTGCTGTTCAACTGCGCGGGCTACGTGCATCACGGCTCGATCCTCGATTGCGACGAAGACGCATGGGCGTTCTCGCTGAACCTGAACGTCACGTCGATGTACCGGCTGATCCGCGCGCTGCTGCCCGCGATGCTCGAAGCCGGCGGCGCGTCGATCGTCAACATGGCGTCGGCCGCGTCGAGCGTGAAGGGCGTGCCGAACCGCTTCGTGTACGGCACCACCAAGGCGGCCGTGATCGGGCTGACCAAGGCGGTGGCCGCCGATTTCGTCGAGCGCGGCATCCGCTGCAACGCGATCTGCCCGGGCACGATCGAGTCGCCGTCGCTGGAGCAGCGGATCGCCGACCAGGCGCGCACGCGCCACGTGTCCGCCGACGAGGTGCGCCAGGCGTTCGTCGCGCGCCAGCCGATCGGCCGCATCGGCAGCGCGGACGAAGTGGCCGCGCTCGCGCTGTACCTCGCGTCCGACGAAGCGTCGTTTACCACCGGCACGATTCACCTGATCGACGGCGGCTGGTCGAACTGACCCTGTCGACCTGATCGCGCCTCCCCATTCACATTCCGTTTCCATTCAGACAACGCTATGAAACTGCTGAGATTTGGCGACAAACACCATGAAAAGCCGGGCCTGCTCGATGCGCAAGGCCAGATTCGCGACCTGTCCGGCGTGATCGACGATATCGCCGGCGACGCGCTGACCCCTGCATCCCTCGCGCGGCTGCGCGACATCCCGCCGTCGTCGCTGCCGCTCGTCGGAGGCACGCCGCGGCTCGGCGCGTGCGTCGGCCGCGTCGGCAAGTTCATCTGCATCGGGCTCAACTACTCGGATCACGCGGCCGAATCGGGGATGGAGGTGCCGAAGGAGCCCGTCGTGTTCGGCAAGTGGACGAGCGCGATCTCGGGCCCGAACGACGACGTCGAAATCCCGCGCGGCTCGGAAAAGACCGACTGGGAAGTCGAGCTCGGCGTGGTGATCGGCCAGGGCGGCCGCTATATCGACGAAGCCGATGCGCTGTCGCACGTCGCCGGCTACTGCGTGGTGAACGACGTGTCGGAGCGCGAATACCAGCTCGAACGCGGCGGCACGTGGGACAAGGGCAAGGGCAACGACACGTTCGGCCCGATCGGCCCGTGGCTCGTGACGGCCGACGAAGTGCCCGATCCGCACGCGCTGCGGTTGTGGCTCGAGGTGGACGGCCACCGCTACCAGAACGGCACGACCGCGACGATGGTGTTCCGCGTGCCGCATCTGATCAGCTACCTGAGCCGCTTCATGAGCCTGCAGCCGGGCGACGTGATCTCGACTGGCACGCCGCCGGGCGTCGGACTCGGGCAGAAGCCGCCCGTCTACCTGCGCGCCGGACAGGTGATCACGCTCGGCATCGACGGGCTCGGCGAGCAACGCCAGCGCACCGTGCAGGCCTGATTCCCTTCAACGGACGGTTCGCCATGCCTATCATTCGATCGATGCGCGTCCTCGACGTGCGCTTTCCGACCTCGCGCCAGCTCGACGGTTCCGATGCGATGAATCCGGACCCCGATTATTCGGCGGCCTACGTCATCCTCGAAACCGACCGCGACGGGCTCGCCGGTCACGGGCTCACGTTCACCATCGGGCGCGGCAACGAAATCTGCTGCGCGGCGATCGACGCGATGCGCCACCTCGTCGTCGGCCTCGACCTCGACTGGATCCGCGAGGACATGGGCCGCTTCTGGCGGCACGTCACGTCGGACAGCCAGTTGCGCTGGATCGGCCCCGACAAGGGCGCGATCCACCTGGCGACGGGCGCCGTCGTCAATGCAGTGTGGGACCTGTGGGCGAAGGCGGTCGGCAAGCCGCTGTGGCGGCTCGTCGCCGACATGAGCCCGGAGGAACTGGTGCGGGCGATCGACTTCCGCTACCTCACCGATTGCCTGAGCCCGGACGAAGCGCTCGACCTGCTGCGCCGGCAGGCGCCCGGCAAGGCCGCGCGGATCGCCGCGCTGGCGCGCGACGGCTACCCGTGCTACACGACGTCGGCCGGCTGGCTCGGCTACAGCGACGACAAGCTGCGCCGGCTGTGCCGCGAGGCCGTGGACGAAGGTTTCGACTACGTGAAGCTGAAAGTCGGCGCGAACCTCGCCGACGACATCCGCCGCGTGACGATCGCGCGCGAGGTGATCGGCCCCGACCGCAAGCTGATGATCGACGCGAACCAGGTGTGGGAAGTCGACGAGGCGATCGACTGGGTGCGCGCGCTCGCGTTCGCGCGGCCGTGGTTCATCGAGGAGCCGACGAGCCCCGACGACGTCGAAGGGCATCGCAAGATCCGCGAGGCGATCGCGCCGGTGCAGGTCGCGACCGGCGAGATGTGCCAGAACCGCGTGCTGTTCAAGCAGTTCATCGCGCGCGGTGCGATCGACGTCGTGCAGATCGACGCGTGCCGGCTCGGCGGCGTGAACGAGATCCTCGCGGTGATGCTGATGGCCGCGAAGTACGGGCTGCCGGTGTGCCCGCATGCGGGCGGCGTCGGGCTGTGCGAATACGTGCAGCACCTGTCGATGATCGACTATGTCTGCATTTCCGGCACGAAGGAAGGGCGCGTGACCGAGTACGTCGATCACCTGCACGAGCATTTCGTCGAACCGTGCGTGGTGCGCGGCGCGGCTTACATGCCGCCGACGGCGCCCGGTTTCTCGATCGAGATGAAGCCCGAATCGCTGGAGCAGTACCGGTTCCGCGGGTGAGTAGGGCAACGCGCGACGGCGCGCGACGCACGGCGTGCGCATCGCGCGCGGCGACAACATGAACGACGGAGACGCGAAGTGGATTTGAATCTGCAAGACAGGGTCGTGATCGTGACCGGCGGCGCGTCGGGCATCGGCGCCGCGATCTCGATGCGGCTGGCCGGCGAAGGCGCGATTCCCGTAGTGTTCGCGCGCCACGCGCCCGACGACGCGTTCTGGCGTGCACTTGCGCACAAGCAGCCGCGCGCCGCGTGCATGAACGTCGAACTGCAGGACGACGCGCAGTGCCGCGACGCGGTCGCGCAGACCGTCGCGCGCTTCGGCCGCATCGACGGCCTCGTCAACAACGCGGGCATCAACGACAGCATCGGGCTCGACGCCGGGCGCGACGCGTTCGTCGCGTCGCTCGAACGCAACCTGATCCATTACTACGTGATCGCGCATTACTGCGTGCCGCACCTGAAGGCGACGCGCGGCGCGATCGTCAACATCTCGTCGAAGACGGCCGTCACCGGGCAGGGCAACACGAGCGGCTATTGCGCGTCGAAGGGCGCGCAGCTCGCGCTGACGCGCGAATGGGCGGTTGCATTGCGTCACGACGGCGTGCGCGTGAATGCGGTGATTCCCGCGGAGGTGATGACGCCGCTCTACCAGAACTGGATCGCGGGTTTCGACGATCCCGAAGCGAAAGTCGCGGAAATCGCCGGCAAGGTGCCGCTCGGCCAGCGCTTCACGACGGCGGACGAGATCGCCGATACGGCGGTGTTCCTGCTGTCGGATCGCGCATCGCACACGACGGGCCAGTGGCTGTTCGTCGACGGCGGCTATACGCATCTCGATCGTGCGATCAGCTGAGGGCCGCGCGCGATGCAACCCGACCTGAACCCGAACACCGCGCCGCCGCTGATCGCGCTGACCGGCATCGGCAAGCGCTTTCCCGGCGTGCAGGCGCTCGACGATTGCCGTTTCGACCTGCGTGCGGGCGAAGTGCATGCGCTGATGGGCGAGAACGGCGCCGGCAAGTCGACGCTGATGAAGATTCTCGCGGGCGTTTATCCGCGCGACGCGGGCGAGATCCGGATGGACGGCCGCCCGGTGGAGATCGCCGACCCGCGTGCCGCGCAGGCGCTCGGCATCGGCATCATCCATCAGGAGCTGAACCTGATGAATCACCTGAGCGTCGCGCAGAACATCTTCATCGGCCGCGAGCCGCGCGGCCGCTTCGGCGTGTTCGTCGACGAAGACCGGCTGAATCGGGACGCTACCGCGATCTTCCAGCGGATGCGGCTCGATCTCGACCCGCGCACGCCCGTGGGCCGGCTGACGGTCGCGAAGCAGCAGATGGTCGAGATCGCGAAGGCGCTGTCGTTCGACTCGCGCGTGCTGATCATGGACGAGCCGACCGCCGCGCTGAACAACGCGGAGATCGCCGAGCTGTTTCGCATCATCCGCGACCTGCGCGCGCACGGCGTCGGCATCGTCTACATCTCGCACAAGATGGACGAGCTGCGCCAGATCGCCGATCGCGTGACCGTGATGCGCGACGGCAAGTACGTCGCGACCGTGCCGATGGCGGACACGTCGATGGACACGATCATCTCGATGATGGTCGGCCGCCAGCTCGATGCGGAAACCCGCACACCGCCCGATACGTCCACGAACGAGATTGCGCTCGAAGTGCGCGGGCTGTCGCGCGGCCGTGCGATCCGCGACGTCGGCTTCACGCTGCGGCGCGGCGAGATCCTCGGCTTCGCCGGGCTGATGGGCGCGGGCCGCACCGAGGTCGCACGCGCGGTGTTCGGCGCGGACCCGGTCGATGCAGGCGAGATCCGCGTGCACGGCCGGCCCGTGACGATCCGCACGCCGGCCGACGCGGTGAAATATGGCATCGGCTATCTGTCCGAGGATCGCAAGCATTTCGGGCTCGCGGTCGGGATGGACGTGCAGAACAACATCGCGCTGTCGAGCATGCGCCGCTTCGTGCGCCGCGGCGTGTTCCTCGATGCGCGCGCGATGCGCGATGCCGCGCAGTCGTACGTGCGTCAGCTCGCGATCCGCACGCCGTCGGTCGCGCAACCCGCGCGGCTGCTGTCGGGCGGCAACCAGCAGAAGATCGTGATCGCGAAGTGGCTGCTGCGCGACTGCGACATCCTGTTCTTCGACGAGCCGACGCGCGGCATCGACGTCGGCGCGAAAAGCGAGATCTACAAGCTGCTCGATGCGCTCGCCGCCGACGGCAAGGCGATCGTGATGATCTCGTCGGAGTTGCCCGAGGTGCTGCGCATGAGCCACCGGATTCTCGTGATGTGCGAAGGCCGCGTGACCGGGGAATTGCGCGCGGCCGACGCCACGCAGGAAAAGATCATGCAGCTCGCGACGCAGCGCGAGTCGACCGTGTTGTCCTGATTGTCCCGATTCAGACGCCTAACGATCATGTCCAACGATACGCATCCCGTTCCGCCCCTGGCCACTGGCGACACGCCGGCAGCCGCATCGCGCCTGAAATCGCGCTTCTTCAACCCGGCCGCGCGGCAGAAGCTGCTCGCGTTCGCGAGCCTCGTGCTGCTGATCGTATTCTTCAGCTTCGCGTCGTCGAACTTCCTCGACGTCGACAACCTCGTGTCGATCCTGCAGGCGACCGCCGTGAACGGCGTGCTGGCCGTCGCCTGCACGTACGTGATCATCACGTCCGGCATCGATCTGTCCGTCGGCACGCTGATGACGTTCTGCGCGGTGATGGCCGGCGTCGTGCTGACGAAATGGGGGATGCCGCTGCCGCTCGGCATCCTGGCCGCGTTGTGCTTCGGTGCGCTGTCCGGCTGCGTGTCGGGCTTCGTGATCGCGAAGATGAAGGTGCCGCCGTTCATCGCGACGCTCGGCATGATGATGCTGCTCAAGGGGCTGTCGCTCGTGATCTCGGGCACGCGGCCGATCTACTTCAACGACACGCCGGGCTTCACGTCGATCGCGCAGGATTCGCTGATCGGCAACCTGATTCCCGCGCTGCCGATTCCGAACGCGGTGCTGATCCTGTTCCTCGTCGCGATCGGCGCGTCGATCGTGCTGAACCGGACGATCTTCGGCCGCTACACGTTCGCGCTCGGCAGCAACGAGGAGGCGCTCAGGCTATCCGGCGTGAACGTCGATGCGTGGAAGATCGCGGTCTACACGTTCAGCGGCGCGGTGTGCGGCATCGCCGGGCTGCTGATCGCGTCGCGGCTGAACTCCGCGCAGCCGGCGCTCGGGCAAGGCTACGAGCTCGACGCGATCGCGGCCGTCGTGATCGGCGGCACGTCGCTGTCGGGCGGCGCGGGCAGCATCGTCGGCACCATCATCGGCGCGTTCATCATGAGCGTGCTGACCAACGGCCTGCGCATCATGTCGGTCGCGCAGGAATGGCAGACGGTCGTGACGGGCGTGATCATCATCCTCGCCGTCTATGTGGACATCCTGCGCCGGCGTCGCCGCTGACACACGCAGGCATGCGCTTCACCGCCGGTTTCGGCCGGCATTTCATCCGATACGAAAAAAGGAGACGCGAAGTGATCAGGAGCAAGGTGTTGAACGCGATCGTCGGGCTGACGTTCGCCGTTGGCGTCACGGCCGGCGCGCACGCGCAGGAAACCTACATCCCGCTGATCTCGAAAGGCTTCCAGCATCAGTTCTGGCAGGCCGTGAAATCGGGCGCGACGCAGGCCGCGAAGGACTACAAGGTGAAGGTGACGTTCGAAGGGCCGGAAACCGAGGCGATGGTCGACAAGCAGATCGACATGCTGTCGGCCGCGATCGCGAAGAAACCGGCCGCGCTTGGCTTCGCGGCGCTCGACAGCAAGGCCGCGCTGCCGCTGCTGAAGAAGGCGCAGGCCGAGAAGATCCCGGTGATCGCGTTCGACTCGGGCGTCGACAGCGACATTCCGGTGACGACGGCCGCGACCAACAACAAGGCGGCCGCCGCGCTCGCCGCCGACAAGCTCGCCGCGCTGATCGGCGACGAAGGGCAGGTGGCGGTGGTCGCGCACGACCAGACGAGCCGCACCGGCATCGACCGCCGCGACGGCTTCCTCGACCGGATGAAGTCGGCGCACCCGAAGGTGCAGGTCGTGACCGTGCAGTACGGCGAAGGCGATCAGTTGAAGTCGACCGAAGTGACGAAGTCGATCTTGCAGGCGTATCCGAAGCTCAAGGGGCTGTTCGGCACCAACGAAGGTTCGGCGATCGGCGTGGTCAACGGCGTGCGCGAGATGAAGCGCAAGGTCGTGATCGTCGGCTACGATTCCGGCAAGCAGCAGAAGGACGCGATCCGCAGCGGGCTGATGGCCGGCGCGATCACGCAGAACCCGATCGGCATCGGCTACAAGACGGTCGAGGCGGCCGTGAAGGCGATCAAGGGCGAGAAGCTGCCGAAGGTCATCGATACCGGGTTCTACTGGTACGACAAGACCAATATCGACGATCCGAAGATCGCGGCGGTGTTGTACGACTGAACGTGGCGGACGGGCGGCGGCGAGGCGGGCCGTCGCCGCCGCGGTGATCGGACACGAGGGCATCATGGGCGCAGTGCGTATCGATTCGCATCAGCACTTCTGGCGTTATCGCGCGGCCGACTATCCGTGGATCGGCCCCGGGATGGGCGTGCTCGCGCGCGACTACCTGCCCGACGCACTGTGGCCGCAGATGCATGCGCAGGCGCTCGGCGCGTCGATTGCGGTGCAGGCGCGCGCCGGGCGCGACGAGACGGCGTTCCTGCTCGATCTGGCGCGCGACGACGCACGCATCGCGGCCGTGGTCGGCTGGGAGGATCTCGGTGCGCCGGCGCTGGCCGACCGCGTCGCCGAGTGGCGCAGCCCGAAGCTGCGCGGTTTCCGTCATCAGGTGCAGGACGAAGCCGACGTCGGCGCGTTCGTCGCGGATCCCGGCTTCAATCGCGGCGTCGCGTGGCTGCAGGCGAACGGCTATGTCTACGACGTGCTCGTGTTCGAGCGCCAGTTGCCGGACGTGCAAGCGTTCTGCGCGCGGCACGATGCGCACTGGCTCGTGCTCGACCATGCCGGCAAGCCTGCGCTCGCCGAGTTCGCGCGCGACGACACGGCGCTCGCGCGCTGGCGCGCGTCGCTGCATGAACTCGGCGCGCTGCCGCACGTCGCGTGCAAGCTGTCGGGGCTCGTGACCGAAGCCGACTGGCGGCGCGGCCTGCGCGCGCAGGACATCCGGCATATCGAGCAGTGTCTCGACGCGGCGCTCGACGCGTTCGGCCCGCAGCGGCTGATGTTCGGGTCGGACTGGCCCGTGTGCCTGCTCGCGGCGTCGTACGACGAGGTCGCGTCGCTCGTCGAACGCTGGGCCGAAGCGCGGCTGTCGGCGGCCGAACGCGCCGCGTTGTGGGGCGGCACGGCCGCGCGCTGCTACGCGGTGCCGGGCGATGTGAAGCGCGGCATATAAAATAGGCGCGAACGGCCCAGGCAATGTTCGGGCCGTCCGGAACGAAACCGATTACCAGCGTCAACGTATGTCCATCCAGCCGATTCAGAACCGCCGCCTCTACCAGCAGATCGCCGACAAGCTCAGTGCGATGATCGAGTCCGGCGATTTTCCGCCGGGCAGCTATCTGCCGCCCGAGCGCGAACTCGCCGAACGGTTCGGCGTGTCGCGCACGTCGGTGCGCGAGGCGCTGATCGCGCTCGAAGTGAACGGGCTCGTCAGCGTGCGCGTGGGCGACGGCGTGAAGGTGCGCCATCCCGAGACGGCCGCCGCGCCCGAACCTGCATCGGCGCCCAACGCGACGGTCGCGCCGTTCTCGATCGTCGAGATCGATCCGGAGCTCGGCATCGCGCTCGACCTCGACACCGAAATCCCGCCGTTCGCGCTGCTGCAGGCGCGCCGGCTGATCGAGCCGGAAGCCGCGTCGCTGGCCGCAAAGCATGGCTCGGATGCGCAGATCGAAGGGATTCACGAAGCATTTCTGCGCAATCAGGACGACAACCGCAGCGGCTCGCTCACGCACCCGGGCGACCGGCTGTTCCATATCCGCATCGCGGAAGCGAGCGACAACGCCGCGTATGCGCTGATGATCAAGCAGTTGCTCGCGCACAAGTACGACCCGATGTTCCAGCGGCTGCAGTCGCTGTACATGCCGAACGACATGCCGCACCGGTCGGAGCGCGAGCATCGCGCGATCCTCGATGCGATCCGCGCGCGCGACCCCGACGCCGCGCGCCGGGCGATGGCCGAGCATCTCGACGAAGTGATCCGCATTTTCGGCCGCGCGCTCGATTGAGTGCGCGAGTCGATTTTCTGCATGTTCGCCAGCGGCGGACGCGATGCGGTGCTTCCCGGCTGCTGACGCGCCCTCCGTACCGCGCGAGGACACCGGCCGTCGGGACCGAACGAACGCCGCGATGCGAGCGACGCGCGCCGACCCACCGGCATGCCGCTCGTGCGCCGAATGGAGTGTGACGAATGCGCGTGAACGATTGCCACAATTTCCACGACTTCCGCGAGCTGGCGCGACGACGGTTGCCGGGGCCGATCTTCAATTACATCGACGGTGCGGCCGACGATGAAACCACGTATCGACGCAACACGAGCGCGTTCGAAAGCTGCGATCTGGTGCCGAACGTGCTGCGCGGCGTGCGCGATGTCGATCTGTCGGTGACGGTCATGGGGCAGAGGCTCGGCATGCCGGTTTACTGCTCGCCGACCGCGCTGCAACGCCTGTTTCATCATGACGGCGAGCGGGCCGTCGCCGCCGCGGCCGCGAAATTCGACACGATGTTCGGCGTGTCGTCGCTCGGCACCGTGAGCCTCGAAGAAGCCCGTGCGATCAGCCCGGGCCCGCAGGTGTACCAGTTCTACTTCCACAAGGACCGCGGCCTCAACCGCGAAATGATGAACCGCTCGCGGCAGGCCGGCGTGAACGTGATGATGCTGACGGTGGACAGCATCACCGGCGGCAATCGCGAGCGCGACAAGCGAACCGGCTTCTCGATTCCGTTCCGGCTGACGCTCGCGGGGCTGACCGAATTCGCGTTGAAGCCGGCCTGGGCGGTCAACTACCTGACCCACGAGCGATTCCGTTTGCCGCAACTCGACCGGCATGTCGACATGGGCGGCGGCGCGATGTCGATCAGCCGCTACTTCACGGACATGCTGGATCCGTCGATGTCGTGGGACGACGTCGCCGCGATGGTGCGGGAGTGGAACGGGCAGTTTTGCCTGAAAGGCGTGATGTCGGTCGACGACGCGCGCCGGGCGGTGGACATCGGTTGCACCGGCATCGTGCTGTCGAATCACGGCGGGCGGCAACTCGACGGTTCGCGCGCCGCGTTCGACCAGCTTGCCGAGGTGGTCGACGCGGTGGGAGACCGGATCGACGTGATGATGGACGGCGGCGTGCAACGGGGTTCGCACGTGCTCAAGGCGCTGGCGCTCGGTGCGAAGGCGGTTGGCCTGGGGCGCTATTACCTGTTTCCGCTCGCCGCCGCCGGGCAGCCCGGCGTCGAGCGTGCGCTGCAGCTGATGCGCACGGAAGTCGAACGGGACATGCGGCTGATGGGCTGCGCGTCCGTTTCGCAACTCGGGCGAAATCAGCTTCGCTTTCGCTGACGACGGGTTTCGGCGCCAGCCGGGCCTTCGTGCCGGCGCCGGTATCGCGCGCTCAGAAACGACCCGCGCGATACGGCGCCGGATCGGTGAACGGCGCTTCGCCGGTCATCATCTCGGCCAGCAGGCGGCCGGTGACGGGGCCGAGCGTCAGCCCGTGATGGTTGTGTCCGAACGCGAACCACAGCCCGCGATGCGCGGGCGCGGGGCCGATCACCGGGCGCATGTCGGGCGTGCACGGGCGGAAGCCGAGCCACGGATGCGGGTCGAGCCGCTCGCCGAACCCGAACACCGGCCGTGCGACGCGTTCCGCGCGTTCGAGCTGCACGCCCGTTGGCGGCAGCCCGCGCCGCGCGATCTCGACGCCGGTCGTCAGCCGCAGCCCGCGCCGCATCGGCGCGATCACGTAGCCGTATTCGCGATCGACGATCGGCGCCGACGGCACGCCGCGCGCGGACGGCGCGTAGTGCATGTGATAGCCGCGTTTCTCGCGCAGCGGGATCGTGTAGCCGAACTTGCCGAACACCGTGTCGGACCACGGGCCGAGCGCGACCACGACGGCCGGCGCGGCCGCCGGGCCGTCGTCGGTCTGGACCTGCCAGCCGGGCGACAGCGCGTCCAGGCTCGCGGCGTCGCCGGTCAGCAGCGTGCCGCCGCCCTGCACGAACAGGTGTGCATACGCTTTGACGAGCGCGGCCGGATCGACGACGCTCTTCGGGTCGAGCCAGTGCAGCGCACCGCAGAAGCCCGGGGCGAGGCTCGGTTCCTGCGCGCGCAGCGCGGCCGCGTCGAGCGGCGTGATGCCGAGCCCGTGGCGGCGCGCGGTGAGGCCGGCCTCCGCGACGCCGCGTTCGAATGCGGCCGGCGTGCGGAACGCTTCGAGCCAGCCACTCGCGCGGACCAGTTCGCCGGCGCCGGCGCGCGCGATCAGCGCATCGTGTTCGACGATGCAGCGCTCGATCAGCGGCAGCATGTCGCGCGACGCCGCCGCGTGACGCAGCGGCGCCGATTCCCACCAGAACCGTGCGAGCCACGGCGCGAACGCGGGCAGCGACGCGCTGTGCCAGTAGAGGTCGGTCGAGCGGTTCAGCGCATAGCGCATCAGCGTGAACGGGCTGCGCGGGAACGGGTACAGTTCGACCGACGAGCGCTCGATCAGCCCGGCATTGCCGAAGCTCGTGCCTTCGCCGGGCGCGCCGCGATCGACGAGGGCGACCTTGCGGCCGCGATCCTGCAGGTGCAGCGCGGCGGAGACGCCGACGATGCCGGCGCCGAGAACGATGACGTCGAAATCCATCGATGGTGAGTGACGGTTGGCGGGGCGCTTGCCCGCGGTACGGTGCGCGCCCGGGTTGGGAATCGTTCGAACCGCAAGCATACTCGCGCCGGCGTGGGGGGCCAAGAGGGGCACGCGGTCGATACGTGGCGGCTGGCCCGTGCGCGACGATCGCCGCTGGCCGTGACGAGGTGGGCAGCACGCTGCGCCGGTACGCGCATTCCGAGGCGCGTGACGATCGAATTGTCCGCACACGCACACGCACACGCACATGCATACGGGGCGCCGCTGACGATCGGAGCCGCGCGTGTCGCGATCGCGCAGCACGCGAGTACATATGAAGTTTGCCGTGCGCGGACGGTCAATCAGCCGATCAATTCGCCGACGTCGAGATCGAATCGATGTCGGCCGACGCGTGCGTCCGTCTCATCGGGCAGCCGCGCTGAATCCGCATACTTTCCGACGTTTTCGCGGGTGATTCCCACTGCTTGGGGAACCGAATTTTTACCTAAGATGGAAGGAATCGTGCGCGTGATACGGTGCCTGCACGCGCATGGCGGGCAGGAGGCGGGGCCGGGAACGACTGCGGCAGATGTTTCCATCATGGATGCGAGTGTGTGCGCGGCGGCTGCGAGTCTTGCAGTCGCATCGACGCCAGCGTGTGCGGCGGCAATTGCCGCGCGAAAGGCGTCCGGCCAGCAGGGCCGAGTCGCCACGTTCCGCCATGCGTTTGTCGCAATCGTTTGCGTTCTGAGCGCGATACCGGCCGTCCTCGCCGGCGCGCCCGGGGTTGCCGAGCGTCCGGTCGATACGGTGCAATTTGCCGCCACCACCACGCCGACCGGTCCCACGGGTCCCGCCTTTTCGTCACACGACTCCGCCGTGCGTCAGGTGGTGCTCGGCATCATCAGCTTCACGCGCTGGCCGACGACGCCCGTGCGCCTGCATCTGTGCGTGACGGGCAGGCCCGACTACGCGGGTGGCCTCACCGACACGCTGCAGGCCGGCTCGACCGTGCTCGACGTGCAGCGCATCCGCTTCGACGACCCCGCGCTCGGCATGGCGTGCGACGTCGTGTATCTCGGCGCCCTCGGCAACGACGAGCGCGCACGGGTCAGGGCCGTGCTGTCCGGCCGCCCGGTGCTGACCGTTGCCGAACACGATATGTCCTGCACCGCGGGCGCGATGTTCTGCATCACGGTCGAAGGCGAACGCGTCACCTTCGACATCAATCTCGATGCGGTCGCGCGCAGCGGCGTGCGCGTGCATCCGAACGTCCTCAATCTCGCACGACGGCCGGTGGCGCCATGACACGATCCGCGCTCCCCGTTCCCGCTTCGCGCCCACCGCGCCCGACGCTGCAAAGCGTGCTGCGCCGCGCGCATCTGCGCCTCGCGTTCGTCGCCGTGACGATGGCCGCCGTGTCGTTGATCGTCGTCGCCGTGATTGCGTTGCGCGCGTATGCCGGCAACAACCTGAATCTGCTGGCGCGCTCGCTCGGTTATACGGTCGAGGCGGCGCTCGTGTTCGGCGATCGCGTCGCGGCGAACGAGGCGATCGGGATGATCGCCGGCGACGAGGACGTCGCGCAGGTGGTCGTCACCGACAGCAGGGGCCAACTGTTCGCGACGTGGCAGTTGCCGGCCGGAAACGGGGTCGCCCGGCTCGAGCGCGCCGTCGCCGATGTGGCGCTGCCCGGGCCGGTCACCGCGCCTGTGATGCATGACGGCATCATCGTCGGCCACGTCGTCGTGCGCGGGCGCGGGCACCAGTTCTTCGGCTTCCTGCTCGGCGGCGTCGGCGGCATTCTCGGCTGCCTCGCCGTCAGCGTGTTCGGCGCGTACGTCAGCTCGAAGCGCCTGCTGCGCAACATCGTGTCGCCGCTGCGCGCGCTGGCCGGCGTCGCGCACGCGGTGCGGCGCGAGCGGGCGTTCGCGCGGCGCGTCGAGCCGACGGCGATCGCCGAACTGAACCAGCTCGGCGACGACTTCAACGCGTTGCTCGACGAATTCGAAGACTGGCAGAACACGCTGCGCGACGAGAACGCGTCGCTCGAGCACAAGGCGACACACGATGCGCTCACCGGGTTGCCCAACCGCATGCAGTTCGAATCGCGCCTCGCGCTTGCGCTGTGCGATGCCACGTTGACCGGGCAGCGGGTCGCGGTGCTCTATCTCGACTGCGACCGCTTCAAGGAGATCAACGATGGTCTCGGCCACGACGCCGGCGACGCGGTGCTGATCGGCATCGCGTCGCGGCTGCGCACGCGGGTGCGCGAGACCGATCTCGTCGCGCGCCTGGGCGGCGACGAATTCGCGGTGATGCTGGCGACGGTGCCCGAAGCAGGCAGCGTGTGCCGGATCGCCGACGAGATTTTGTCCGGCATGGCGCCGTCGATCGAGCTGTCCGACGGCCGCGTGGTGGCCACCATGATGAGTGCCGGCGTTGCGCTGTATCCCGATCACGCGTCGGACGCGAGCGGCCTGCTGCGCGCGGCGGATATCGCGATGTACCGCGCCAAGCGCGCGCGGCCGGGGTCGTGGCAACTGGCGGAGAGCGTGGCAGGGCCGGTGTGATGTCGATCGACTCGCGCCGCGGACGAGGCCGCGGCGGCGGTTAAAAGAAGCGCTTGCGGAGCGGGCGCGATGGAAGGGGATGCGAAATGAACCACTCGTTTCCTGTGAGCACGGGGCGGATGTGCGTCGGGAGCGCGCTGCTGCTGTGCATGCTGCTGGGGGGCTGCAAGACGCCGCCGCTTCATCGCGGGCTGACGCAGACGCAGGTCACGGCGCTGAAGTCGGCCGGGTTCCAGGAGACCGGGCAGGGGTTCGAGTTCGGCTCGACCGGGCCGATCCTGTTCGATTTCGACCGGTACAACCTCAAGCCGGATGTCCGGCGGATCGTCGAACGGATCGGACGGACGTTGCAGTCGGCGGGGATCAACGGCGTGCGCGTGTATGGGTATTCGGATAACGAGGGGACGGAGAAGTACGACGTCGAATTGTCGAGGCGGCGGGCTGAAGTCGTGGCTGTCGAGTTGGTCGACGTGGGACTCGATGCGAAGCGGATCACGATCGTCGGGAAAGGGAAGCGCGATCCGGTGGGGGATAACAAGACGCCAGGCGGGCGGGCGCAGAATCGGCGGGCGGCGATCGTGGTTTCGCCGAGGTGACGCGACGCGTTGTGCGTGGGTGGACGCGCTGACAAGCGAGCTGTGCCGCCTGTTGTAACGGTTCGCCACCATTGGCGCGAAAATTTGCGAGTGACCGTTCGCATGCGGCGAGCCTTGATGTTCGCGGCATTCGGGAGGGGCATCGACTGCGTCCGTCATCGCCGGAATGACGCGCTTTCGATTCGTTGTGAATGAAACAATCTGTCATCCAAATAAAATCGTTCCGCCTTTTATTGAACGCTGCATCGCCATCCGCACATGCAGCGACGGACGGAACGAGTATGGCCATCGAACCCAAGGATCTGTTGCCGCACTTCGAACGCGAGATGACGCTGCTGCGCCATTCGATGCAGACGTTTGCTCAACGCTTTCCCAAAATAGCCGCTCGGCTGGCGATCACCGGCGAGCATTCGGACGATCCGCACGTCGAACGCCTGTTGCAGTCGTTCGCGTTGATGGCGGCGTGTCACGACATTCGTCTCGAAGATGACGTGCCTGCGTTCACGGGCAGTTTTCTCGATACGCTCGACGGCGCTTTCCTGCGCCCGTTTCCATCGTGCGCGATTGCGCAATTCCATGGCGACGGCAGCAGCGAACTGACCGCGCCGCGCATCGTTCCTCGCGGCGATCGGCTGATCGCGCCGATTGGCAAGGAAGTATTTCGCATTGCGGACGATGTCGCGATCGCGCCGCTGAATGTGTCGGCGGTGCGTTACACGACGTCGGCGATCGCGCCGCGCGACGTCGCGTTGCCCCCGGAAACGACCGGTTTGCTGACCTTCACGTTCGAACTCACCGCGCCGAATGAGACGTTCGCCATCGTGCCGGACAGATTGCGCGTGCATTTCACCGGCGCGCGGGAAATCGTCGCGGCGCTCACCGATGCCGCGTTGCTTCTTGCCGGCCGGAGCTTCGTCGAAGCAGGCGATGCAACGCGCTGGAAGCGTCTGCCGGACGCGACCTTCACGGCTGTCGGCTTCGATCCCGCCGATGCGCTGCTCGACGTGCGGCCCGACGATGCGCTCTGGCCGCTCCACTTGCTGATGGCGTATTGCGCGGTGCCGGAGCGTTTCGACTTCGTCGATCTGGACATGCGGGCGATCAAGCGAAGCGCCGGCGTCAGCCGTCGCGTCGTGCTCCATCTGGCGATCGCGGGCGTGCATCCGGATTCGCATCGCGCCCAACGCCTGGCCGCCGCAACGGCCGACCACGTCCGGCTGTTTTGTGCGCCGGTCATCAACCTGTTTCCCGACGACGCCCAGCCGATCGAGACGCGCGCCGGTTGCGCCCATTACGCGGTGAAGGCGCTTGCGCAGGCCGGCGTGTCGCGCACGGCCATCTGGTCGATCGACACCGTTCGCCATGTTTCCGACTCGGGCGCGTCGACACTGGCACCGTTCCGGTCGCTGCAGCATGGCACGGGCATGCGTCCCGGATTGTTCTGGACGGTGTTGCGCGACGAGGCACGGCGGGCGCCGAAGGAGCCTGTCGATTCCCGAACCAAGGAGGCGGAGACGACTCCGCCACCAGCCCCGGCCGACACTGCCGAGTCGCTCCGCGGCGTCGAACTGGCACTGGTCGATCAGGACGGACGACCTGCCGATCCCGGCCATCGCAAGCTGGAGATCCGGCTGTCCTGCACGCAGGGCGATCTGTCCGGGATGCGTGAGCGCGAGCTGGCGTTGCCCAGCGGCGACCCGGTGGGAACGATTTCGCTGCTGAACCGGCCGACGCGGAGCCAGCCTCCCGCTTTCCGCTACGGCGAGCTATGGGATCTGCTGTCGCTCCTCGTGCCGCAGGCGACACGGCTGGACAAGGGCGGGCTGACCCAGCTCAGGCGGCTTTGCGCGCGCTGGGCGGAGGATTCCGTCGACGCCGGCCGGCGTTTCGATGCGCTCGTGTCGCTATCGACGGCGCGCGTGCGGTGCTGGCTGCCCGGCAAGCCGGCATCGGCGTTCGTGCACGGGCTGGAAGTGCGGCTCGTCGTCGACGAGCAGCGTTTCGCCGGGTTCAGCCTCAGCGGGTTCGCGCACGTGATGGACCGGTTTTTCGCACCACATGTGCCGGTCACGAGCTTCGTGCAGGTCGTGCTGCTTTCGGCCGCTACCGGCGCGCTGCTTCGGCGTGGGACGCCGCGTCCGGGTACCCAGCCGCTGGTTTAGTTTCTCGATTTTCAGGGCTCGAACGAAAACGTTTGCGCACGTCTTTCAAGCGCCCGGGTTTTACCCTACATTATCGGGGCCGCGGACCGGCGAGCCGGCCGATGGAACCTGAGATCACACGCAAGGAACAAGAATGAGTTTCGCTCCGAACGGGGGTATTCCCAGTGGATTGGGCGGCAGTGCGCTCGGCTCGTTGAGCGCGCTCGGGGGCCTCGCCGGCCCGGTGGCGTCGAGCGTGGCCGGCAGCCTCGGGCCGCTCGCGGGGCTGGCCGGGCACGTCGACACCGTCCAGCGCGCACTGCAACTCGCGCAGACCGGCTTCTCGCTGATGGAGAAGACACCCGGCGCCATCGCCGAAGCGATCAACGGCGCCGCCAACCCCGCGCGCCTGACCCAACTCAACCGCTACGTCACGCTCGACACGCCGCTCGGCCCGGATGTGCTGCTGGTCAGCGCGGCCGTCGTCGACGAGCACGTGAACCGCTTGCCGGAAATCCACCTCGACCTGCTGTCGCATCGCCACGACCTGCGCCCGGAGGACCTGATCGGCCAGCAGGTCAAGATCCGCTTCGACCAGCAGGCGCGCCTGTCGACGCTCGAACGCGTCGTGGCGTCGGGCGCGGGCGACAACGATCGCTACTTCGACGGCTACGTGGCGTCGTTCGATCGGGCCGGCAACCCCGGGAACGTCACGCAATACCACCTGACGGCCGTGCCGTGGTTCTGGTTCCTCACGCGCTCGACCGACTGCCGGATCTTCCAGAACAAGACCGCGCAGGACATCCTCACCGAGATCTTCCAGGAACACGGTTTTTCCGATTTCACGTTCGACATCCGGACGAGCCAGAAGCCGCTCGAGTACGTCGTGATGTACCAGGAGAGCTACTACAATTTCTGCGCGCGGCTGATGGAGCAGGAGGGGCTCGTGTGGACGCATCGTTACGAGAAGGACAAGCACTTTCTCGTGATCGGCGATACAAACCTGCTGTTCCGCCCGATCGACGGGCTCGCCACCGTGCCGTTCGCCGCGACCGAGGCGAGCGAGGATAGCGGCATCGACCAGTTGCACGAAGGCCGGCGTTTCGGCGTCGGCAAGGTCACGTTCCGCGACTTCAATCACCAGAATCCGTCTTCGCCGCTGATGCTCGTGGAGGCCGGCCCGCAAAACCTCAAGCACGCGCGGCTCGATGCGACCGAGCGGTTCGAGCACCAGTCGCTGTACGACCATGGCGACGACGGCAACCGCTATGCGCGTTTCGCGATGGAGGCCGAGGAGGCGCAAGCCCATCGCTATACCGGCGGCGGCTACGCGTGGCGCATGACCACGGCCGGCGCCGTGACCGTCGCGAATCATCCCGTGCTTGAAAACAACCAGGAATACGTGATCCTGCATGTGCGTCACGAGGCCGTGAACGACTACACGCAGCACAGCGCGAAGCTGCCGTACCGCAACAGCTTCGCGCTGCTGCCGAAGAAGATTCCGTACCGTGCGCCGCGCGCGACGCCGAAGCCGGTGATTCACGGCACGCAATCGGCGATCGTCGTTGGGCCGAAGGGCGAGGAAATCTATACGAACGGCAGCGCGGTGAAGGTGCATTTCCCGTGGGACCGGCGCGGCAAGAAGGACGGCTCCGATTCGATGTGGGTACGTGTGTCGCAACCGTGGGCGGGCGACGGCTGGGGCGCGGCCGCGATCCCGCGGATCAAGCAGGAAGTGCTGGTGGCGTTCAATCAGGGCGATCCGGATAACCCGGTGATCGTCGGCCGCGTGTTCAACGGCGAGCAGGGTAATCCGTATCACGGCGCGGCCGGGCAGACGATGGGGATCAAGAGCCAGACGCACAAGGGGCAGGGGTCGAACGAGATCCGCATGACCGACACGAACGGCATGCAGGAATTCTTCATGCATGCGCAGAAGGACATGAACACCGTCGTCGAGAACAACGAGACGCACAAGGTGTTCGGGCCGATGCGTACCGTCCTCGTGGCGACGGGCAGCGAAGAAAAGCAGATTCCGCAGGGCAACCTGACCGAGACGATCGCCGAGAAGCGCAGCACCACGGCGACTATCGTCGAGGTGACGACGCCGGCGAAGGACGGAGGCGGCGGCACGCAGGTCTACATGGCCGAGCGCGGCATCCTGCTGAAGGTGCAGAACAGCTCGATCTCGCTCGCGCCGGAAGGCATCCGCCTGGAGCACAACGGCTCCGTGATCCTGATGACCGACGACGGCGTGATGGTCAACGGCAAGCGCATCGATCTCAACAAATAACTCGAACGAAACCAGCCATGCACTACGCAATCCATGAAGGCACCTTCGAATTGCCGGACGCGGCGCTTGATCGCACCGTCAACATGCTGATTCTTCCCGTCGGCCCGGGCGGGCTGAGTCTCGTCGTGTCCCGCGGCCGGTTGCGCGAGCAGGAGTCGATCGACGCGTTCGTCGAGCGCGAATGGGCGCAGGCGTCGCGCACCGCGCAGAATCTGAACGTGCAGTCGCGACGCCCGGTGACGGTCGGGCGGGCAGAATGCCCCGGCGTGCAGACGGAATCGACGCATGAACAGGACGGCCGCACGTTTCATCAGATGCAGACGGCGTTTCGGCTCGATGCCGGCGGGCAGGTCATCGTGATGACGTTGACCAATGCCGCGCCGCTCAACGACGAACAACGTGCGCTGGCCGCGCGCATGCTGGAGAGCTTCCAGCTTCGCCCGGTTGCGCCCACGCTGGTTTCGGATGCCGACCGCCCATGAGTCAGCCGGCCGCTCGTAAGGACGATCCCTTTACCCACACGACGCTCGCGGGCGACCTGCTCGGCATGGGCGGGTCGCTGCTGGGTGGCTTGGGGATCGGATGGGCGCTGACCACGATAGCGGAAGGACTCGTGTTCGGTGCATTGGGTGCGCTCGAAATCGGCACGGGCGGGCTGGCGACGCCGATCGTGCTCGCGATCGGCGTCGGCGTGGCCGCCTACATGCAGGGCTCGGGCCTCAACGACAAGATCGACGAGGCCGCGAAGGGGCTCGGCAATGCCATTTCCCCGCCCGAGGAGAAAGGCACGATCCAGAACGGCTCGCCCGATGTGTTCATCAACGGGAAGCCGGCCGCGCGCGCGGCCGACGGCGCGGACATGGATCCGGTCCTGTGCAGCGATCATCCCGGCCCGCAATTCGTCGCGCAAGGGTCCGACGTGGTGTTCATCAACGATCTGCCCGCGGCGCGGGTCGACGACAAGACCACCTGTGACGGCACGATCTCGAAGGGCTCGCCGGACGTTTTCTTCGGCGGCGGCACGAAGACCGTGCGCGACATCAGTGCAGCGCGGCCGTGGGTCGCCGGACTCGGCGCGGCGATCGGTATCGCGCTTGCGCTCTGCGGTCGAGGCAAGGGAAGCTGGGGCGATTTCGTCAAGGGCAAGCTGCCGTGTCTCGCGATGAACTTCGCGGCCGGCATATTCGGCACATGGCTCGGCAGCAAGATGCAGCCGTCGGCCGGCCATCCCGTCAACGTGATCACCGGCGGCAAGATTCTCGACGGCAGCGACGATACCGACTTCGTGTTGCCGGGCCCGCTGCCAATCGTCTGGCGGCGTTTTTACAGCAGCCACGACGATCGCGCCGACGGCCTGTTCGGTGCTGGCTGGAGCGTGCCGATCAGTGTCGAGTTGCGGTTGGCGCGGGAGAACGGCGTCGTCACGTCGATCACGTACTGGGACGAACAGGGGCGCGACATCGAGTTTCCGGCGGTGCCGCCGGGTGAAAGTCATTTCAGCGTGCCTGAAGGCATTTACCTGATTTGTACCGCCGGCGGGCACTATGTGGTCGAAACGGTCGATGGCTTGTATCGCGATTTCGGCCCGGCCCGGGCACCGGCGTCGGATGCTGAAACACTGGAGCTTCGGCGGATCGAGGACCGAAACGGCAATTGGATCGAGGTCGAGCGTGCGAGTGTCGGCGAACGGGTGCGGCCGGTTCGGCTTCACGATAGCGCCGGCCGGGTGCTGACGCTGCATTACGATCCGGAGCATCCGCGACGCGTCGCATCGATTGAACTGTCACGCGGCGTCGATGGCGAATTGCCCGAGATTCTGGTTCGTTACGGCTATACGCGCGCCGGCGAACTCGCATCGGTCACCGATCGCAGTGGCCATACCGGGCGGCATTTCGGCTACGAACACGGCCTGATGACACGGCATACGCTGCCCGGCGGACTACAGTGCTTTTACGCGTGGAACGGCGTCGGCCGCGACGCGCGTGTCGTGCGCCACTGGACCGACGACGGCGAAGCGTACACGTTCGACGCGGACCTTGCGCAGCGTTCGGTGACGATCACCGACCAGATCGGGCGCGTGACGCAATGGACGTGGAACGAGGATCGGCAGCCGACGAGCCATACGGATGCCGAGGGCAACGTATGGCAGTTCGAATGGAACGCGATGCGGCAGTTGGTCAGCACGACCGATCCGGCTGGCCATGTCACTCGCTTCGAATATGACGAGCGCGGGCGGCAGACGCAGCGGATCGACGCGCTTGGCCAGGTCGAGCGGACCGAATGGAACGGGCACTACGATCTGCCGGTTGCGGAAATCGATCCGACCAACGCGCGATGGATTTATCGTTACGACGCGCGCGGCAACCTGACGATGACGCGCGATCCGGTGGGTTCCGCGACCGAGTATTACCGGGACGAGCGCGGGCTCGTGCATACGATTCGCGATGCGCGTGGCGGCTATAAGTTCCTCGAATGGAATGGCCGGGCGCAGTTGACGTCGTATACCGATTGTTCCGGCAAGGTCACGCGGTTTGCCTATGACGCACGCGGTGCGCTCGCTCGGGTGACGGATGCCGCCGGCCATGCCACCGTGTACGAAGCGGATGCGATGGGGCGGGTCACGGGGATCGGGACGGCTGATGGTGCGCGTCAGACGTTTCGGTACGACGCGGCGGGACGTCTCGTTGAGGTCATTGATGCGAATCAGCGCAGCACGCGTTACGAGCTCAATCCGCGTGGATTGTTGCTGGCACGCACGGATGCGGCTGATCGTATCGTGCGGTTCGGTTATGACGATGCGTTCCGGTTGGCGAGCTTGACCAACGAGAACCGTGAGACGTATCGCTTTCAGTATGATCGTCGCGATCTGGTTTCCGCGCAGATCGGTCTTGATGGCCACAAGCGTACGTACGGGTACGACGTGTGCGGTCAAGGCACGATCGTGCGCGATGGGCAGATCGAGACGCGATACGAGCGCGATGCGGTCGGGCGGTTGACGGCGAAGCAAGCCGCGCACGAGCGTTGCGAATACCTGTATGACGAGGCGGGCCGGATCACATCGGCCGAGTTATACACGCTCGCCGCGCGCGGGCCAGCGCTGAAGAATCGCGTCAGCCTGAAGTACGACAAGCGTGGTGAGGTCGTCGAGGAATACACGCCGACCGGCTGGCTCGCACACACCTACGACGAGCTTGGCAATCGGGTCAGCACGACGATTTCCGGCGAGCGTACGATCGATTGGCTGCATTACGGTTCGGGGCATGTGCATCAGATTCGTTTCGATGGTGCCGCGGTTGCGGACATCGAACGGGACGATCTCCATCGCGAGGTGCTACGGACGCAGGGCAAGCTGACGAGTCACTTCGGGTATGACGCGGTGGGGCGCCGTGCGCGGCAAACTGCGCAGCGAGGTACGGCGGGCGGCGAATTGCTTGCGAAGCAGTGGCAATACGATGCCGCAGGTGACGTGATCCAGAAGCGCGATCAGCGTTACGGCACGACGAGCTATCGGTATGACCCGACGGGGCGCATCGAACAGGCGACAGGGCCGGGACTGCCGTCGGAAGTGTTTCGCTGGGATGCGGCGGCCAACCTGGTGTCGAGCGATCACCCGGGCGGCTACGTCGAGCACAATCGGCTCAAGGTGTTCGAGGACAAGCGCTTCGAGTACGACGTGTATGGGCGGTTGGTTCGCAAGCTGAGTGGGCATGGGCCGGCTAAAGAACTGGTGCTTGAATACGACGATTGGAACCAGCTCAAGACCGTCGTGACGAAGGACCGGCTCGGCATCGCGACAACGCATTTCGAGTACGACGCGTTCGGCCGGCGGATTCGGAAGCTCAACGGCAGTTATGCGAGTACGGATTTCCTGTGGGACGGCATGCGGTTGGTGCAGGAGACGTATCACGATCGCCAGGGCGAGGAAGCGCTGACGTACTTGTACGAGTCTAATAGTTATGTGCCGCTTGCTCGGATCGATCAGGGGAAGGCGGCGGCTAATGATGCGGATGTACGGGATGCGGTTTATTACTTCCACAACGATGTTTCTGGGCTGCCGGAGGAACTGACTGACGCTGGGGGCGAGCTGGTTTGGCAGGCGCGCTATAAGGTGTGGGGCAATGCGGTGCAGGAGGAGTGGGTTGCGCGAGCGCCGCAGCGGTCGGCGGCCGCCTGGGGTGAAGTGTCGGTGGCCGCGCCGACGTCGATACATGCACGGCGACCGCAGAACCTGCGTTTCCAGGGGCAGTATCTGGATCGTGAAACTGGGTTGCACTACAACACCTTCAGGTTCTACGATCCGGATATTGGGCGGTTCATCAGCCCGGATCCGATCGGGTTGATGGGAGGGGTGAACTTCTATGCGTATGCACCCAACTCGCTTGGATGGGTTGATCCGCTGGGACTCTCCTGTGGAGAAACGCCTCGAGCCAAACCGTCAAACTCGAGTTTGGCTAGTCGTATTCGCGGTATGCTCAATTTGTATCCGGAGGTAGTGGACCCGAGAACTGGACGTAGTATCCCTTTCCCCAGTGGAATAGGAGGGAAAGTTCCTGTTGCAGATCGGGTTTCGTGGGGCGCGACCGAGCGAGGAAATTTCATTAAGGAATGGTACGACCGAGGATATTCAACGCCCCGAGGGGGATGGGCTGAGTACGATATACATCATATTCAACCAAGGGAATTTGGTGGTAACAATGATTTCTGGAATTTGGTGCCGGTTCAGCGGAAAAGCCATCAGGAATTGTTCAATGCATTCTGGAGAGATTTTGACGGATTATGAATAAATTGAGTATTCTTGTTGGGAAAATGAAATCGGATTGGTCCGTTTCGAGAAGGGCTGTTCATTTTGGTCAGGAGTGTCCGTTTTTATTGAGATCCGATTTTTCTGATGGCGTTGCTGGTGATGTGGCAATGGATGGTATTCCGGATTCTGCGTGTGAGCTCACGCAGTTTTGGAAAATATCCGGGCGAGCAGATTTATTCAAGGATGATGAGTATGGGCAATGGGGTGTTGAGATATTGTCACCTCAAGGGGCAGTCGAAGAAACGGCGAAGCAAAAGCAGATAAGGAGCCGAGAGTTTCTGGATAGTGATATTGTGTTCGCCCGTTTTTATGGGGATTCCGATTTGCTTCTGATGGATTCCGTTGGTGCTGTTTACGTCGCTTTACCTTTGGATCATAGAGGCGACTGGCCGAAAGTGGCGGATTCTCTTGAGGATTTTTTGGAGAGGCTGACGAACTCGCAGGGGGCTAAATATTGGGAGCCGCCAAAGGGAAGTCGCTAATTTGGGCGAGGCGATATCGCATGTAATGCACCAGCGTTGCATGCCTGTATGACAAGGCGGGCCGGATCACATCGGCCGAGTTGTACACGCTCGCCGCGCGCGGACTATCGCTGAAGAATCGCGTCAGCCTGAAATACGACGCGCGCGGAGAAGTCGTCGAGGAATACACGCCGACCGGCTGGCTCGCACACACCTACGACGATTTAGGATTTGATTTTCTTGAGGGGTAATATGCCGCGCGAGATGGTTATCTCGGATTGTTCTGAGATAAGCAGCGGTCTCCGCTTGGGGTGGATCAATGAGTTGTGGGTTTATTCATTCTGGAGTGGTTGGTCTATTGCTGTTTTTGGTGAAAAGGTGTTAAAGGCGCGTTGTAAGGGGGCGGTACTATGGGGAGTTCGATCCCATTTTGCTCATTTGGCGAAAAAATAGCAAAAAAAGTGCGGGTTTGTTGCTCCCCTTGGTAAGAAGTCTTTCAAACAAGGTGAGGCGGTGATAGAGGTAATAACATATCTCAAGTCCGAGGATGGGCTTGTAGATTTTCATAGTTTCGATGGAAAAATACAAGATCCAGATTACATCGAAGGGGCTATTGAGCTCTCTGTAGATGGGGTCGTTCTTCTTGATAAATCAATGTGGGATTGTGTTGATCAACTATGGGCGTATTTGGCTGAAGGTTTGGTGTGTGTTTCACGCGGGGAGGGGTTCAAGACTTATTTTCCAGATCAGCCTATCGAAATAAAGTTTGCGGTGCACGGCGCCAATGTGGTTTTTTCTGTAACCGTTCGAGAAACCGTAAAGGTGGTTGTGGATCGCTTTGAATTTGTTTTTGAAATGAGGAGATTCGCAATCGAATTTTTTGAGGACCTGAAAGGTAGGGGTGGGAGGGTTTCTGCTGGATCAGATCTCTATCTAGATAAACTGAATTCGATATAAATCTATGGGTGAATTGGTGTCTGGGGCTGATCGGTGCTTGAGTGTGGTTCTTCTGGAAGATGTAGATTTTATCGAGTTAGTTAGAAGGATTGGGTCCCTATTTGATGCGTGTTTGGTTGTGGTGGACAAAAGGGGCGCTATATCGCGAAGGGGAAAGGGATAATTTTTTTCTCGAGATTGTTGATAGGGTTGACCGCCTTGGTGATTTTTTGAGTGATGACAATCACGTTGTTGATTTTTATGTTGCGTCGAATTTTTATCGAGAATTTGAGGATAGACTTAAATTAATTTTTAAGTGCGGTAAAGTTAGATGGAAGTATGCGGTATGGTCGAAAATTGATCGACATGAGAGGTTGCGCGAAATATATCCTGATTTGGATTGGTCTGAGGTCCTGAGTCGTAGCGAGCAGAGCGGCCTCGAGTAAATCAACCCTACACGGCGAGAACTCCGCACCGCACCCCTGATCTGAAGCGCCTCGAGTGTGTAGGCCATCTGAGGGCCTGCGTGAAAACCGTAAGTGCAACTTCGACAGATGATCGGCCGCGCGTTGTGACGTTGCTGGATTCGCACGTTCATCACAAGTTGCATCCATAAGCGCGCGCGCTCAAAAGCCTTGCAATGGCTACACAAGTATCGAGCCCGGCACACATCGTCGAGTCCGAACTCGTAGAACTGTTTCAAATCGTCACGCTCGGCTCAATCGTGTTCCGAATAGATGGCACAGGCGTCGACATGCTCGCGATTAGTGTCAACACGCGCAATAACCAGAAAGCTGACCAAGCCGCGTACCTATGCCCAATGGCTAACGTGCGCTTAAATGCGCGCAAACGATGGTTTAATGTGCAATGTCAAACTGATGATGATCGTGTCGCCTGCAGTGCGCGCGAGCGGAAGTGCCACATGCGCTGATCCTTAATCGAAGCATCGCTCCCATCGATTCACCAACAAAGGAGGAATCCGAACCATAAAAACGCCGCGGTAAACGAGCGCGGGCCGCAAGTGCTACCAACACTCACGACCCGCTAACCACAGCCAACTTTCAAGGAGTTGCCCATGGCTAAGCCGAATCATAAAGCACGACCACTGAAGACGGAACGTTTCGTCACGATCCAGGAGATGTGGGGTACCCCGAAGACCATGGATCCGAGGCCGGAGACGTTTTATCCGTACATGAAGATTGGTGGAATGTGGCTGATCAACGATGCGTGTTTTGTTCCGGGCCGCAGGGCGCGGATCGATATTGAGCCGGGGAGGCTGATCATTACGCAGCTGTAAGCGCAACGCGCCGGACAGGGTAGAGCAGCCGCAAGCGGCAGCCGCCCAAAGCCGCGCATCACCAAGCGATATCGCAAGACGACCGCGACGTCCCCGCGCCGCCGGTAGCCGTGCACTTCGTCCCCGATCCGTTGTCATAGAACGTCCGCGTCTCCGGCTGCGGTACCGACGGATCGAATGGATTCGGCGCCCCATGCGGACCGCGCGGCGCATCGTACGGCCGCTGCGGCGCATACGAGCCGCCACTACCGGCCGGCCGAGAGCCGTTCGCGCGCAGGTATTCATTCCAGTTCTGCTCGCGCTGCTCATACCCGGGCACTGCGCGACCCAAACTATCGCTCCCGCCCGCGCCAAGCGCGACGCGGTTCGGAGCCGAGACAAAATCGGGTTCGTGTTTAAAAGAAGGCGGCGATGCCACGAGCGCATCGCTCGTCACCCGCAACGGCCGCGTATCGGGCGTATCGAACGGGCTACGTTCGTCGGGCGCAGCGAACTGCACCCGTCGACGGCCCACACGCGCCGCACGTCCATCATCCCGAGCAGCCGCACGCCGCTCCGAGCGAAACACATTGGCACCGGCCGACCGATCGGTCAGCGCATCGCGTCCCGAAGCATGGGAGGCAGAAACAGAAAGCGCGCACGCGATCGCGGCGGCGGAAGACAGGCGGATAGGGCAATTCATGGATGGGCGATCCGAAGCAGGTGATGTGCATTGAACAAAACGGCAGATCACTGGCTGGCGGCTGG
This sequence comes from Burkholderia sp. A2, assembly GCF_001729305.1. NCBI lineage: Bacteria > Pseudomonadati > Pseudomonadota > Betaproteobacteria > Burkholderiales > Burkholderiaceae > Burkholderia > Burkholderia sp. A2. The sequence goes on along the minus strand of NZ_LZXX01000081.1, from coordinate 169,897 downwards.
GCGACGACGGGGCGTCGAAGCGGCCCTGAAGCGACTGCGAGGCGCGGCGAACGCGACTTGCAGGGGAGGCTGGCTGGATTGCAGAAGCGAATTCGTATTATTTCATGGAAATATCAAAAAGCTTTCAATATGTTTAGAAATCGAAGATAAACAGAAAGATTTACCGCTTCGCCGAGCGCCCCGTCCTGGTGCGTGCTCCCGCAATCATCAGTCAGCGACCGGGCACTCGGTAGCCTGAAAAATACGAAACCGAGAACCGTCTCTCGCCGAACACCAAGCTCAGAAAGGAACCCACCCCGACCCCCGCGCCCAAGAGCAACCCGATTGCACCCAAATCAACCGTCCCAGCCTCCCACAGGTTGCGCCCCCATCGCCACCCACCCATCTCAAAAACGTACGTGTTTTCCCTCAGTCGACAGGCATTTTTGACAGACGATTGAAAAACGCCCATATAATTTCGGCTGCCTTGCCAACAGCTGTCGGACCATCCCTCCGAACGAGCGATTTGGCAAGCGGGGCAGGCGAAACGCTTGCGCAATGCAAGACGCATCACGATGTCTTTCCGAACCAGACGTCCCCTTCGGGGACTGCAAGAGCCGGGCCCCGCTACGCAATATTCCGCTGGAGTTCCGTCTTCTATGTGTCTCGGGCGTGTCCCATGTCCTCGCCCCGGGTGCTGTTCGATTGCGCAAGTCATGCCGCCTTTGCCCGTATGACTAAACAACATCGAGGAGCTCCCAGATGACGCTGTCCCGTCTTACGTCCATTTCCGTCGCCGCCGTGCTGTTCGCCGCTGGCGCCGCCGCCGCGCAAGCGGAAACCGTGAAGATCGCCATCGCCGGTCCGATGAGCGGCTCGGTCGCCCAATACGGCGACATGGTGAAGGCCGGCGCGCTGACCGCGATCGAACAGATCAACGCGGCAGGCGGTGCGGGCGGCAACAAGTTCGAAGTCGTGCTGATGGACGACGCGTGCGAACCGAAGCAGGCCGTCGCCGTCGCCAACAAGATCGTCAGCCAGAAGATCAAGTACGTGATCGGCCACGTGTGCTCGGGTTCGACGATTCCCGCGTCCGACATCTACGAGAACGAAGGCATCGTGATGGTCACGCCGTCGGCCACCGCGCCGCAGCTGACGGAAGGCAAGAAGCGTCACTTCATCTTCCGCACGATCGGCCGCGACGACCAGCAAGGCCCGGCCGCCGCGCACTACATCATCAACAACGTGAAGCCGAAGAAGGTCGCGGTCCTGCACGACAAGCAGTCGTACGGCCAGGGCATCGCGTCGTCGGTGAAGAAGGACCTCGAAGCCGCGAAGATCCCGGTCGTGCTGTTCGAAGGCGTCAACGCCGGCGATTCGGACTACTCGGCGATCATCACGAAGCTGAAGTCGCAAGGCGTCGATTTCGTCTACTTCGGCGGCTACCACCCGGAAATGGGCCTGCTGATGCGCCAGGCGCGCGAGCAGGGCGTGAAGGCGACGTTCATGGGGCCTGAAGGCGTGGGCAACAAGGACGTGACGGCGATCGCCGGCCCGGCTTCGGAAGGCATGCTCGTGACGCTGCCGGCCGACTTCTCGGCCGACCCGGCCAACGCGGCGCTCGTGAAGGCGTTCGCGGACAAGAAGCGCGACGCGAACGGCCCGTTCCAGATGCCGGCGTACGCAGCGGTGAAGATCATCGCCGACTCGATCGCGGGCGCGAAGACGACCGACCCGACGAAGGTCGCCGCGTACATGCACAAGACGACGTTCGACACGCCGATCGGCAAGGTCGCGTATGACGCACAGGGCGACCTGAAGGCGTTCAAGTTCGTCGTCTACACGTGGCACAAGGACGCGACGAAGACCGCCGCCAAGTAACAACGGAGTATCCGCCCGCGCACCCGCCCCGTCCGAAACCCGGACGGGGCGGGTGCGTATTGGTCGCGCCTCTGACCCGTGCGCGCCAAAGGGCGGCCCGAGACGACACCGTGCGTTGCGCGCGACCGATCGCCGTGATCCGGCGACGGCACGCGACCCAGCGCCAACGGGAGCTTCCCGCACATGACTGACTTCTTTCCCCAATTCGCCCAGCAGCTGGTCAACGGCCTGACGCTGGGTGCGATCTATGCGTTGATCGCCATCGGCTACTCGATGGTCTACGGCATCATCGGCATGATCAACTTCGCCCACGGCGAGATCTACATGATCGGCGCGTACGTGGGCCTCGTGACCCTCACGGCGATCGGCATCTCCGCCGGTTATCCGCTGCCGCTCGTGCTCGGCGCCGCGCTGATCGTGTCGGTGATCGTCACCGGCCTGTACGGCTTCGCGGTCGAGCGCGTCGCGTATCGCCCGCTGCGCGGCGGCCCGCGTCTCGTGCCGCTGATCTCCGCGATCGGCATGTCGATCTTCCTGCAGAACTACGTGCAGATCGGCCAGGGCGCGCGCGACGTGTCGGTGCCCGTGCTGATCTCCGGCGCGTTCGAGATCCATCTCGGCGGCGACTTCGACGTGACGATTCCTTATGCGCGCCTGCTGATCGTCTGCGTGACGCTGGTGCTGATGATCGCGCTCACGCTGTTCATCTCGCATTCGCGGATGGGTCGTGCGTGCCGCGCGTGCGCCGAGGACATGAAGATGGCGAACCTGCTCGGCATCGACACGAACCGCGTGATCTCGTTCACGTTCGTGCTCGGCGCGATGCTGGCGGCCGTCGGCGGCGTGCTGATCGGGCTGACGATCGGCAAGCTGAATCCGTATATCGGCTTCGTCGCGGGCATCAAGGCGTTCACCGCCGCAGTGCTCGGCGGGATCGGCAGCATCCCGGGCGCGATGCTCGGCGGCGTGCTGCTGGGCCTCGCCGAAACCTTCGCCGCAGGCTACATGCCGGCCGAGTACAAGGACGTGGTCGCGTTCGGCCTGCTCGTGCTGATCCTGCTCTTCCGCCCGACTGGCCTGCTCGGCAAGTCGGACATCGAAAAGGTTTGACGGAGACGCAGATGAGTCAAGTCATTTCCGTTCGCCGCCCGGCCGCCGACGCGTCGGTCGGCCAGGCGCTGAAGAATGCGGTGGCCGCCGCGATCCTGACGGCGATCCTCACGATTCCGGTGCTCGGGCTGCAGTTGAAGCTCGAAGGCTATCAGGTGGTGCTGACGCCGCACTGGCGCCCGGTATGGATCGCGGTCGCGGCCGTGTTCCTGTTCCAGTTGTTCAAGCCGTGGCTCGTGCGCGCGAAATCGGCGGTGAAGCTGCCGGCGATGCCCGCGATGGGCGCGCAGCAGCAGCGCGTGATCATCTGGGTGCTGCTCGCCGTCGGCCTCGTGTGGCCGTTCTTCGGCTCGCGCGGCGCGGTGGACGTCGCGACGCTCGCGCTGATCTACGTGATCCTCGGCCTCGGGCTGAACATCGTGGTCGGTTTCGCGGGGCTGCTGGACCTCGGCTATGTCGGCTTCTATGCGGTCGGCGGCTATACGTACGCGATGCTGAACCAGTATTTCGGGCTGTCGTTCTGGGAATGCCTGCCGATCGCGGCGATCGCCGCGGCGACGTTCGGCTTCCTGCTCGGCTTCCCGGTGCTGCGCCTGCGCGGCGACTATCTCGCGATCGTCACGCTCGGCTTCGGCGAAATCATCCGTCTGCTCGCGAACAACCTGACGAGCCTCACCGGCGGCCCGGACGGCATCTCGAGCATTCCGAAACCGACGGTGTTCGGCTTCGAGATGGCGCGCTCGGCGAGCGTCGAAGGCGCGAAGACCTTCCACGAACTGATCGGGCTGGAATACAGCGGCGAGCACATGGTGATCTTCCTGTACCTGATCGCGCTGGTGCTGGTGGGCTTCACGCTGTTCGTGACGAGCCGCCTGATCCGCATGCCGATGGGCCGTGCGTGGGAAGCACTGCGCGACGACGAGATCGCATGTCGTTCGCTGGGCCTGAACCCGACGCGCATCAAGCTGTCGGCGTTCACGCTCGGCGCGGCGTTCGCGGGGATCGGCGGCGCGTTCTTCGCCGCGCGTCAGGGCCTCGTGAATCCCGAATCGTTCACCTTCATCGAATCGGCGCTGATCCTCGCGATCGTCGTGCTCGGCGGGATGGGGTCGCAGCTCGGCGTGATTCTCGCGGCGATCCTGCTGACCGTGCTGCCGGAAGTCGCGCGCGGTTTCGCCGAGTACCGGATGCTGATCTTCGGTCTGGTGATGGTGTTGATGATGATGTGGCGTCCGCAGGGCCTGCTGCCCGCGAGCCGTCCCCACGTGGAGCTGCCGCAATGAGCGCGAATGCAGAACTGTTGAAGGTCGCCGGGCTGCAGATGCGCTTCGGCGGGTTGCTCGCGGTGGACGGGATCGATTTCGACGTGCGCCGCGACGAGGTGTTCGCGATCATCGGGCCGAACGGCGCGGGCAAGACCACGGTGTTCAACTGCGTCGGCGGCTTCTACAAGCCGACCGGCGGCGACGTCGTGCTCGACGGCCATGCGATCGCGGGCCTGCCGAGCCACCAGATCGCATTGAAGGGCCTCGTGCGGACGTTCCAGAACATCCGGCTGTTCAAGTCGCTGACCGTCGTCGAGAACCTCCTGGTCGCGCAGCATCGCAAGGTGAAGGCCGGGCTGCTGCACGGCCTGTTCGCGACGCCCGCGTATCGTCACGCGGAGAAGGAAGCGCTCGAACGCGCGGCCGTGTGGCTCGACCGGATGGGACTGACGTCGGTCGCCAACCGGCCGGCCGGCACGCTGTCGTACGGGCACCAGCGGCGTCTGGAGATCGCGCGCTGCATGATCACCGAGCCGCGCCTCTTGATGCTCGACGAGCCGGCGGCCGGCCTCAACCCGCAGGAAAAGATCGAGCTGCAGCACCTGATCGACAAGCTGCGCCGTGAATTCGGCGTATCGGTGCTGCTGATCGAACACGACATGAGCCTCGTGATGGGCGTGTCCGACCGGATCCTCGTGATGGAGCACGGCCGGCCGATCGTGATCGGCACGCCGGAGGCGGTCCGCAACGACCCGCGCGTGATCAAGGCGTATCTGGGGGAAGAGTGATGCTGAAGCTGGAACAGGTCCATACGCACTATGGCGCGGTCGAAGCGCTCGCGGGCGTGTCGATCGAGGTGAACAAGGGCGAGATCGTCACGCTGATCGGCAGCAACGGCGCCGGCAAGACGACGCTGATGATGACGGTATGCGGCACGCCGCGCGCGTCGTCGGGCCGCGTGCTGTTCGAGGGCAACGACATCACCGCGATGTCGACGCACCAGATCATGCGGCAGGGGATGGCGATTTCGCCGGAAGGGCGGCGCGTGTTCCCGAGCCTGACGGTGCTCGAGAACCTGAAGATGGGCGGCTTCTTCGCGAGCCGTCACGAGATCGACGACGGCATCGAGCACGTGTTCAAGCTGTTTCCGCGGTTGAAGGAGCGTGCGGCGCAGCGGGCCGGCACGATGTCGGGCGGCGAGCAGCAGATGCTCGCGATCGGCCGTGCGCTGATGAGCAAGCCGCGTTTGCTGCTGCTCGACGAACCGACGCTCGGCCTCGCGCCGCTCGTGATCGCGCAGATCTTCGACATCATCCGGACGATTCGCGACGAAGGCGTCACGGTGTTTCTGGTCGAACAGAACGCGAACAAGGCGCTCGGCGTGGCCGATCGCGGCTACGTGCTCGAAACGGGGCGCGTGGTGCTGGCCGACACGGGCGCGAACCTGCTGGCGAACGACCGGATCAAGCAGGCGTATCTGGGCGGGTGATCGACGGACGCCGCCGGCCTGCAACGGGCCGGCGGTTTTTTGCATCGTTTCCGGATGCATCGGTATTCGTTCGGTACGGCAGGCGCCATGCCCGTTTATGCGGAAAATCCGTAGCCGATTCGGCTTCGATCGTAGTCAAATCGGCTACATCCTTGCTTCGCGGAGACAAGCGATGAAAGTCAAACGAATCGTCGCCAACATCGACACACGTTCCATCGACGACGCAAAGCGCTTCTATCAGCACATCTTCGGTCTCGATCTGCTGATGGATCACGGCTGGATCGCGACCTACGGCAATGCCGAACGGATGGACGTGCAGATCAGCTTCGCGTCGCAGGGCGGGTCGGGCACGCCGACGCCCGACCTGTCGATCGAGGTCGACGATCTCGACGAAGCGCTCGCGCGCATTCAGGCAGCGCGCATCCCCGTCGAATACGGCCCGGCCGACGAGCCGTGGGGCGTGCGGCGCTTTTTCGTACGCGATCCATTCGGTAAGCTCGTGAACGTGCTCGTTCACCGCTGATTGCCGAAACGGCGGCGTTGCACGACGCATTTACCCATGCAACGCCAGCCCCTTCACCGCCTTGTCGACGGCCTTCTTCGGCCCGTGCAACGCCAGGCCGACCAGATCGGGATTGGCCGCATCCTCGGCGCGAAACGCTTCGCGGTTGGCCGCATCGTGCCCGGTCGAGAACATTGCGCGCACGTAGGGCACGATCGTCAGCTCGCGCGACAGCGCCTGCCGGTGCGCGGCCTGCAATCCGTTCAGGTCGGCCGCGAACACCAGCATCGGCTGGCCGAGCATCCGGCCGTAGCGGCGCCCGGCCGCATCCTCGTAAGGCTCGCCGAGTGCGTCGGGCGCACCGGCCGCGACGCCCGTCGCGAGAAACGCGACCACGTTGAGTTTTTGCCACGCGGCGAGATCGTCGCGCACGATCAGCGCTACTTTGGTATCGAACATGCTTGCTCCTGGTTGGAGCGCCCATGATCGGACGTCGTGCGTGATCAGTCTGGAACGTTTGTGCAGAGTTGCCGGTACGCGGCCGGCGTGATCCGGTACGCGCGTCGGAACCAGCGGCCGAGGTGGCTCTGGTCGGCGAAGCCGACGTCGGCGGCCGCCTGCGCGGGCGTGCGGCCGGCCGCCAGCAGCTTTCGTGCGGCGCGCAGCCGCAAGCGCACGAGGTACGCGTGCGGCGACGTGCCGAACGCGCGCTGGAACATCCGCGTCAGCCGGAACCGGTCGATGCCGGCGACGCTCGCGAGTTCGTCGAGGCCGATGTTGCCGTCCATGTGTTCGTGCAGCAGATCGCGCACGCGTACGATCGCGGGCGGCACGACGCCGCTTTCCAGCGGGGACGGCCCCAGCTGGCTGCCGAGCCGCATCAGCAGGCGATCGAGCGTCTGGTCGCGCGCGAGCCGGCCTTCGTTGTCGTGGATCGCGAAGAATGCGTTCCGGATCGCGTCGACGAGGCCGCGATCGTCGACGAGCGTATGGCCGAACGTGGCTTCGACGCTGCCGAGGCCCGGCAGGTCGAGCCGGCGCGCGGCGCGCTCGACCCACGCTTGCGGCAGGTACAGCATCCCGTACGTGAAGCCGCCGGCTTCGGGCGCGTGGCCGTCGTGCATCGCGCCCGGCTCGATCAGGATCGCGCGGCCCGGCACGCTCGTATGCAGCGAGCGGTGACACTGGAAGCGCTGCACGCCCTGTTCGGTGAAGCCGACGAGCATGTCGTCGTGGTCGTGCGCATCGTACGCATGGCCGTTGAAATGCGCGTGCAGGCTTTCGATGCCGGTTTCCGCGTCGCGGCGCGCGACGAGCCAGTGGTCGGTCGCGCCGACGGCCTTGGCGTCTGTCGTCATCGGGGGCCTCGTACGTCGTCGTTGCGTGACGGAACGGGGTTGCAGGTGGCGGAACGGGGCAGGCGAGCGCGGTTCATGCTTCGCTCACCGTCGCCTGTTCGTCGCGCGCGTATTGCGCGGGCGGCCGGCCGACGTGCCGCGCGAACGCGACGCTGAAGGTGCTCGCCGAACTGTAGCCGACGCGCGCCGCGATTTCGGCGATGCGGCCTTCGTTGCGGCGGAGCAGATCCTTCGCGAGCGCCATGCGCCACGTGAGCAGGTATTCCATCGGCGCGACGCCGACCGCGCGGCTGAAGCGCTCGAAGAACGTCGAGCGCGACAGCGCGGCTTCCTTCGCGAGCTCGACGATCGTCCACGGGTGCGCGGGGCGTTCGTGCATGCGCCGCAGCGCCGCCGCGAGCCGGCTGTCGGCGAGCCCGCGCACGAGGCCGGGCGACGCGTGCGTGCCGGTCGTGAAGCGCATCGCCTCGATCAGCAGCACTTCCAGCAGGCGCGCCAGCACGATTTCGCGGGCAGGCCGCTGCGCGCGCGATTCGTCGCCCACCAGTTGCACGAGCGTGGTCAGCCGCGGCTCGTCGCGTACGTGCACGAAGCGCGGCAGCAGCGACACCAGCAGCGATGCATCGGGCGAACCGAAGCTGCAGTTGCCGGCCATCATTCGCGTGTCGACCGGGTTCGCGGGATCGCCGATCCGGTATTCGCCGGGGGCGACCATGACGGGCGGCGCGGTGTCGACGCCCGGCGGTGGCGGTTGGAGGCTCGACATCGCGACGCCGTAGGCGGCCGGAATCAGCATGAAATCGCCGGCCAGCAGCTCGATCGGCGCGTGCCCGTCGATCGCGATCCGGCAGCCGCCGTCGAGGACCGCGCAATAGAACGGCTCGCCGGCGACCGTGCGGTTGATCGCCCACGGGCTCGCGCCGCGCACGTACTTCGCGTACCGCGCGCCCGGTTGCAGCAGCGTCACGACTTCGGTCAGCGGGTCGATCATCGCCGGACTCTCGCAAAAGAAAAGCGGATTTTAGATTGTAGCGAATACGGCACCGGCCCTCTATCGTACGGACACATGCTCAACACACCCCAGGAGTTCGCATGAAGACCGTACTGATTACCGGCTGTTCTTCCGGCTTCGGCCTTGAAATCGCCCGCTATTTTCTGGCGCGCGACTGGCAGGTCGTCGCGACGATGCGTACGCCGAGCGACGACGTGCTGCCGCCGTCGGAGCACCTGCGCGTGCTGCCGCTCGACGTGACGAACGCGGACAGCATCCGCGCCGCGGTCGACGCCGCCGGCCCGATCGACGTGCTCGTCAACAACGCGGGCTTCGGCGCGGCCGCGCCGGCCGAACTCACGCCGCTCGACACGGTGCGCGCGCTGTTCGACACCAACACGATCGGGACGATCGCGGTGACGCAGGCCGTGCTGCCGCAGTTTCGCGCGCGCGGCGCCGGCGTGGTCGTGAACGTCACGTCGAGCGTTACGCTGAAGGCGCTGCCGCTGGTCGGTGCGTACCGGGCGAGCAAGGCGGCGGTGAACGCGTTCACCGAATCGATGGCGATCGAACTCGAGCCCTTCGGCGTGCGCGCGCATCTCGTGCTGCCGGGCCGCGCGCCCGATACGCGTTTCGCGGACAACGCACGGGACAACATGCACGGCTTCGAGCACGAAGCGTATGCGGACTTCGTCGGCAAGGCCGTCGCGCGGATGCTCGATGCGTCAGGGCCGATTACCCATGCGCAGGACGTCGCCGAAGCCGTGTGGCGCGCGGCGACCGATCCGTCGAGCCCGATGCGGATGCCGGCCGGCGCCGATGCGTTAGCGTGGGCGGCGGAAGCGGGTTGATCGATCCGCGATCCGCCGCACCGGCCGGTTGAACCGGTGCGGCGGATCGCGTGAGGTCGAAAACAGCGTTACGTTAAAGCGCGCGCGTGATCGCCTGCTCCAGCAGCGACAGGCCGAGGTCGATCTCGTCTTCGCTGACGGTCAGCGGCGGCGCGATCCGGAACACGCCGCCCATGCCGGGCAACTGCACGATGTTCATGCTGAGCCCGAGCTTCATGCATTCGCGCGTGATCTTCGCGCCGAGCCCGTCCGCCGGCTCCTTGGTCCGGCGATCCTTGACGATCTCGACGCCGAGCAGCAGTCCGCGCCCGCGCACGTCGCCGATGCAGTCGAAGCGCTCCATCAGGTCGAGCAGCCCGCGCCGCAGCCGCTCGCCCATCGTGTTCGCGCGCGCGACGAGGCCGTCGCGCTGCACGACGTCGAGCACGCGCAGGCCGACGGCGGCCGGCAGCGGGTCGGACACGTGCGTCGTGTAGAACAGGTAGCCGAGCTCGTGCGCGCGTTCCTCGATGGCCGCGGACGTGACCATCGCCGCGAGCGGCAGCCCCGCGCCGAGCGTTTTCGACAGCGTCAGGATGTCGGGCGTCACGCCGTCGCGCTGGCACGCGAACATCGTGCCGGTGCGGCCGACGCCCGTCTGCGCTTCGTCGAGGATCAGCAGCATCCCGCGCGCCTCGCACTTGCGCTTGAGCGCGGCCATATAGCCTTCCGGCAATTCGATGATCCCGCCCGAACTGAGAATCGGCTCCGCGATGAACGCGGCGAGGTTGCCGCTCGACTGGCGGTCGATCAGGTCGAACGCGTAGTCGAGTTCGGCGAGCGGGTCGTACGCGCCGTTGCGCTCGAAGCGCGGCCGGTACGCGAACGGCGCCGGAATCGCGAACGAGCCGACCGACGCCGGTCCGACGCCCTTGCGGCCGGCGCTGTACGTGGCCGACGCGGCGGCGCCCGTCATCCCGTGCCACGACTGAGCGAAACCGACGATCTCGTACTTGCCGGTGACGAGCTTCGCCATCCGGATCGCCGCCTCGTTCGATTCCGCGCCGGTGCTGAGCAGCAGCGCGCGGTCGAGCCCGGCGGGCGTGATGTCGGCGAGGCGCGTCGCGAGATCGACGACCGGCCGCGACAGCATCCCGCTGAACAGGTGATCGAGCTTGCCCGCGTATTCGCCGATCACGGACACGATCTCCGGATGGCTGTGGCCGAGCACCGCGCTCATCTGGCCCGACGTGAAATCGAGGATCGCGCGGCCGTCGGCGTCGTAGACGAAGCTGCCTTTCGCGCGCTCGACGATCATCGGCTCGAACGTGCCGCCGTAGCGGACCAGATGCTGCCTGGCATGGCGCCAGAAGGTTGCGTCGTCGTTCAGGGACATGGGCGTCTCCGGGCAAAAGGGCAGGGATCGCTTGCAGTCTAGGCGCGCGTCTGGTTTGATGGAAACGAATAGTTCTAATGCAAGCCAGAAAAGAGGCTAATACCTTGGCGCTTTCGCTCGAAATCGACCTGCTGCGCTCGTTCGTCGTGATCGCCGAGGTGCGCGCGCTGAGCCGCGCGGCCGTGCGCGTCGGCCGCACGCAATCCGCGCTCAGTCAGCAGATGAAGCGGCTCGAGGAGGCCGTCGACCAGCCGCTGTTCCAGCGCACCGGCCGTGGCGTGGTGCTCACGCATCCGGGCGAGCGGCTGCTCGTGCATGCGCAGCGCATCCTGCGGCTGCACGACGAGGCGATGGCCGATCTGTGCGGCACGGGGCTGTCGGGGACGATCCGGTTCGGGTGTCCGGACGATTACGCGCAAGTGTGGCTGCCGTCGCTGCTGCGGCAGTTTTCGAGCCAGCATCCGCAGGCGATCGTCGAAGTCGTCTGCGGGCCGACGCCGCGGCTCGTCGAACACCTGGAGAAGCGCGCGGTCGACCTGGCGATGATTTCCGTGCCGGACGACGGTGCGACCGGCGACATCATTCGTCGCGAGCAACTGGTCTGGATCGGCTATCCGGGGCTCGAGCCCGCGCATTTCGATCCGCTGCCGCTTGCGCTGTCCGACCGCGATACGCTCGATCACGTTGCAGCGTGCGACGCGTTGAACCGCGCCGGCCGCGACTATCGCGTCGCATATGCGAGCAGCAGTCTCGCCGGGCTGATCGCGCTGGTGCGTTCGGGACAGGCGTTCGCGGTGATGACGCAGACGGCCGTGCCGGCCGACGTCGCGATCGTCAACGGCGATCCGCATTTGCCGCCGTTGCCGGCCGTGGGCATTACGCTGCGGTTCGACCGGAAGCGGCCGTCGCACCTGACGGTCGCATTCGCCGACCATATCCGGCAAACGCTGCCGTTGCTTTGACGGTCGACGCGGATCAGTCGACCATCGACGAAGCCGACACCTGCGTGCGGCCACGCGTCTGCGCGGCCGCATCGCGCACGCGGATCGTCGCCTGCATGCCCGACAGCTTCAGTTCGGTTTCCTGAAATGCGTTGACCGGCTCGGATTCGGCGACGATGCCGCAGCCCGCGAACAGCCGGCGCGCGCCGTCGGCGGGCGCCGCATCACGCACGGCTCAACCGCCGCGCGGCCATCCATGCAACGACGAGCAGCACCGCGACATACGCGGCGACGCTCGTCCACGCGCCGCGCTGCCAGAACGCGCCGCCGACCGAGCCGAGCACGCTCGACCCGACGTAGTAGGCGAGCAGATACAGCGAAGCCGCATGCCCCTTCGCGGCGCCCGCGAGCGCGCCGACCCAGCCGCTCGCGACCGAGTGCGCGACGAAGAAGCCGATCGTCACGAGCACGATGCCGACGACGATCGCGACGAGCGAGTGCGACAGCGTCAGCGCGAGGCCCGCCGCGAACACGACGATGCCGCTGACGAGGACCGGCGCCCGCCCGAGACGATCGGCGAGCGCGCCGGCGCTCGATGACGACACCATCCCGAACAGATACGCGCCGAAGATCAGCCCGCAGGCGGTCGGGCTCAGGTTGAACGGCGCCGCCATGAGCCGGAACCCGGCGTAGTTGTAGATCGTCACGAACGCGCCCATCACGAGGAAGCCGATCGCGAACACGAACGGCAGGCGCGCGTGACGCAGTTGCGCGTGCCACAGCCGCAGGTGGTGACGCAGCGTCAGGTCGGTGCGCTTCACGAAGCGTCGCGACGCCGGCAGCAGCATCACGAATGCGAGCGCCGCGAGCAGATCGACGACACCGATCGACAGCATCGCCGTTCGCCACGAAAAGTGCTCCTCGAGCGCGCTCATCCCGATCCGTCCGATCATGCCGCCGAACGCGGTTCCGCCGACGTAGAGCCCCATCGAGAAGCCGAGCCCGTCGGCGGCGATTTCTTCCGCGAGATAGGCCATCGCCACCGCCGGCACGCCCCCAAGCGCGAAGCCTTCGAGCGCACGACAGACGAGCAGCAGGTGCCAGTTCGGCGACAGCGCGGCGAGCAGATTGAACAGCGCGGCCAGCGTCATCGACGCGAACATCAGCCCGCGCCGCCCGACCCGTTCGGACAGCGCGCCGGCGCACAGGATCGACACCGCGAGCATCCCGGTCGACAGCGACAGCGACAGCGAACTCGACGCCGCGCCGACGTTGAATTCGCGGGCGAACGCGGGAAGCAGCGGCTGCACGCAATACAGCAGCGAGAAAGTGGCAAAGCCGGCGAGGAACAGCGCGAACGCGATGCGCTTGTACGCGGCCGAGCGCGGGGACACGCCGGCCGGCAGCGCATCGGGCGCGGAGGGTTGCGTACCGGGCATGGATCGGGAAATCGAAGCGGGGGACATGAAGGCACTCGATGTGCGACGGAATACACGAATTCTTGCGCACGGTCATGTATATGTCCAATATATGAAATGAACCGCAGCAATATGTTTTAACACTGGCTGGCAGGCCAGCCCCGACTCACCGCGAGGTCACGTCACGCATGGAACTCCGGCATCTCCGCTACTTTCTGGCCGTCGCGGCCGCGTCGAATTTCACGAAGGCCGCCGAAACGCTCGGCATCGGCCAGCCGCCGTTGAGCCAGCAGATCAAGGCGCTGGAAAACGAGCTCGGCGTGGAGCTGTTCAAACGGACCGCGCGCGGCGCCGAGCTGACGCTGGCGGGCGAAGTCTTCGCGGAAGAAGCGCGACGCGTGCTCGACGATGCCGAGCGCGCGGCACGCGCGGCGAGACGCGCCGCGCGCGGGGAAACCGGCCATTTGCGGGTCGGCTTCACCGGGACGGCGGCGTTCAATCCGAAAGTGTCGGATCTGATTCGCCGCTTTCACGAGGCGTTTCCGGATGCGGAGCTGACGTTGCAGGAAGCGACGTCGGGCGTGCTGCTGGAGGCGCTGGAGGCCGGGCGCCTCGACGTCGCGATCGTGCGGCCCGAGCGCCGCGTGGCCGCGACGCTGCAGGTATCCGATTGGGACGAGGAGCCGATGTTCGTCGCGCTGCCCGTCGCGCACCGGCTGGCGCAGCGTCGGCGCATCGAACTGGCGGAACTCGCGGACGAGTCGTTCGTGCAGGTGCCGCGCGCGGCCGGCGCCGCGCTGTTCGACGACATCGTCGCCGCGTGCAAGGCTGCCGGGTTCGAGCCGCGCATGGGTCAACCGGCGCCGCAGATCGCGTCCGCGGTGACGCTGGTGGCGGCCGGGCTCGGCGTGTCGGTCGTGCCGAAGGCGATTACGCAGGTGCAGGTTCCCGGGGTCGTGTACCGGCCGTTCGCGGGCAACCGGTTTCGCGCGAGGCTGGCCATTGCGTCGCGCTGCGACGAGCCGTCCGCGGTGGTGCGGAATTTTCTGCTGCTTGCATAGCAGACAACAAAAAACCCGCGAAGCCATGTGCTGTCGCGGGTTTCGGATCATGCTGGAATGCGCGGAAAACGCATCTGGTGCCGACGGCGAGACTCGAACTCGCACAGCTTTCGCCACTACCCCCTCAAGATAGCGTGTCTACCAATTTCACCACGTCGGCACTGCAAGGGGCGCAATTCTAACGTCACATCGCGCGTTTGTGAAGGGGGGATGACAAGGTCGTGTAGGGGCACGCGATCGATCCCGGTAGAATTCGTCCGATCGACCTGACGATCACCGCAACCGCCACCCGTTTTCTCCCCGTGACCCACACCCTCGAACACCTGCAGGCCGGCCAACTGTCGGGCGCGCGGCAACTGAAGCTCGCGTGCGGACTGACCGAATTCCCGCGCGAGATCTTCGATCTGGCCGACACGCTCGAAGTGCTCGACCTGACCGGCAACGCGCTGTCCGCGCTGCCGGACGACCTGCCGCGGCTGCATCGCCTGCGCATCCTGTTCGCGTCGGGCAACCGCTTCACCGCGTTCCCCGACGTGCTCGGCGCGTGCGAACGACTCGACATGATCGGCTTCAAGGCGAACCGGATCCGCACCGTGCCGCGCGGCGCGCTGCCGCGTGCGCTGCGCTGGCTGATCCTGACCGACAACGCGATCGACGAACTGCCGGCCGACATCGGCGACTGTGCGCGGTTGCAGAAGCTCATGCTGGCCGGCAATCAGCTGCAGGCGCTGCCCACGGAAATGGCCGCGTGCCGCGCGCTGGAGCTGGTGCGCCTGTCGGCGAACCGGCTGCACGCGTTGCCCGACTGGCTGCTGCGACTGCCGCGGCTCGCGTGGCTCGCCGTTGCCGGCAACCCGTTCGGCGCGGCGCCGGAGGCCGCGGCGTCCGCCGGGCCGGACGTCGCGGAGATCGACTGGGCCGCGCTGTCATGCGAACGGAAACTGGGCGAGGGCGCGTCGGGCGTCATTTATCGCGCGCAATGGCGGGCGGACGGCCATCCGCCGCGGACGGTCGCGGTCAAGCTGTTCAAGGGCGCGGTGACGAGCGACGGCTTGCCCGATTGCGAAATGGCCGCGTGCCTGCATGCCGGCCGTCACCCGCACCTGATCCCGGTGATCGGCAAGGTGCGCGGCCATCCGGACGGCACGCACGGCCTCGTGATGGAGCAGGTCGATCCCGCGCTGACGAACCTCGCCGGGCCGCCGAGCTTCGCGTCCTGCACGCGCGACGTCTATGCCGCCGAGGCGGAATTCGATCCGGCGCACGCGTTGCGGATCGCGCACGGCATCGCGTCGGTCGCCACCCAGCTGCATGCGCGCGGCATCATGCATGGCGACCTGTATGCACACAACATCCTGCACGACGGCGCAGGCGGCGCGTTGCTCGGCGATTTCGGCGCGGCGTCGCTGTACGACGTGAACGAGCGCACGCGCGGCGCGAGGTTCGAGCGGCTCGAAGTGCGCGCGTTCGGCTATCTGCTCGGCGAATTGCTCGAGCGCTGCGAACCGCACACCGGCGCGCTCGATGCGCTGGCGGCGGCGTGCATGAACGAGGACGTCGACGCGCGGCCGTCGTTCGACGAGATCACGGCCGCGCTGGCCGCGCGCATGCGCTGACGGGGAGGCGGCTTACGCCTGCCGCGCGGTCAGCAGCTTGATGCCGAGCCCGACGAACAGCAGCCCGCTCGCACGCTTGAGCGCGTGCACCGCGCGGCTCATGCCGACGCCGCGATGCAGGCGGCGCACGCCGGCCGAATAGACGCTGTGAACGACCACGACCGTGCAGGCGATCGTCGCGACGGTGCCGTGCGCGCCGTAGCGCACCGTGTTGCGAATCACGAGCAGCACGTTGGGGCCCGGCGACAGCGTCGTGGCGAGATAGGCTGCGGCAAACAGCATCCAGGTCTGAACGGACATGCGGCGCTCCGAAAGGCGGTTCCGGCGGTCGGGATGAAGCGATGATGACACGCTAATAATGGCGCGGGCCGCCACCGCCGGAACCGTGCGGTCGCGGCGCGTCAGCGCGCGTCGCGCATGCAGTACGCGGGAATCGACGGCGGCGTATCGATGGCGGCAGGCCGCGTCATCCACGCGATCCACGCGGCCCATGACCCGCAGGCGATCAGTACCGCGACATTCAGCGGGGTACGGTAGCGGACGATCAGGTCGGCCAGCGGCAGGCGGTTTTTCATGTGCGGCTCCTTCGGTCGTGAGGTCGGCGGCGTTACTGGCCGGCGTAGGTCGGCGCCTTCGCGTCGCAGGTCACGGACACGGTCGAGCCGTCCGCGAAATGCAGCCGCATCGGCACCTTCGCGCCGGGCGCGACGGCCTGGCGCGGTTCCTCCAGCATCACGTGATAGCTCTTCGGCTTGAACGTCAGCGTGCCGTGCGCGGGCACGACGACCGAGTCGACGTGCACCATCTTCGCGGTGCTGCCGCTCGTCTGCGTTTCATGCACCATCGCCATCCCGTAGGCGGGCGTGTCGATGCCGGTCAGCGTCGCGGGTGCGTCGCCGCCGTTCTTCAGCGTGAAGTAGCCGGAGGACGGTACCGTCGCCGGCATCGTGCGGATCCAGCACGCATCGGCCTGGATGGCCGGCGCGGCGAGGGTGGCGGACGCGTGCAGCGCCAGCGCCATGAGCACGGCGGTCGGAATCGGGCGTTTCATCATTTGTTCTCCTTATCGGGTGCGATGCCGGCGGCATCGATGCGAATGCGATCGGCATCGAGCGCCGACGCGCATCGCGCGCGTGACATGGGTTACTTCAGCGTGAATGCGTAGCGGCCGTGCGTGCGATGGCCGTCGCTGGCCACCGCGATCCACGCGACGGTATAGGCGCCGGGCTTCAGGCTCGCCAGCGCGACGTGCATCCGCTTCCGGTTGCCGGCATCGACGGCCGTCTTCCCGTCGACGACCGATTGCCCTTGGCTGTCGGTCACGGCGATCGAGCTGAACGCGGGCTCGAGCGCCTCGCCGAAATCGATCGTGACCGCGTGTGGCGCGCTCGACAGCGTGGCGTTGGGCGCCGGGTCCTGCATTTTCGGGAGCGCATGCGCATGCGCGGCGTGGAGGGTGACGAAGCCGAGTGCGGCGAGTGCGCCGCGAACGAAAGTAGCGGTTTTCATGGCTGGATGGGACGAATCGGATGGAAAAAGACGGATTCGGCGGACGGCTGCGCGAGCGGCATCGATATCGGCGGCGCGCGGCGCGGACGTGCGAGGGCGGGCATTCGCATGCGGGCGAATGCCGGCACGGCAATCCGAACCGGTAGCGGCCAACCGCGCGCCCGGCACGACGCCGCGCGCAGCAGGGTGAGACATGATCGTCCTTCGAAACGTGACAGTTCGCGCACGCGGGCGGCATGCGCGGGCGACGCGATGCACGACGGCATCACACGCAACGACGACGGATCAGGACGTGAAGGGCGGGGCGCGCGGTTGCGCGGCCGTGAGCGGCAGCGCGCGGCGCAGGCTTTCGAAGCGGGTTGCCGCGCGATGCTCGATCGCGTGCACATGGGCCGCGAACGTCAGTTCTGGAGCGGGCAGCGCGGGCGTATGGGCAAGCAGGCTGCAGTAGCCGCATGCCTGCAGATGGGCCTGCAGGTTTTTCGTCGACGCATCGGCGGAGCGGTCGCCGGCGGCCGGCGCGGCCGAACAGTAGCCGGCCAGTAGCGCGTCGACGCGCCCTTGCGTGGTCAGCGCCTGCGAGATCGTCGGCGCGAGCGCCGTCATCAGGATGGCGAGCATCCCGATCAGACTGCCGATCTTCCGGAGGCGACGACTCAGCATGCGATGCGCGGCGGCGGGTGGACTGACGATGCGGGCGATTATGCCACGCACGCCGGTTCGCCGGTCGGCACCGACGTGCGGCATCGCGGCGCGCTACGCGTGCAGCGCCAGATACTTCGCGATCAGCGTCATCTGGGCGGCCCAGCCCTGGTCGTTCATGTCGCGGGCCGTCGCGCGACGCGCTTCGATCAATTGGTCGAAACCCGTTTCGGTGACCGTGAGCAGCGTGCCGCCGGCCTGCGCCGCGAGCGTGAACGTGACGAGCGTCATCGGCTCCGACGCGTAATCGAAAGCCGGATCGATCGCGAACGGATGCCAGCGAAACGAGAACAGTTGTTTGGGCTCGATACGGTCGACGACGATTTCGAACACGGTGCCCGCATAGGGCTCCTGCGCCTTGGCGACGTCGTCGTCGACGCGGGTCGGCGTGATGCGGCCGAACAGCGGCTGGCCGGCCTCGAACGGGCCGTCGAACGACACGCCGAACCACTCGCCGAATTCGTCGGATTGGCTCACGGCTGCCCAGACGCGGTCGGGCGACGCGGCGAGCAGCGTCTGTTTTTCGATGCGATCGGTTTGCTGGACCATCATGTCCTCCATGCAGGATCGAGCGTTGCAGAGCACCGCACGCGGCCGCGCGCGATGTCTAGTCGAGCATGGCCGCGTCGGGCACGTCGAGCACGAGGTCCGACGTCGCGACGGCCACGCACGGCAGCGTATAGCCGTCGGCCTTTTCGTCGCGGCTCAGCCCCGGCCATTCGATCGTGTAGCGTACGCTGCCGCTGACGATCCGGCAAAGGCAGCTTCGGCACGTGCCGTTGCGGCACGAGCGCGGCAGCGACACGCGCGCGAACGCGGCGGCTTCGAGCACGGTCAGCGTATCGGGTGCGTCGAAGCTTGCGCCGAGCGGCTCGATGCGCACGACGGG
Source organism: Burkholderia sp. A2 (assembly GCF_001729305.1). Taxonomy (NCBI): domain Bacteria; kingdom Pseudomonadati; phylum Pseudomonadota; class Betaproteobacteria; order Burkholderiales; family Burkholderiaceae; genus Burkholderia; species Burkholderia sp. A2. The sequence continues at coordinate 150,960 of NZ_LZXX01000081.1, read as the reverse complement.
CGGGTGTTCTGGATCGGTCATGAGTGAAGCGGGCGGCGGTTCGGCGGCAACGCGCCAAGCATACCCGAAGCCGCCGCCAGTCACGGGCGTCAGTGCCGCCGCAGATACCGGTACACGGTGTTGCGGGCGAGGCCGAGCTCGCGCGCGGCCGCCGATACGTTGCCGCCATGCCGCGCGAGCACCGCATCGATCATCGCGGCCTGGTGGCTGTGCAGCGTCGTGCCTTCGCGTTTGCCGGCCGATGGAAGCGATGTGGCCGGTATGGCTGCCCCCGACGTCGTGGGCGCATCGTCGCAGTCGAGCCAGAAATCGTCGGGCAAATGCGCGAGCGTGATCTCGGCTTCGTCTTCGGCGAGCATGCCGGCCGTGCGCAGCACGTTGGTCATCTGCCGCAGGTTGCCGGGCCAGCGGTGGCGCGCGAACGCGTCGAGCACGTCGGCCGCGAGGCGGCGCGGCATCGGCTCGCTGCGCGCGAGCCGCGCGAGGATCCGCTCGACGAGCGCCGGCAGGTCGGTGCGTGCGGCGAGCGCCGGCAGCGTGACCGCGAGGCCGTTGATCCGGTAGAACAGATCCTCGCGGAACGTGCCGTCCGCGATCATCGCGCGCAGGTCGCGGTGGGTCGCGCACACCACGCGCACGTCGACCGGCACCGCGCGTGCGCCGCCGAGCGGCATCACCGCGCGCTCCTGCAGCACGCGCATCAGCCGAACCTGCTGCGCGAGCGGCATGTCGCCGATTTCGTCGAGAAACAGCGTGCCGCCGTCGGCCTGCGCGATCTTGCCCGGGCTGCCGCGCTTGCGCGCGCCGGTGAACGCGCCGTCTTCATAGCCGAACAGCTCGGCCTCGATCAGCGAATCGGGCAGCGCCGCGCAGTTGACCGCGACGAACGGGCCGTCCGCGCGCGGCGACGCCTGGTGCAGCGCGCGGGCGAGCCATTCCTTGCCGGTGCCGGTCTGGCCGAGGATCAGCAGCGGCAGGTCGCGCCCGCGAATCTTCGCGACGCGTTCGAGCACGGCGGCCATGCGCGCGTCGCCGGTGTCGAGCGTCGCGAACGTGATCGCATCGGGGTCCGGCGCCCGCACGCGGGCGGCCGGCGTCGGCGGGGTGACGGCGACGGTCGTTTTCTGCGCTTCAGGGAATTCGCAGCGGGCGAGCACGCGCACGCCGGTCGACAGCGTGAGGCGGAACGTGGCGCCCGGCGTGCGCGCGGCCTGCTGCGCGAGCTGGCTGAAGCGCATGCCGAACAACGCGTCGCTGGCCTGGTGCTGCAGCGCGTCGAACGACGCGCCGAGCTGGAATTGGGCGCTGCGGTTCGCGGCGATCAGCCCGCCGTCGGGGCCGAATGCGACGAGCCCGGCGAACAGCGAATCGACGCAATCCTCGTGTGCGTGAAAGCGCAGCCGCAGCGCTTCGCCGCACTGGTTCGCGAACAGGTGGTTCTCGATCAGCTGCGCGGACATCCGCACGAGCGCGAGCGTATGCGGGCTGGAGCCGCGAGGGTCGCCGCTCACGTCGAGCGTGCCGAGCGTGCGGCCGAACGGATCGACGATCGGCGCGCACGCGCAGGTGAGGATGTGGTTCGCGCGCAGGAAGTGTTCGGAACCGTGCACGACCACGGCCTGGCCCGATGCGAGCGCGGTGCCGATCGCGTTGGTGCCGCGTGTGCCTTCGGCCCACGACACGCCGTTGCACAGCGCGACGCGGTTGGCTTTCTCGATGAAGTCGGCGTCGCCGATGCTGTGCAGGATCACGCCGTCGGCGTCGGTCAGCAGCACGAGGCTTTGCGTCTCGGCGATCTGCGCGTGGAGATCCTCCATCACCGGGCGGGCGTGCGAGAACAGCGTGTGGTTCGTGTCGAGCAGTGCGCGCAGCGCGACGCGCGACAGCGGCGCGAAATCGGGGCGCTCGTGCGCGCGCAGGCCGACCGCGGTCGAACGCGCATGCGCCTGCGCGAGCAGGTCGGTACGCCCCGCGGTGGCGGGCAGCACGAAGGGTTGCGGCATGATGTGTCTCCTGTTCCCCGGAGCCGCCGGGGCCGACCGGATCGGAAGCGGCGGCGGAGTGTGTCTCCGCTCGCGGCGCACCATTCGGCGCGACAGCCGTTCGTCCGGGTACGCATCATCATACAAGCGCCACGTGCGATGCGCGACTGCCGACAAAATCCCCTTGCTTTTAAGCGCCCGCCTGCAATGATGGAAATGGAGCACGCACGCGCCGTGTTCCGCACTGCAACATGCATGCGACGCGACATGCATCCGTTCGGGAGAGGCATCATGGTTCGGACGGAACTGAGAGTCGTGCTGGCGGCCATCGCCACCTTCATCATGCTGGGCGGCATTGCCGTGGCGATCCACGGATTGCTGTTCGATCTGACCGATGCGGTGAGATACGGGGCGGCCGCGATTGCGGTGGGCGTCACGACTGCCGCGATCGCGCTCAACATCTGGCCGACCGATCCGCACTGACGCCGTTTTCCGAAACGGTGCCGGATGCCGCGCAGATCAGACGAAATGCGCGTCGGAACGACGCACACCGAAATTTTTGTGTCCCGCGCGAAACCGTCTAAAGTGGAATTCAACCGGCATGCAGCGACCGCGCCACACTCCGCGGTAGCAGCCTCCGCCGGCGAGCCCGCGTACATTTCGTCCGGCCGGTAGCGGACGACGGACGCGGTCATTCGTTTTCTACCGGTCGAGGCGGCTCCCATGCAGATCCATTTCACGAACGAGAAGCCGGAGTATTCGGGGCGTGACCTGATGCTGGGGTTCACGGCGCTGGTCAATGGCGAGCGGGTCCAGTGCCAGATCACCGCCGAGGCGCTGGAAGACCACTTCGGCGCGGCATCGCCGCGCTTCGAGGACATGGTCGGCGCATTCGACCAGCACCGCGAGCGTATCGAGGCGGCCGCACGGCGCCTGCTGTCGGAAACGCGCGCGCAATGCGTGACGCTGCGCAGCGGCTACGTGCGTTTCTACGAGGCGAACTGGCGCTGACGACACGACGCTCGTCTCGCGGCGCGCCCGGGCGCGGCGCACGCGAAGACGTTGTCTTTCACGCAATGCCGTTCGGTGGGGCCGGGCGGCATTTTCGTATGCGGGCCGTGCGGGATCGACCGGGCGTCGGCCCCGGGGCATGCGCGTCGATTCGCGAAGATCGCGAAAGCGTCGTGCGAAAACAAGAACGCCACCCGAAGGTGGCGTTTGCATCGTGCGTCGCGTCGGTGCGCGCGCCGCGCTTACTCGCTACCGAGATAGAAGAAGCGGAACAGGAACACGGCCGCGATGATCCACACGATCGGCTTGACCGTGCGAGCCTGGCCCGTCAGCAGCTTGAGGCCGCCGTACGCGATGAAGCCGAATGCGACGCCGTTCGCGATCGAGTACGTGAACGGCATCAGCAGCGCGGTCAACGCGGCCGGCACGGCTTCCGTCGCATCGTCCCACGGCACCTCGACCATCTCGCGCAGCATCAGGCACGACACGTACAGCAGCGCGGGCGCCGTCGCGTAGCCCGGCACGACGCCCGCGAGCGGCGCGATGAACAGGCACGCGAGGAACAGCACCGCGACGGTGATGGCCGTCACGCCGGTGCGGCCGCCGGCCTGCACGCCCGATGCGCTCTCGATGTACGCGGTGGTCGACGACGTGCCGAGCACCGAGCCCGCGACGATCGCGGTGCTGTCGGCGAGCAGCGCCTTGTTCAGGCGGTTCATCTTGCCTTCGACGAGCAGGCCCGCGCGATTCGCGACGCCCATCAGCGTGCCCGTCGCATCGAACAGTTCGACGAGGAAGAACACGAGGATCACGTTGATGATGCCGGTCGACAGCGCGGCGCCGATGTCGAGCTTGAACAGCGTCGCGTCGATCGACGGCGGTGCCGAGAACACGCCGTGGAACTGGTTGCCGGCGAAGAAGAACGACAGGATCGTCACGCCGATGATGCCGATCAGGATCGCGCCGCGCACGCGCAGATGGTCGAGCGTGACGATCGTGAAGAAGCCGACGATCGCGAGGATCGTCTCGTGTTTGTGCAGGTCGCCGAGCGTGACGAGCGTAGCCGGGTTGCCGACGATCACGCCCGACGTCTTCAGCGAGATGATGCCGAGGAACAGGCCGATGCCGGCGGTAATGGAAATCCGCAGCGATTTCGGAATGCCGTTGACGATCGCCTCGCGCACACGGAACAGCGTGACGAGCAGGAACAGGCAGCCGGAGATGAACACCGCGCCGAGCGCCGCCTGCCATGTGAAGCCCATCCCCTTGACGACCGTGTACGCGAAATACGCGTTCAGGCCCATGCCGGGCGCGCAGGCGATCGGGTAGTTCGCGTACAGGCCCATGATGATCGACGCCAGCGCCGCGACGAGGCAGGTCGCGACGAACACGGATTCCTTCGGCATGCCGGCGTCGCCGAGGATCGCGGGGTTGACGAAGATGATGTAGGCCATCGTCAGGAACGTGGTGACGCCCGCGAGTATCTCGGTGCGGAAGTCGGTGCCGGCTTCAGCGAAGCCGAAATACCGCTTGATGAATTCCATGAAGGCGTTTCTCCGGTCGGATTGTCGTGTTGATTGTTGTGCCGAATTGTTGTAAAGGCAGCGCGGCCGGCTAACTGTAACCAGCCACTATTGTCCGGCTATCGGCGGATTGTAATAGCGCGGATAGCTCGGACGATATAGTTGGAGGGCGCGATCGGTTGCCTGCGCGCGAACGGTCGGGCACCCGCCCCGTGACGAAGGCGCGCATTTTACCGGTTCGAGCGGCACGGTCCGGCAGAAATGGGGAAACGCGGGAAATGCGCGGTAGAGGCGCGAGGCAGGCCGGCGAGACCGGTCATGCGTGCGCCACGCGGCCGATGCGTGCGCAACGGCCAGCCGGCTGCGTCGCGTGCGGCCGGTGTGCGATGACATGCGACTGAAACGGTGCGCCCGGATGCTGCACGCACGCGGTGCAGGCGGCGCGTGCCGGCGAACGCACGTGTGCCGCCGGTGCGGATACACGACACGGCACCTGCGTGCAGCGGCCATTCGTCAGTCCAGGCGGCCGCAGGTATCGGGCTATCCTGCGCCGAAGCCGTCCCGTCCGCAACTGTCATTTCGCGATGCGAGGGCGACTGTGGTTTCTGTGTAAAAGATTGCAAGACCCCATCGCATAAACCGGCAAGTCTTTCTAGGATAGATACACCGCGCATGCACACGCCGGCCGGTAATTGCCGACGCGGGGGAGTCGCAGTCCGTGCAGGCCAGGCGGTGAATGGCGGTCAAGGCCGTTGCGCGTTTGGGCAGGCACGGCTAGTTCGGCACCGCCGGTCAGGCGCGGCCGATTGCGATTGCCCGATGCGGGTTCGTCCGTAATCACGGAGGTCAGCATGTTGAACTGGATCAGCCGTTGGGCGATGCGACACGCCCCCACGCCGGAAAAAACCGCTGCGTCGATGCTCGTGACGGCGCGCATGGAACTGTTCGCAGCCGAACAGCGCGTCATCGATGCGAAATTACAAGCGGATTACTGGCGCACACGTGTGTCATTCCTCGAAGAGGTGCAGAAGCAGGGCATCGATCCGTGGGTGACCTCGCAGGCTGCGCAACGCCCCGACTTCGATGCCACTCCACGAAGCACGGGCCCGCGTCTCGCCGCCAGCACCTGATGCCTCTGCTGCATCCCGTCGCTGCGCACGGCGCGCGATCGCTCGCGGCACGCATCGGCGTGCCGCGTCCTTCGATGCGCACCTGCGGCGCGTTGCGCCGCGGGTGCGTCCGTTTCCGGTCGCGGCCGTTCCGCGTGTCGCACGCTTGACGCGTGCGACACGGCGCGCCGCTCACCCGCTCCTTCTCCCTCTCCCGACGAGCAAACGTTGCACGTGCGCGAGCATGCGCCTGATGCGTTCGCCGCGCCGCACGTACGCGGTCGTGATCGTCGCTTCGGCCGGCCGGTCGGCATCGGTGCCGAGCCAGATGCGCTCGCCGCGCGCGATGCGCAGCACGTCGCCGGGCCGCACCCAGTAATCGTCGACGCCCGGCGGGCGGGTGATCCACAGCGCCGCGCCGTGCGCGCGGATCTCCGCGTCCTGCGGCGCGCGCCAGGTCATCGTCGTGCGCGGCGCGACCGCGAAGCGGATCACGACGGTCGGTAACGCGATCGTGCCGGCGACGCGCCGATCGGGACGGTCAAACAGCGGGCTTGCCTGGTCCATCGTCTTCTCCATTCAGTGAGCCGGACGGATGACGTGCACCAGAACAAAAAGGCCTCATCCGTTTCCGGCGAGGCCTCGTGTGACATGCGGTACTGCTCGGTTGCTAACGCACAAGCGCCTCCCGTGATCCATTCTTTCGAATGTTCACCGGGCAATGAATCGCGATGGCGACGAGCTTGAACGTAGGCATGCGAACGATTTTGTTGCGGGTGTGCGGTGTTGTCAACGACAATTTTCGGGATATGCGCGGGCGATGCGTTGCCGCGCGCATGCGGCGTTTCGCGAGGTCGGTGCGCACAGGGATCCGGGATCGCGTGTGCAGCGATGCGTGCATCATGCGCGACGCCGCCATTGCCCGCTCAGCCGGCAGCGCATCCACGCGAGCGCACGCGTCAGCCCCGTATCGCGCTGCATGACGTACACGGTCGTGATCGATGCTTCGGCAGGCCGGTCGTCGCCGCTGCCGATCCAGACGCGCTCGCCGCGCTGCACGCGCAGCACGTCGCCGGCGCGCAGCCAGTAATCGTCGACGTTGCCGAGTCGCGTGATCCACAGCGTGGTGTCGTGTACGCGGATCTCGGCGTCGTGCTGCGCGCGCCACGTCAGCGTCTTGCGCGGCGCGACCGTGAAATGCAACGCGACGCTCGGCAATGCGATCGTATCGGTGCGGCACCGATCGGGGCAGGCAACCCGCCGGCTTGCTTGGTCCATCGTCATCTCCGTTCCGTTGAGCCGGGCGGGATGACGCGCACCAAAACAAAAGGCCTCATCCGTTTCCGGCGAGGCCTTGTGACATGCGTGACTGAATTTCGATGCTAACGCACAAGCGCCTCCGGTGATCGCCGCGGGTGGGCGTTCACTCGGTTTTTATGCGCGATGGCGATGGGCTTGAGCATGAGCATGTGAACGAGTGTGTCGTGGCCGCGCAACCGTGTCAACGGAAATGTCGACAGACGTGGCGGTTACGCGTCGCGTTGCGCGAGGCCGTTCACGAGCAGTTCGGACAGCAGGCCCGTCATCCCTCCCGGGTGCGTGGCCGCGCGAGCCTTCAGCTGTTCGACGAGCTCGGCGTTGAGCTTGCACGCGAACGGCACGAGGCCCTGCTCCTGGTCGAGCTTGCGCTGCGCGCGGCGATCCAGCTTGGCCGCTTCGTCGGCGCCCTTGCCGAAACGCGCGGAACTCGACTGTTTCATCGCGTGCGTCAGCTTGAGCGCCTTGTTCTTTTCGAGATCGGTTTTCTTCATGGCCATCGCGGCACCTCCGGGAAATTGAAGCCGCGATTGTACGCATTTCGGCAGGCGCCGCCCGCCGAACCGGCCGGCGACCCGGTCACGCGCCTTTCGTCGTGCCCCAGTTGCCGCCGTGCGCGGCTGCCTGCGCGGCCGGCGAGCGCGCGAGGTAGGCGAGCGCCTGCTCGGTCGAGCCTTCGTGGTGCGGCGTATAGCCCGGCTTGAAATAGCGCAGCGCCGCGCCGAGCACTTTCCAGAACGACGGCAGGTGCCCGCGCCGCGAACCCTGCCACCACGCGAGCACGAAGCCCGGGTAGCGGCCGGCGTCCGGGTCGCGCCGGTACATGAACTTCGCGCCGGTCGTGATGTAGTAGAGCAGCAGCAGGATCACGAATGCCATGTGCACGCAGCGCTCCGGATAGGTGCCGCCCAGGTGCCGGTAGATGTCGAACGCGACGGTGCGGTGCTCCACTTCCTCGGCGCCGTGCCAGCGCAGCAGGTCGACCATCGTCGGGTCCGCACGGCCTTCGTCGAGCCCGTGCGCGTTGAGCACCCAGTTGCCGAGATAGCCGAAGAAATGCTCGAGCGACGCGATCACCGCGAGTTGTTGCCGCAGCCAGAAGCGCGTATGGCCGATCTTCAGCCCGAACGGCTGCTCGCCCAGCACGCGCGTGAACAGCCGGTTGAGCTTCTGCGTGAACGGCTTCGTGTCGATGCCGTGGCGGTCGTAGTAGTGCTTCAGCACGCCGGCGTGCGAGCGCGAATGCACGGCTTCCTGCCGCAGGAAGCCTTCGGCTTCGTCGCGCAGGCGTGCATCGGCGATCAGCGGCAGCGCCTTGTTGTACACGCGGCAGAACCACAGCTCGCCTTCCGGGAACAGCAGGTTCAGCGTGTTGATGATGTGCGTGCTGCCCGGATCGTTCGGCACCCAGGTGACCGGCGTGTCGCTGAAGTCGAACTTCACGTGCCGGGCCTTGATCTTGTGATAGTCGGCGGTATCGGTCATGTTGTCTCCCTGTCCTGTGCGGCGTCGTGCGCCGTCAATGCGATGCCATGCTGATGCGCGCGATCATCCGCCCCAGCCACGGCATGAAACGGCCGACGAAGCGTAGCGCGTGCGCTTCGCCGCCGACCGCGACGACGGGGCGGTTGCGCAGCACGCCGTCGACCATCGCCTGCGCGACGGTTTCGGGTTTCAGGCCGCGCAGCTGGTACAGCCTGGTCGCGCGCTTGCGCAGCCGTGCTTCGTCCTGCGCGTTGGCGCCCGCATAGTGCGTCGACGCCATGATTCCCGTTTCCGCGAAACCGGGGCATACGGCCGTCACGCCGATGCCTTTATCCGCGAGCTCCGCGCGCATGCATTCGCTGAGCATCAGCACCGCGGCCTTCGTCGTCGCATACGCGGGCAGGTCGCGCGACGGCCCGAACGCGGCGGCCGATGCGGTATTGACGATATGCCCGCCGGTGCCGCGCGCGACCATCTGCTGCGCAAACAGCCGCGAGCCGTGGATTACGCCCCACAGATTCACGTGCAGGATGCGCTCCCAGTGCCGCGTGCTCGTGTCGAGGATGCCGCCGGCCATGCCGATGCCCGCGTTGTTGATCACGACGTCCGCGCCGCCGAGTTCGCTGCCGACCCACGCCGCGAGCGCTTCCATCTCGTCGGCCGACCCGACGTCGACGCGTTTCGCATGCGCGTGCGCGCCGGTCAGCCCGACGAGCAGCGCGGTGCGTTCGGCGCTCGCGAGATCGATGTCGCATGCGACGACCGTCGCGCCTTCGCGCGCGAAGGCCAGCGCCGCGCAGCGGCCGATCCCGCTGCCCGCGCCGGTGACGACCGCGACCTTGCCGCCGAAGCGCCCGCTGGTGGCGCGGCGGCGCGCGTTCGCGAGCGCGGGCGGTTCGTTGCCGGATTCGACCGCGTCGATCAATTGCCCGGCGAGATCCGCGAAGCGCGCGGGATCGGCGAGCGGCAGCCAGTGGCCGGCCGCGACTTCGCGGCGGTAGTACTGCGGCACCCAGCGCGACAGGTTCTCGGACAGCGCGGGGCTCACGTATTTGTCGCCGAGCGGCACGATCGTCTGCACCGGTGCGTGCGCGTAGCGTTCGCGCGGCGCGAACAGGCAGCGGATGAAGTTCGCGCGATACAGGCGTACGCCGCGCGCGCCGTCGTCGGCCTGGGTCGGGCGCGGCGCGGCTGGCGTTTTCTCGAGCCGGCGCAGCAGGCCCGGCCACGCGCGGCCGAGCCACAGCCGCCAGCCGAGCTCGGGAAGAAACGGCAGATGGAACAGATACACGTACCACGAGCGCACGAGCTGGCCGCCGAGCTTGGCGAGCGACGCGGGCGTCGGGCGCAGCACGCGTTCGCGCAGCCAGAAGCCGACGTGGTCGAGGCACGGGCCCGAGCACGACGTGTACGACGCGATGCGGCCGGCGAGACGCGGATCGGTGACGAATTCCCAGCCCTGGATCGACCCCCAGTCGTGCGCGACGAGGTGCACGGCGCGCCCCGGGCAGAGCGCGTCGATCACCGCGACGAAATCGTCGGTCAGCTTCGCGAGATGGTAGTCGGCCGTGCGCGTCGGCACGCCGGACAGGCCTGCGCCGCGCACGTCGTACGCGATCACGTGGTGCCGGCGCGCGAGCAGCGGCGCGACGTGCTGCCAGACGCTGCTGTCGTCGGGATAGCCGTGCACGAGCACGACCGGCGAGCGGGCCGGGTCGCCCCAGGTCCTGACCGCGAGCGTCAGGTCGCCCGAGGCGACCGCCGTTTCGCCGTGAACCGATTCGAACAGGGCCAGCGGCGCTTCGTCGGAAAGAGGCTGCATCGTGAGTCCGTCGTTCAGGGAGTCGAGGGGAGGTGCGGGCGCGTCAGGCGGCGGCCGGAACGTTCGCCGCGGCCTGAGCGCGTTCAGCCTGGCGGCGCTGCCAGCGGCGCACGTGCGGCAGGTCGTCGTCGAGCCAGTACGCGTCGTCGTCGGTGATCACGAGCAGTTCCTCGAATTTCGCGCCGACGCCGGCGAAGCCGAGATGCGGCTCGACGGCCCACAGGCCCGGCACGGGTGCATGCTCGGAGCGGCGGTCGATCGACCACAGCGGCGACCAGCCTTGCTGCTTCGCCGCGCGGCCTTGGTCGAGCAGCAGGTTGCGCGTCGCGTTCAGCCCGAAGCGCGCGACGAAGCGCGGCTTCGACAGCTTGTGGATCTTCGCGACGCGATGCGCGAGCACCTTGAACGGATAGGCCTTGTGGCGCGGCTCGACGCCCTGGCGGCGGCACAGCGCGTCGACTTCCTGTGCGACTTCCGCCATGGGCCGGCGCGCCTTCACGAGCCGCACGATCAGGTCGCGATGGTCCAGCAGGTCGTCCTGCAACTGCTCGAGGATCGGGTTGCGGCCGAGACAGTGCGCGTAGCCGACGTCGGCGACGATGCCGTCGAGCACCGGCGCGACGTCGAGGATCACCGGCATGTCGGTTTCGAGCTGCCGGTTGCTCGGGAAGAACGCAAGGTTGAAGCCGCCCATGTGCTTGAGGCCCGAGAACCCGTCGAACGCGGTGCGGTCGCCGAACCACGCGAACGGCTTGTGCAGCCAGTCGTGCACGCCGTGATCCTGCAGCCATTCGGTCAGCAGGCGCGCGGCTTCCTTTTCCGTGATGCCCGGATAGAGCATCGCGCCGACGGTCTCGACGCAGCGGTAGGCAAGCTGCTGAACCGCGCGGAATTGCGGCAGCTCGTCGAGATGGACTTCCGGCAGCGGATGGTGGGCGGTCATGAGGCGTCTCCATGTGTCGGCCCGCGTTTGCGTCTCGGCGCGACGCGGGTCCTGTGCAAGGCGGGGCGCTGATCGGAACGCATCCACCGATGATCCCGGGCGGATTATTCAGCCAGCATTTAATGTGCCATTGGTTGATGTAATCATAATAGCCGGTTCGGTGTCGTGCGCCACCCCCCGGGGATGAGGACTTCTCCTAATGAAGTGCCGAAATGGAGGGGAAGCTCTAGGTTTGCGGCGGTTGGGACTGGATGGTCGGCGCGTACTCATGCGTCCCGAGCGGGGGAGCCGGCCGGGAGCGCCAGGCGAGATCCCGGCGCAGGCCCGGAATGTCGCGCCGGATCAACTCCCCGTCGCGTCGCGGCACGACGCTGTCAAATTGCCGAAATAATTTCGTCACATCATCCGCCCCGATTCGAAGCTTTTTCGGCTTCGCGAGGCCGGTGTGCCACGCGTCGCGCGGGGCGACCGAAGCCGATTCGACATTCCACGGAGAGAGACCATGCAACGCCGTCGGTTCATGAACACCCTTGCCGCGGCGACCGCCGCAACGCCGTTGATGCTCAAGGCCGGCATGGCCGGCGCGAAGAGCGCCACCGCGCCGGACGCGCTGGACCCGGGCCGCTGGTCGCCATTCAACGCCGCGCGCCTGCAGGCGGTGCTCGACCGGCATGGCGTCAAGAGTGCGCGCTACGACGCGAAGCGCCGCCCGTATGCGGTGTTCGACTGGGACAACACGTGCATCATGAACGACTGTGAAGAAGCGCTGCTGATGTACCAGATCAACCATCTGCAGTACAAGCTGACGCCGGACGAGTTCGTCGCCGTGATGTGGAAGGACGTGCCGAAGGGCGCGTTCATGAAGGACTACACGACCGTCGACGGCAAGCCGGTGACGATGGAGGACCTCGCCGCCGACGTCGAGTCCGACTACCGCTGGCTCCATGCGAACTACCAGGGCTTCGGCGGCGACAAGCGCCTCGACGAGATCCGCGAGACCGACCAGTTCAAGGATTTCCGCGCGAAGCTGTACTTCATGTACGACGCGATCTGCGACACGCATCCGCTCGAAGTCGGCTACAAGTGGATCATCTACTTCTACAAGAACATGACGACCGCCGAGCTGCAGGCGATGGCGGAAGCGTCGAACAACTACGGGATCGGCGACGCGCTGCGCAAGGTCGGCTACGAAAGCCCGAAGACGCTGCCGGGCAAGGCCGGCGTGGTGGCCGATACGCATTTCCACGGGATCCGCATTCACGAGGAAATCCGCGCGGTGATGCATACGCTGCGGGCGAACGGCATCGACGTGTACGTGAGCACCGCGTCGCTCGACGACGTCGTGCGCGTATTCGCCGGCAATCCGAACTATGGCTACGGCGTGCCGCCCGAGAACGTGATCGGCCTGCGTCTCGACATGCAGGACGGCAAGTACACGAGCACCTATCCGGCCGGCTGGCATTTCAACTGGGGACCGGGCAAGACGGTGGGCATTCGCACCGTCCTCGCGTCGAAGAAGGGCTACGGCCCGCTGCTGGTGTTCGGCGACAGCGACGGCGACGCGTGGATGCTGCGTGATTTCAAGGACACCGCGGCCGGCGTGATCGTCAACCGGATGAAGAAGGGCGAGATCGGCGCGGACAGCAAGCTCGCGGCCGAACAGATCGGCAACCCGGACGCGCGCTTCCTGCTGCAGGGCCGCGACGAGCACACGGGGCTGATGATCCCGGACGAGAAGTCGATCAAGTACGGCAAGACCGAGCGCAAGCTGCTGGCCTGACGCGGGCGGGGCGGCGCAGCCCCCCGCCCCCGCGCTTATCGGTATCGGCCCGCGCGCGTCTCAAGGCTCGCGCTTCGCCCCCAACCGGTCCAGCAACGCGCCCAGCAGATCGATCGGCAGCGGAAACACGATCGTCGAATTCTTGTCCGCCGCGATCGTCGTCAGCGTCTGCAGGTAGCGCAACTGCATCGCCTGCGGCTGCAGCGCGAGCCGCTGCGCGGCCTGCAGCAGCTTCTCCGACGCCTGCAATTCGCCTTCCGCATGAATCACCTTCGCGCGTCGCTCGCGTTCGGCTTCGGCCTGCCGCGCGATCGCGCGGATCATCGTCTCGTTCAGGTCGACGTGCTTGATCTCGACCGTCGACACCTTGATCCCCCACGCGTCGGTCTGCGCGTCGAGCGTCTTCTGGATGTCCGCGTTCAATTGTTCGCGCTCGGCGAGCAGCGCGTCGAGTTCATGCTTGCCGAGCACCGCGCGCAGCGTCGTCTGCGCGAGCTGGCTCGTCGCCTCGAAGAAGCGCGCGACCTGGATCACGGCCTTTTCGGGATCGACGACGCGGAAATACACGACCGCATTGACCTTCACCGACACGTTGTCGCGCGTGATCACGTCCTGCGCCGGCACGTCGAACACGACGGTGCGCAGGTCGATCCGCACGACCTGCTGGACGATCGGGATGATCAGCACGAGCCCCGGCCCCTTCACCTTCCAGAACCGGCCGAGCATGAACACGACACCGCGCTCGTACTCGCGAAAGATGCGGATCGACGATGCGACGAGCACCACGACGAAGACGACCAGGACGCTGCTGAAGCCGAACGTGTAACCGATCATGAAGGTTCTCCCTGGGGATGGGCGGAGGCGGGCGCGTCGTAGAGCGGCGCGACGGTCAGCGTCAGCCCGTGGCGGCCGGTCACGCGCACGCGGCAGCCGGCCGCCAGCGGCGTGCTGCTCGCCACGCGCCAGCGCTCGCCGTGCACGCGCGCCCAGCCGGCGGCCGACGGCGCGGCGCCGGCCGCGCCCTGCGGCTGGTCCGGCTGCAGGCCGTCGTCGAGCACTTCGCCGATGCTGCCGAGCATCGCCTCGGCGCCGGTCACGACCGGGCGGCGACGCGCGCGCAGCGCGACGCTCGACACGCCCGCGACGAGCAGCCCGCCGCCGAGCGCGAGGCTCGCGATCACGGGCCACGGAATCCCGTAGCCGGGCACGTCGGTGTCGATCAGCATCAGCGCGCCGATCGTGAACGCGACGATTCCGCCGAACCCCAGCACGCCGAAGGTCGGCAGGAACGCCTCGGCGACGAGGCAGCCGAGCCCGAGCAATATGAGGCCGAGGCCCGCATAGCTGACCGGCAGCAACTGCATCGCGAACAGCCCGACCAGCAGGCAGATCGTGCCGGCGACGCCCGGCAGCACGAAACCGGGATTCGCGAATTCGAAGAAGAGGCCGTAGATGCCGATCGTCAGCAGGATCAGCGCGACGTTCGGATCGGCGATGATCGCCAGGAAGCGGCTGCGCCAGTCGGGGGCGAGCACGACGAGCGGCGCGTGCGCGGTCGCCAGGTGCAGCGTGCCGGCGGTCGTCGTCACGGCGCGGCCGTCGAGCTGGCGAGCGAGATCGGCCGAGTCCTGCGCGATCAGGTCGACGACGCGCTGCGCCCGCGCCTCGTTCGCCGACAGGCTCACGGCTTCGCGCACCGCGCGCTCGGCCCATTCGGCATTGCGCCCGCGCAACTGCGCGAGGCCGCGGATGTACGCGGACGCATCCTGCATCGCCTTGCGGATCTCGGTCGATTGCGTATCGGTCGGCAGCGTGGCCGGCGCGTCCGACACGCCGGACGCACCCGATGCACCGGTCGGTCGCGGCGCAGCGGGGTGCGCGCCCGGCGGCGCGGCGCCGCCGATGCCGAACTGCACGGGCGACGCCGCGCCGAGATTGGTGCCCGGCGCCATCGCCGCGAAGTGGCTCGCATAGACGATGTAGGTGCCCGCGCTCGCCGCCCGCGCGCCGCCCGGCGCGACGAACGCGGCGACCGGCACCGGCGAGCCGAGGATGGCCTTGATGATCTGCCGCATCGACGTATCGAGGCCGCCGGGCGTGTCGAGCTGGAGAATCGCGAGCGGCGCGTGCTCGCGGGCCGCGCGGTCGAGCGAACGCACGATGAAATCGGCGCTGGCCGGGCCGATCGCGCCGTTGACGGGAATCACGACGACCGGATGCGCGGCAGGCGCATCATGGGCCGATGGCGGCGCGGCGACCGCGGCGCATACGACGAGCAGCGCCGCGAACAGCGCGGCGCGCGCGACCCGCGCGGACAGCGGGTGACGGGGGCGGCCGGCCGGCGCGGCAGGCGCCGGCGGCTCATGACGGTGAAAACGCATCGGGACGTCCGGGCGGCGCACGGCCGCGTGCCGTCCGGCTCGCGAAAAAGGGCGTGGGCCCGATGCTTGAAGATTAGGCGGTTTCGGCCGAAAGCGCGAAGGTGCGGCCGCACCGGCCGGCGTCAGCTCGCGCCGCCGCCGCGCGCGAGCACTTCGTCGCGATAGTCGGCCGGGCTGCGCCCGCTCCATTTGCGGAACGCGCGGTAGAACGCGCTCGGCTCGGCGAACCCGGTCGCAGCCGCGACGTCGGCGATCGTGCGGGCAGGGTCGGCCAGCGCCTCGAACGCGAGATCGCGCCGCAGCGTGTCCTTGATCGACTGGTACGCGTGGCCTTCCTGGTGCAGCTTGCGGCGCAGCGTGGCCTCGGCCACGTGCAGCCGCGCAGCCATCCCGCCCGCGCCCGGCCACGCGGCCGGCGGCATCCCGCGCAGCACCGCGCGCACGCGCTGCGCGAGCGCGTTCGGATTGCGGTACTTGACGATGAAGCTGGCCGGCGCGTTGCGCAGGAACGTCTTCAGCGTCTTCGCGTTCTGCACGACCGGCAGCGTCGCGAATTCGGGATCGAAATCGACATACGAATCCGGCTCGTTGAAACGCATGTCGTCGCAGAACATCGACGGATATTCGTGGTCGGCGGGCGGCGTGTCGCAGCGGAAGCTCGCATGCAGCAGCGGAATGCGCCGGCCGATCAGCCAGCAGGTGAGCCCGTAGACGATGATGAAATAGGTCGCGTACGTGAACATCGCGGGCGTCGCGCCGTTGTTGCGGTGCACGAAACGCAGCCGCACGCGCTGCGGATTCGCGTCGAGTTCCGCGTGCAGGTCGTCGAGCACGCAGTGCATGAAGTTCACCGCGCGCGCCATCGCATGCAGCCCGTCGCGCGCGGACAGCGCCGCCTGGCTCATCGCGATGAAGCTGCCGCTGCGCATCGGGTGACTGTCCTGCCCGAAAAACTCGTCGTCGAGCGTGCGCGCGATTGCGTTCCACAACGCGCCGTACTGCTGCGCGGACACGCGTGCGCGCGGCTGCGCGAGCAGCGTCGGGGCGATGCCGGCCTGCGCGAGCAGCGGCTCGGCCGCGACGCCGCGCCGCGTGGCGAGCGCGACGCTGTACGCGACGAGGCTGATCGCGACGGTTCCCTTGTCTTCCTGCTTCATCGGTGTCGCCGGTGTGGCAAAAACGCTCAGTGTAAATGAGCGACGCGAGCATCGAACAGTCGCGCGCGCTTGCCTACACTTGTTGCATCGAAACGCAAGGACGGTCGCGCCCGGCGGCCGCGGGAGACTGCAGCACCATGGACGAGCTTTACACCGAAGACCAGCGGATGATCCGCGACGCCGCGCGCGCGTTCGCCACCGAGAGGCTGGCGCCGAACGCCGCGCAGTGGGACCACGACGCGCACCTGCCCGACGCGATCGTCGCGCAGCTCGGCGAGCTCGGCCTGCTCGGGATGATCGTGCCGCAGGAGCTGGGCGGCTCGTATACGGACTACGTGGCCTATGCGCTCGCGATGGAGGAAGTCGCGGCCGGCGACGCCGCGTGCGCGACGATGATGAGCGTGCACAACTCGGTCGGCTGCGGGCCGATCCTCGGCTTCGGCACGCCCGCGCAGAAGGATCGTTGGCTGGCCGACATGGCGGCCGGCCGCGTGATCGGCGCATTCTGCCTGACCGAGCCGCATGCCGGTTCCGAGGCGAACAACCTGCGCACGCGGGCCGAACTGCGCGACGGCCAGTGGGTGCTGAACGGCGCGAAGCAGTTCGTGACCAACGGCCAGCGCGCCGGTGTCGCGATCGTTTTTGCCATGACGGACCCGGAGGCCGGCAAGCGCGGCATTTCCGCATTCCTGGTGCCGACCGACACGCCCGGCTTCATCGTCGGCAAGCCGGAGAAGAAGATGGGCATCCGCGCGTCGGATACGTGCCCGATCACGCTCGAGAACTGCGCGATTCCGGAAGAGAACCTGCTTGGCAATCGCGGCGAAGGGTTGAAGATCGCGTTGTCGAACCTCGAAGGCGGGCGCATCGGCATCGCCGCGCAGGCGCTCGGCATCGCGCGCGCCGCATTCGACAAGGCGCGCCGCTATGCGGGCGAGCGCGTGCAGTTCGGCAAGCCGATCGCCGAGCATCAGGCGATCCAGCAGAAGCTCGCCGACATGGCCGTGCAGATCAACGCCGCGCGCCTGCTCGTGCATCACGCGGCGAAGCTGCGCACGGCCGGGCTGCCGTGCCTGTCGGAAGCGTCGCAGGCGAAGCTGTTCGCGTCCGAGATGGCCGAACGCGTGTGTTCGGATGCGATCCAGATCCACGGCGGCTACGGCTACCTGGTCGACTACGAAGTCGAGCGTCACTATCGCGACGCGCGCATCACGCAGATTTACGAAGGCACCAGCGAAGTGCAGCGGATGGTGATCGCGCGGCAGCTTTGAGTCGCGGCGCGCTCCATCCGACACCACGCAATCGAACGAGCAGGCACACGAGGCAGGCACGAGGGCAGCGCGGCGAACGCGGCACGCAACGACGTGACCGTGCGCCGTGCAACACGGAACGGCGCAGGTGCTGCGGCACCTGCGCCGGTTGACCGCTGGGCATGGAGACTGGACGGAGACGACACATGACGGTACAGGCATTCCTGGACGCACGCGACTTTCTGCTGCGCCATCGCACCGACTACGACACCGCGTACCGCGATTTCGAATGGCCGGTGCTCGATGCGTTCAACTGGGCGCTCGACTACTTCGACCCGATGGCGCGCGGCAACGACCAGCCGGCGCTGTGGATCGTCGACGCGGCGACCGGCACCGGCGATCCGTACTCGTTCGCGCAGATGTCCGAGCGTTCGTCGCGGATCGCGAACTGGCTGCGTTCGATCGGCGTCGTACGCGGCGACCGCATTCTGCTGATGCTGCCGAACCGTGTCGAGCTGTGGGACGCGATGCTGGCCGCGATGAAGCTCGGCGCGATCGTGCTGCCCGCCACCACGCAACTGTCGCCCGACGACGTGCGCGACCGCGTGCAGATCGGCGGCGCGACCTATGCGATCGTCGACGAGCACGAAACCGCGAAGTTCGAGCAGGCCGGGCTCGGCCTCAAGCAGAAGATCGTCGCCGGCGCGCCGCGCGCGGGCTGGCTCGCGATGAACGACGGCTATGCGGCGAGCGCCGCGTTCGAGCCGGACGCCGTCACGCACGCGAACGATCCGATGCTGCTGTACTTCACGTCGGGCACGACGTCGAAGCCGAAGCTCGTCGAGCATACGCACCGCACCTATCCGGTCGGTCATCTGTCGACGATGTACTGGGTCGGCCTGCAGCCGGGCGACATCCACTGGAACATCAGCTCCCCGGGCTGGGCGAAGCACGCGTGGAGCTGCTTCTTCGCGCCGTGGAATGCACAGGCGTGCGTGTTCGCGTTCAACTATGCGCGCTTCGAACCGAAGGTCGTGCTCGATGCGCTCGTCAAGTACCGGGTGACGACGCTGTGCGCGCCGCCGACCGTGTGGCGCATGCTCGTGCAGCAGCCGCTCGCGTCGTTCGACGTGAAGCTGCGCGAGATCGTCGGCGCGGGCGAGCCGCTGAATCCCGAGATCATCGAGCGCGTGAAGAAGGCATGGAACATCTCGATTCGCGATGGTTACGGCCAGACCGAGACGACCTGCCTGATCGGCAACTCGCCGGGCCAGCCGGTGGTCGCGGGCTCGATGGGCCGGCCGCTGCCCGGCTACCGGATCGCGCTGCTCGACCCGGACGGCGCACCGGTGACCGAAGGCGAAGTCGCGCTGCCGATCGGCGACGACGTCACGCGCCCGGTCGGGCTGATGAAAGGCTATGCGAACCATCCCGACGCGACGGCCCACGCGATGCGCGACGGCCACTACCGCACGTCGGACATCGCGATGCGTCGCGACGACGGCTATTACGTGTACATCGGCCGCGCGGACGACGTGTTCAAGTCGTCCGACTACCGGCTGAGCCCGTTCGAACTCGAGAGCGTGCTGATCGAGCATCCGGCGATCGCGGAAGCGGCCGTCGTGCCGAGCCCGGACCCGGTGCGGCTGTCGGTGCCGAAGACGTTCATCACGCTGCGCCAGGGCTATGAAGAAAGCCCCGCGCTCGCGCTGGAGATTTTCCGTTTCTCGCGCGAGAAGCTCGCGCCGTACAAGCGCATTCGCCGGCTGCAATTCGCGGAGCTGCCGAAGACGATCTCGGGGAAGATCCGCCGCGTCGAACTGCGCCGCCGCGAGATCGAGCGCGGTGACGATGCGACCGCGCGCATGCCTGGCGAATACTGGGAAGAAGATTTCGCGGCCGAACTGAAATGACCGGCCGCGGGCCGCGCGCGCCGCATTTTTCGGCGCGCCGTCCGCAGCCACACTGAACCGAACCGGCCGCGCGTTGCCTGACGCCACGCGGCTCACTGCAAGGAGTGCACTGATGAACGCGAATCCGACGCCCCGTACGGGGCAAGACGTGCCGACGGTCAAGCTGCTGATCGACGGCGCTTTCGTCGAGTCCGCCACGAGCGAGTGGCGCGACATCGTCAACCCGGCGACGCAGCAGGTGCTCGCGCGCGTGCCGTTCGCGACCGTCGCGGAAGTCGACGCGGCCGTGCGGGCCGCGCACGCCGCGTATGCGACATGGAAGAACACGCCGATTTCCGCGCGCATGCGCATCATGCTGAAGTTCCAGGACCTGGTGCGCGCGAACCAGCAGCGCATCGCGAAGACGCTGACGGCCGAGCAGGGCAAGACGATTCCCGATGCCGAAGGCGATATCTTCCGCGGCCTCGAAGTGGTCGAGCATGCGTGCTCGATCGGCACGCTGCAGCTCGGCGAATTCGCGGAGAACGTCGCGGGCGGCGTCGATACCTACACGCTGCGCCAGCCGATCGGCGTGTGCGCGGGCATCACGCCGTTCAATTTCCCCGCGATGATTCCGCTGTGGATGTTCCCGATGGCGATCGTCTGCGGCAACACGTTCGTGCTGAAGCCGTCCGAGCAGGACCCGATGTCGACGATGGAACTCGTCGAGCTCGCGCTCGAGGCCGGCGTACCGAAAGGCGTGCTGAACGTCGTGCACGGCGGCAAGGAAGTCGTCGACGCGATCTGCACGCATCCGCTCGTGAAGGCGATCTCGTTCGTCGGCTCGACGGCCGTCGGCACCCACGTGTACAACCTCGGCAGCCAGCACGGCAAGCGCGTGCAGTCGATGATGGGCGCGAAGAACCACGCGATCGTGCTGCCCGACGCGAACCGCGAGCAGGCGATCAACGCGCTCGTCGGCGCGGGCTTCGGCGCGGCCGGCCAGCGCTGCATGGCGACTTCCGTCGCGGTGCTCGTCGGCAACGCGCGCGAATGGCTGCCCGATCTCGTCGCGAAGGCGAAGACGCTGAAAGTCAACGCGGGCTCGGAAGCGGGCACCGACGTCGGGCCGGTCGTGTCGCGCGGGGCGAAGGCGCGGATCCTGTCGCTGATCGACATGGGCATCAAGGAAGGCGCGAAGCTCGAACTCGACGGCCGCGACGTGAAGGTCGCGGGCTTCGAGGAAGGCAACTTCATCGGCCCGACGATCTTCTCCGGCGTGAAAACCGACATGTCGATCTACACGCATGAAATCTTCGGGCCGGTGCTGGTCGTGATGGAAGTCGACACGCTCGACGAGGCGATCGAGCTCGTCAATGCGAACCCGATGGGTAACGGCGTGGGCATCTTCACGCAGAGCGGCGCGGCCGCACGCAAGTTCCAGAGCGAGATCGACGTCGGCCAGGTCGGCATCAACATCCCGATCCCGGTGCCCGTGCCGTTCTTCAGCTTCACCGGTTCGCGCGGCTCGAAGCTCGGCGATCTCGGCCCGTACGGCAAGCAGGTCGTGCAGTTCTACACGCAGACGAAGACGGTCACCGCGCGCTGGTTCGACGACGACACGACGGCCGGCCCGGTGAACACGACGATCCGGCTGCATTGAGCGGCGGAGGAACCCAACATGAAAATCGGATTTATCGGCCTCGGCCACATGGGCGCGCCGATGGCGCTGAACCTGCTGAAAGCCGGCCATGACGTGCATGCGTTCGACCTGAGCGCCGACGCGTTGCGCGCGTTGCAGGACGCCGGCGCGCAGGTGGCCGCGTCGCCGCGCGATGCGGCATCGGGTGCGACGTTCGTGATCACGATGCTGCCGGCCGCGCCGCACGTGCGCTCGGTGCTCGCCGGCGAGAACGGCGTGCTGGCCGGTCTCGGCGCGGGCGCGACCGTGATCGATTCGAGCACGATCGACCCGGCGAGCGCGCAGGCGTTCGGCGCGCTGGTGCGCGAGCACGGCGGCGCGTTCGTCGATGCGCCGGTGTCGGGCGGCACCGGCGGCGCGGCGGCAGGCACCTTGACCTTCATGGTCGGCGGCAGCGACGCGGATTTCGAGCGCGTGAAGCCGGTGCTCGCCGGCATGGGCAAGAACATCGTGCACTGCGGCGCGACGGGGATGGGGCAGGTCGCGAAGGTCTGCAACAACCTCGTGCTCGGCATCTCGATGGCGGCGGTGTCGGAGGCGATGTCGCTCGGCGTCGCGCTCGGCATCGACCCGAAGGTGCTGGCCGGCATCGTCAACACGTCGACGGGACGCTGCTGGAGTTCGGATACCTACAACCCGTATCCGGGCGTGATCGAGACCGCGCCGTCGTCGCGCGGCTACACGGGCGGCTTCGGCACCGACCTGATGCTGAAGGACCTCGGCCTCGCGAACGATGCGGCGAAGCAGGCGCGCCAGCCCGTCTATCTCGGCGCGCTCGCGCAGCAGCTGTACCAGACGATGAGCAGCCGCGGCGACGGCCAGCTCGATTTCTCGGCGGTGATCCGCCTGTATCAACCGGCCACGAAGAAGGACGCCTCATGATCGAACTCGACTACGTCGACGACGGCGCGATCGCGTGCGCGACGCTCAAGCGTCCGCCCGCGAACGCCTTTACCGCCGACGGGCTGCGGCAATTGCAGCAAACCGTCGCCGAACTGAATGCGAACCCGCGCGTGCGCGCGCTGGTGATTACCGGCGACGGCCCGAAATTCTTCAGCGCGGGCGCTGATCTCAACACGTTCGCCGACGGCGATCGCGCGGTTGCGCGCGCGATGGCGTCGCGCTTCGGCGCGGCGTTCGAGGCGCTGCACGACGCGCGCGTGGTGACGATCGCGGCGATCAACGGCTATGCGATGGGCGGCGGACTCGAATGCGCGCTCGCATGCGACCTGCGGATCGCCGAGACGCATGCGCAGATGGCGCTGCCCGAGCCGTCGGTCGGCCTGCTGCCGTGCGGGCTCGGCACGCAGACGCTGCCCTGGCTCGTCGGCGAAGGCTGGGCGAAGAAGATCATCCTGACCGGCGCGCGCGTCGATGCGGCCACCGCGCTGCGGATCGGCCTCGTCGAGGACGTGGTCGAAAGCGGCGCCGCGCGCGATGCGGCGCTCGCGCTGGCGCGCAACGTCGCGCGGCAAAGCCCGCACGCGGTCGCCTACAGCAAGGAGCTGATCGGCCTTGCGCGCCGCGGCGTGCCGCGCGGCGCGGCGCTTGCCGTCGAGCGCGAACGCTTCGTCGACCTGTTCGACACGGCCGATCCGCGCGAAGGCGTGGCGGCATTCCTGGGCAAACGCGCGCCGCAGTGGCGCACCGATGGGGAGGAGCCGCAACGATGAGCACGCCGGTGACGAATCACGATGCATTCGCGGAGCATGCGCCCGAGGTGCTGTTTCGCGTGGTGAACCGCGTGGCGCTGATCACGCTGAACCGGCCGGCCGCGCTCAACGCGCTGTCGTACGCGATGATCGGCGAACTGACGGCGCTGTTCGAGCGCTGTCGCCAGGACGACCAGATCGTCGCGGTCGTGCTGCGGGGCGCGGGCGAGAAGGGCTTCTGTGCGGGTGGCGACGTGCGTGCGTTGTACAGGATGGTCGCGCAGCGCGAAACGTGGCTGCCGTTCTTCGTCGACGAATACCGGCTCGACTACGCGATCCACACGTTCCCGAAGCCGGTGGTCGCGCTGATGGACGGCGTGACGATGGGCGGCGGCATGGGCCTCGCGCAGGGCGCGGCGCTGCGCGTCGCGACCGAGCGCAGCAGGATCGCGATGCCGGAAACGCGCATCGGCCTCGTGCCCGACGTGGGCGCGACGCATTTCCTGTCGCGCATGCCGGTCGAACTCGAACTGTACGTGGGGCTGACCGGCGCGATGCTGTCGGGCGCGGACGCGCTGAGCGCGAAGCTCGCGGACCTGTGCGTGCCGTCCGCGTGGCTCGATACGTTCGAGACGCGCATCGAAAGCGTGAAGTGGGACGGCGACGCGCTGCCATTGCTGCGCAAGGTGTTCGAGCCGCCGTGCAACGTGGTGCCGCATGCGGCGCTCGACAGCCAGATGCCGTGGATCGTCCGCCACTTCGACAAGCGCTCGACCGTCGAGCGAATCGTCGCGACGCTCACACAGGAGCTGGCGCGCGACGAACTCGCTCGCGAGCACCGCCAATGGCTGCAGGCGACGCTCGATGCGCTCGCGAGCCATTCGCCGACGATGCTCGCGGTGACGCGCGAGGCGCTGCTGCGCGGCCGGCAGATGACGCTCGCGGAGTCGTTCCGGATGGAGCTCGGCATCGTCGCGCGGGCGATCGAGGAAGGCGATTTCTGCGAAGGCGTGCGCGCGCATCTCGTCGACAAGGATCGCAAGCCGCGCTGGGCGCCCGCGTCGCTCGTCGAGCTGCGCGCCGAACGCGTGCGGCATTTCCTGACGTCGCCGTGGAAGCTGTTCGCGCATCCGCTCGCCGATCTCGGCGCGGCGTGATCTCTGCGTGATGACCCGACGCGCCGCGCGGCGCGTCGGCTTCGACCCATCTCAGCGCGCTTCGTCCGGGCGTTCGATCATCGGCGGAATCGCCTGCGCGAGTGCGTCGATCACGCAGCGCGTCTTGCGCGGCAGGTAGCGCGTCTTCGGCCAGATCGCGTGAATGTCGCCTTCGCAGACGAAGCAGCGATCGAGCACGACCACCATTTCCCCGCGCTTCACGTACTGGTCGAGCAGCCAGCTCGGCACCCACGCGATCCCGAACCCGGCCGCCCCGGCTGCGGCGATCGCCTGCACGTCGTCGAAACTCAGTTGATGCGGCATGTCGATGTGGACCGTCGAGCCGTCCGGCGCACGCAGGTACCACGGCTGCACCACGCCCGAACGCGAATACGCGATCGTCCGGTGGTGCTTCAGGTCGTCGAGCGTCTTCGGCATCCCGTGGCGCGCGAGATAGGACGGCGCCGCGCCGAGGCTGCCGTATTGCGTGCCGAGCCGCCGCACCGCGAGGCTCGTGCTGTCCGCGAGCGTGCCGATCCGCACCGCGAGATCGATCCCTTCCTCGACGAGATCGACGAAGCGGTCGGTGATCGATACGTCGATCCGCAGGTGCGGGTAAGTGCGCGCAAGATCGAGCACGATCGGCGTCACGCAGTGGTGCCCGAACGCGAGCGGCACGCTCAGCCGCAGCTTGCCGCGCGCCTCGTGGCGGCCGCAGTCGAGATCGGCTTCCGCCGCTTCCAGCTCCGCCAGTGCGCGCACGCAGCGGTCGTAGTACGCCTGGCCGTCGTCGGTCAGGCTCTGGCTGCGCGTCGTGCGCTGCAGCAGCCGTGCGCCGAGCCGCTTCTCGAGCCGCGCGATCGCCTTGCCGACCGCCGAGCGCGTGATGTCGAGCCGCTCCGCGGCCAGCGCGAAGCTGCCCGATTCCACGACCTGGACGAAGGTCGTTACGCCGTCGAGTCTGTCGGTCATCGTGGGTTGCGTCGATTGGGTCCGGAGATTCCCCAGTGCATGGAAGTGCGTGCGTCAATGGAGATGAAAATTCTCACTATAGTACCGATTCCCGTCCAGCGTGCGTTGCCGGCCGCACGCGGCGAATCCTACTGACCTGGAGGCGCGCGGCCTGTCGCCGGGCCGCCGCGCAATACGCATGACGCTATCCGACTCCCGCAGGAATGCGGTCGCGCTCGCGGCCGTCTGTCTCACGTCGCTGATGTTCGGCCTCGAAATATCGAGCGTGCCGGTGATCCTGCCGACGCTCGAACACGTGCTGCATGGCGATTTCAACGGCATGCAGTGGATCATGAACGCGTACACGATCGCCTGTACGACGGTGCTGATGGCGGCCGGCACGCTCGCGGACCGGTTCGGCCGCAAGCGCGTGTACGTGATCGGCACCGTGCTGTTCGGCGCGACGTCGCTGCTGTGCGGGCTCGCGCCGAACGTGCCGGTGCTCGTCGCGGGCCGGCTGTTGCAGGGCGCGAGCGGCGGCGCGATGCTGATCTGCCAGATCGCGGTGCTGTCGCACCAGTTCCGCGAGGGGCGCGAACGCGGCCGCGCGTTCGGGATCTGGGGGATCGTGTTCGGCATCGGGCTCGGGTTCGGGCCGATCGTCGGCGGCGCGATCGTCGCGCTGGCGAGCTGGCCGTGGGTGTTCCTCGTCCATGCGCCGCTCGCGGCCGTCGCGCTCGTGCTGATCGGCGGCGCGGTGCAGGAATCGCGCGATCCGCATGCGGGCACGCTCGACGTCGCGGGCATCGTCACGCTGTCGCTCGCGGTGCTCGGCCTCGCGTTCTACATCACTCAAGGCGCCGAGCTCGGGCTGACGAGCGCGGCCGGCCTCGGCGTGCTCGGCGCGACCGTGCTCGCGGTGATCGGCTTCTTCATCGCGGAGCGCGCCAGCGCGCGGCCGATGTTCGACTTCTCGGTGTTCCGGATCCGCGCGTTCACCGGCGCGATCTTCGGCTCGATGGGGATGAACTTCAGCTTCTGGCCGTTCATGATCTACCTGCCGATCTGGTTCCAGGTCGCGCTCGGCTACGACAGCGTGACGGCCGGCCTCGCGTTGCTCGCGTACACGCTGCCGACGCTGATCGCGCCGCCGTTCGGCGAACGGCTCGCGCTGCGCTACGGGCCGGGCGTCGTGATTCCGGGCGGCCTGTTCACGATCGCGGCCGGGTTCGTGCTGATGCGTCTCGGCAGCGCGGCCGATCAGGCGAGCTGGCTGACGATGCTGCCGGGTTGCGTGATCGCCGGCATCGGGCTCGGTTTGACCAACACGCCGGTCACCAACACGACGACGGGCGCGGTGCCGAGTGCGCGGGCCGGGATGGCGTCGGGCATCGACATGAGCGCGCGGATGATCTCGCTTGCGCTGAATATCGCGGCGATGGGCTTCGTGCTGGTGGCGGGGATCGTCGCGAGCCTGCAGGGCGGCCCGGCCGGTGCGATCGGCGATGCGGCGCTGCGCCGGCTCGCGCAGGAGATCGCGTCGGGCCGCACCGACGGGCTGCAGGCGATCGCGCCGGCGCTCGCGCAGGCCGACCCGAGCGGCGCGGCACTGCACGCGGCGCTCGTGCACGGCTTCGGCTGGGTGATGGTGTACGGCGCGGCGGGCGTGGCCGTGCTCGCGGCCGCGAGCGCGGTGGCGTTCGCGCCGGCGCGGCGCGGGGCGGCCGTGTGCGAATGACGCGGCCGGACCGTCGCGCGGCGCGTGGCGCGTGGCGTGCGACGGCCGGTCAGGAGATCCCGCCGCCGAGCGCGCGGTACAGCTTCATCTGATTGTTGAGCCGGTTCAGGCGTGTCAGTTCGTTGGCGCTTTGCGCGCTCCTCAGCACCTGCTGCTGGTCGAGCCACGGCTGCACGGCGGTCGCGCCGGCCGCGAAGCGCGCGGCGGCCAGCCGTTCGGCGCGCTGCGCCTGCGCGAGCGACAGCGCGCGCTGTTCGGCTTCGCGTTCGAGCTGCACGCGCGCCGACAGCGCATTCTCGACTTCGGCGAGCGCGGTGTAGAGCCGCTGGCGGAAGCCGACCACCGCTTCCTCGTACTGCGACTTCGACACCCTGATCTGCAACTGCATCGTGTTCCACTGGATGAACGGCAGCGCGAGGCCGAGCCCGAGCGTGCCGACCGGGTTCGCCAGCACGCGCTCGAGGCTCGTGCTCGTCGTGCCGGCGCTGCCGGTCAGCGTGAAGGTCGGATAGAAGCTCGTGCGCGTCGCGTCGACCTGCGCGAGCGACTCGCGCAGCCGGAATTCCGCCGCGCGCAGGTCGGGGCGCCGGCCGAGCAGGCTGGCCGGCAGGCCGGCCGCCACGTCGGGCGGTGGGGCGTCGGGCAGCGCCGACGGTTCGGCCGCCCGCTGCTGCGGCGGCCGGTCGAACAGGATCGCGAGCGCGTGGCGGTTCTCGGTGCGCTGCTGGATCAGCTGCGTTTGCGCGGCGCGCTGCGCGGCGAGGCTCTGTTCGGCCTGCGCGAGGTCGAGCCCCGTCACGGCGCCGGCCGTGTGGCGCGACCGCACCAGCGCGAGCGTGCGTTCCGCATACGCGATGTTCGCGTCGCCGAGCGCAATCTGCCGGTTCAGATAGCCGATCTGCCAGTACAGCGCCGCGGTCGTGCCGATCAGCGACAGCCGCGCGGCCTCGAGATCGGCGGCCGTCGCGTCGGCTTCCCAGTGCGCGGCATCGCGCAGCGAGGCCAGCCGGCCCCACAGGTCGATTTCGTAGCTGAGCGAACCGTTGACGCCGCTCGAGCGGCTCGTCCGGTGCGTATCGAGCGTACGCGACACGGCGCCGTTCGCGCCGAGCGTCACGTTGGGCGTCAGGTTCGTATCGACGAGCCCGGCCTGCAACTGCGCGCGATACACGCGGATCGCCGCGATCGCGAGATCGTTGTTGGCGCGCAGCGCATCGTCGATCAACGCGTCGAGTTGCGGATCGCCGAAGCTGCGCCACCAGTCGCGCGTGGCGGCCGGCGCGTCGGCCGTGACCGGCGCGGCCCAGTTCGCCGGCATCGCGACGGCCGGCAGCGGATCGTGGCGCGTGCCCGCGCAGCCGGCGAGCAGCGCGGCCGCGCACGCGAATGCGCCGAGACGGTGAAGCGGGGAGGAATGCGTGATCGCCATGTTTCGTCAGTCGCGCGCGAGCGCATCGATCGGATCGAGCCGCGACGCGTTGCGCGCGGGCATGAACCCGAAAATCACACCGGTGAGCGTCGAGCACACGAACGCGGTCACGATCGCGCCGGCC
Source organism: Burkholderia sp. A2 (assembly GCF_001729305.1). Taxonomy (NCBI): domain Bacteria; kingdom Pseudomonadati; phylum Pseudomonadota; class Betaproteobacteria; order Burkholderiales; family Burkholderiaceae; genus Burkholderia; species Burkholderia sp. A2. Next base: position 122,555 of record NZ_LZXX01000081.1, on the reverse strand, counting down.
GAGAACACCATCTTCCATTGCGCGACGAACATCGAGAACAGCGCGCCGAGCCCGAACGACAGCGCGATGCCGATCGTGCCGCCGAGCAGGCACACGAGCACGGCCTCGACGAGGAACTGCTGCAGGATGTCGGACTGGCGCGCGCCGACCGCCATCCGGATGCCGATCTCGCGCGTGCGCTCGGTGACCGACACCAGCATGATGTTCATCACGCCGATCCCGCCAACCACGAGCGAGATCACCGCGATCAGCGACAGCAGCAGCGTCAGCGACTGGCCGGTTTTCTCGACGGTCTTGACGACGCTGTCCATGTTGTACGTGAAGAAGTCCTTGCGGCCGTGGCGCTGGATCATCAGCTTCTCGAGGCTTTTTTCGGCTGCGGCGCTCGGCTGCCCGTCGCGCACGCGCACGGTGATGCTGTCGAGATGGCGCTGGCCGAACAGGCGCCCGCTCGCGGTCGTGTACGGCAGCCATACGTTCAGGCTCTTCACGCTGCCGAATGCGCTTTTCTTGTCGGCCGTCACGCCGATCACGACGCACGGCACGTTGTCGACCAGGATCGCTTCGCCGACCGGATTGCGCGTCGCGCCGAACAGCTTGCGGCGCGTGTTCTGGTCGATCACCGCGACCTGCGCCTGGCGGCGCACCGCATCGTCGTCGAACGGGACACCGAGCGCGAAACGCATCCCGCGCGCGTGGAAGTAGCTATCGCCGACGCCGCTCACGAGCGCGTGGACGTCGATGTTGCGGTAGCGCAGCAGCAGCGTGCGCGACGTTTCGGGCGTCGCGCTGTCGACGTACGGCTGCTCGGCGAGCGCGGCGACGTCGGCGGGCACGAGCGTCTGGATCGCGTCCGCGCGGCTGTCGCCCCAGTCGGTGCCCGGATAGAGGCTGATCGTATTGGTGCCGATGCTGCCGATCTCTTCGAGCATGTAGCGCTTCGCGCCTTCGCCGACCGCGACGATCGATACCACCGACGTGATGCCGATGACGATGCCGAGCATCGTCAGCAGCGTGCGCAGCCGGTGCGATACGAGCGCGATCCACGCCATCCGGCACGCTTCGGTGAAGCGGCCGGTGCCGGCTGCGAAGCATCGGGCGCGCGGGGCGGGATCGGTGTCGGCGCCGGCGGGCGACGGGGCATCGTCGGAAGCCGGTGCGGACGGCGTGTCGGTTGCCGTTTCGGGCGTCACGGCGTTTGCGGCCGCGGCGACGCCGGATTCCGCGAGCGCTTCCGTGTACTGGCGGTTCGGCCGGTCGGCGACGATCTCGCCGTCGCTGATCTCGATGATGCGCCGTGCATGGCGCGCCACGGCCTTGTCGTGCGTGACGATCACGATCGTATGGCCGAGCGCGTTCAGTTCGTGCAGGATGCGGATCACGTCCTGGCCGCTTTTCGTGTCGAGCGCGCCGGTCGGTTCATCGGCGAGGATCACCTGGCCGCCGTTCATCAGCGCGCGAGCGATGCTCACGCGCTGCTGCTGGCCGCCGGACAGTTGCCCGGGCCGGTGATGCGCGCGATCCGCGAGCCCGAGGCGCGCGAGCAACGCGTGGGCGCGGGCGTGCCGCTCGGCGCGCGGGGTGCCCGCATAGATCGCCGGCATTTCGAGGTTCGCGACCGCGTCGACGTGCGCCAGCAGGTGATAGCGCTGGAACACGAAGCCGAAGTGCTCGCGGCGCAGCTGCGCGAGCTCGTCGCTGTCGAGCATGTGCGTGTCGCGTCCGCCGACCGTGTACGTGCCTTCGCTCGGATGATCGAGGCAGCCGAGGATGTTCATCAACGTCGACTTGCCGGACCCCGACGCGCCGACGATCGCGACGATCTCGCCCGCGTCGATCGACAGGTTGACGTTGTTCAGGACGACGACGTCCTTGTCGCCGGCCGGAAATCGCCGCGTGACGGCAGCGAGCTTGAGCAGGGGCTGGCGCATCGTTACACCACGTCCGCCAGCGGTGCGCGTTCGTCCGCCGATGCTTCGCCGATCACCACGCGCTCGCCGTCCTTCAGGCCGGCCAGCACTTCGACGCGCACGTTGTTGTTGATGCCGATGCGGACATGGCGCGTTTCCGTGCTGCCGTCGGCGCGCAGCACGCGTACCGCGACGGTGCCGTCCTTGCGCTTTTCGCCGAGCGCGGCGGCCGGGATGATCAGCGCGTTGCGCGCGTCGCCGAGCACGATGTTGACCTGCGCGGTCATCGCGATGCGCAGCCGGTGCTCGGGATTCGGCACGTCGAACAACGCGTTGTAGAACACGGCGGCGTTCGGCTTCGCGCCGCCGCCGAGCGGGCTTTGCACGTCGGCGTAGTTCTGCGGCGCCGGTTCGATCGCGCGCAGCTTGCCGTAGTGCCGCTTGTCCGGTTCGCCGAGGCTCGTGAAATACGCGGTCTGGCCGGCGCTCACGCGAATCACGTCGGCCTCCGACACCTGCGCCTTCACGGTCATCGTGTCGAGATTCGCGAGTTTCAGAATCACCGGCGCCTGCTGCTGCGCGATCACGGTCTGGCCTTCCTGCGTGACGATCGCGACGACCTCCCCGTCGATCGGCGCGACGATGCGCGTGTAGCCGAGGTTGGCCTGGGCGGTCTCGATCTGGATGCGGGCCGAACGGATCTGCGCGGCGAGCGACGCGAGGGTCGCGCGCTGCACGTCGAGCGTCGCCTTCGCGGCCTCGAACGATTCGCGCGACGTCGCGTCGTCGGGCAGCATCGCCTGCTGGCGGCGGAACGCGAGTTCGGCCTGCGTCAGCTGTGCAGCCGCCGATTGCTGCTGCGCGCGCAGGCTTTCTTCGCTGGCGCGCGCCTGGCGCAGCGCGTTTTCGGAGATCACGGGATCGATCTCGGCGAGCCATTGACCTTTCGTGACCTTGTCGCCGAGCTTGACCTTCAGCGTCTTCAACTGCCCCGACACCTGCGCGCCGACGTCGACCTGCCTGAACGCCTGCAGCGCGCCGGTCGCGAGCACCGCGTTCTCGAGATCGCCGCGCGTGACGGGCGCGGACAGGTATTGCGGAGGCTTGGCGGGCGCGCAGGCCTTCAGCGTGAGGCCGGCGGCGATCGCGACGACGGCAAGGGTAGCCAGCACGAGGCGCCGGCGGCGATGGGTCTTCTGGGTCATGAGCATGCAGCGAGGATGAAGCCGGCGCCGGCGATGCGTGCGGCCGAACGGAACGATCCGGTCGACGTCGCATGTCGGGCGTGTTGCCCGCGACGGAAGCCGCGTACGTGTCGCGCAGGCGTGCCGAATCGAATCAGGCGCTCATGGTAAGCGACGAATTCGCGCCGCATCGTGTGGAAATTGTGCTGAATTGTGCGGATGCCGTACCCATGCGGTCGGCCAGACCGCGCAATTGTTGCGATCTGTGAAAAGGCGGCGCCCGGCGTTACCGCCGCGCGGCGAAGATCGCCGTCATCGGCCGATCGCGTTCCTCATCGAGCGCGGTCAGCGTGTCGACCTGCTCCGGCGTCGATGCCCATTCGTCCCGGTGCGCGAGCGTGAAGGTCGCCCGATGCCGCGCGCTTACGCGCGGTGTCCGCCCGCATCGATCCTGCGCTGCGTATCGGCGTCGACGATCTCGCGGATCGCGCTGAATAGCGGCGCGGCGTCGGTGTAGCGCCGGCCGTAGCCGAGGTTGAACGCATAGTCGAAATCGGGCGGATTGCTGCCCTGGTTGTGCTGCAGGATCGTTTCGAGCTTGTCGAACGCCTTCGCCGCACGGGCCTCCGGCGACGCGGCCGCCTCGTATTCGTCCCACAGCGCGACGATCTCGTCGCGCAGCGTGCGATCGAGCGACGCGGTCAGCGTCAGCAGATCGTCGCGTTCGTGTGCGCTCTTGTCGGGGTGCGCGGCTTGCTCGATCGCGGGGATGTCGCCGTGCAGCGCCTCGCCGAGGTCGTGGACGATGCACAGCTTCAGCAGCTTCAGCGTGTCGACGCCGCGCAACGCGTCGGCGAACGCGAGCGCCATCAGGCATAGTCGCCAGCTGTGCTCGGCCGTGCTCTCCGGGCGTCCGGCCGACGTGTAGCCGCTGCGCAGCACGTTCTTCAGGCGTTCGGCTTCGCGCAGGAAATCGAGCCGCGCGTGGATCGTGTCGGAATTCATGGTCGGAGTCCTTGCGATGAGCCGTCAAGCGTACGCGGGCCGGCCGCGCGTCGTCCACGCATGAAATATGCGCGGCGCGTCAGCGGGCGTCGAGCGTTTCCACGAGCCGCACGGCCGCGCCATCCGACAGCGCCATTCGCGTCCACCGGCACCGGCTGCCGCGAATCGGCACGACGCGCGACGCATTCGCGCCGGTGTCGAACTCGACGCTCGGCGGCCCCGCGCGATCGTGCCAGCCGAGCGGGTCGAGCGCGGCTTCCATGCGGACGATTTCCGGCGTCGCGTAGCGCCACAGCGACGTGCCGAGCAGCGTCGAAAGCGGCTGCGCGAACTCGGCCGCGCGCGCCGGCGAGCCGGCAAGCAGGCGGTGCGTGAGGTCGCAGACGAGATGCATGCGGCCCGCGCTGCCGGCGATCAGCCGCGCGAGCGCGCGGTCGCCCGCCGAATCGATGCGTGCGGCGAGCAGCCGTTCGGCCGTCGCGCGCTCGTCGGGCGACATCTGCTGGAGGCCGGCCTCCCAGCGCGAAATCGTCGATTGCGCGACGCCGAACAGTTCGGCCGCATGGCTTTGCTTCACGCGGTGCAGCGCGCGCCAGCGCTTCAGTTGCGGGCCGAGCGAGGACGCGTGAAGCGGTGAGGCGGTCATGGCGATGCTCCTGTTGGTCGTGCCGGGCGCGTCGTTACCGCGCCGTTACGTGATCCGGATGCCGCCGCTTGCCTGGATTGCGATTGCCGCGAACGGCACGAGCACGATGCCGCCCAGCACGAGTACGTCGTCGGCGGCCACCGTGATCGGCGTGGCGAGAATCCGCAGACCCATGCCGACGACGGACGGCGATTCCACGATGTAGACCGAGTACGGGCGGTTGAAGGGTTGCGCGGCCGCCTCGTCCTTCTCGACGAAGCCTTCCGTCGAGTAGCGCTTGCCGTCGATGTCGCCTTCGAGCACGAGGCCGGCCGGCTCGCTGACGAAGCCGTCGGCGGAGGCGGCCCGTCGATCGTCGTCCGATGCGTCTTTCGGCAGCACGATCCGGTAATGCCCGGTGACGCTGCCGCCGCTCGCATGAAAGTCCGCGAATGTCGTGCGTACCGATTTGCGGTAGCCGGACAGCAGGACGGGCCGTAATCGGGCCGGCAGATCGAAGATGTAATGGTAGCGCGTGCCGAGGACGACCAGTTTCTTGCCGTCTTCGGTCATCATGAATGCGGATACGTGTTCGCTGTACGCGTCGTTCTTGTACAGCTTCGGCGTGAAGCAGCCCGACAGTGCGAGGCTGCTTGCGGCGACGCCGGCGGCCAGCAGGCGCCGGCGCGTGATGGATAGGCTCATTTCTTGTTGTCCCGTCTGTGCGGTTCGGTTGGGTGGCTTTCGCCCTCGGAGGCTGGATTCTCGCGTATCCGTCGCACGTTGTCGAACCCGAACCCTGCCGCGGCAGCGGGCAGCCGCGCCCGTCCTCGCTCCATCGAAAACGTTTCCGCGACGCTTTCAACCGGCTCCGCCATATCTTATTATTCGGCCAGAGCGGCGCGTGCCGGCCGACACGACAGGGAACGCGAGGCCGCGCGTGTCCCGAAAAAGATACGAGGGCGCAATGGTACGACTGGTGTTGCTGCTGCTGGGCATCGAATATCTGCGAACCCGCTGGCGCGGGCTGACCGTGCTCGGCTGGCTGTGGGTCGTCGCGGGTATCGGCATTTTCGTCGATGCGCTCGACGGCGCACTGCATTTCCCGATCGAGCTGTTCGCGTGGCTGTTCCTGATCGAAGGGCTCGCGACGCTCGCGGTGGCCGGCAGCGGTGTCGGCGGGCAGCGCATCCTGCGCTACGTGAAGGGCATCGCGGTCGTGGCGGCCGCGGGGCTCGTGTTTGCCGGCCATCATCACGGCCACTTCCTGCTGTCGATGATCTTCGGCACGCTGTTTCTCGTCGACGGGCTGCTGCAGTGCACGTCCGCATGGATGGTGCGCTATCGCCGCTGGCACGTCGCGTTCTCGTGGGGCGTCGTCGAGATCCTGCTGGCGATCTTCTTCTTTCAGCCGTACCCGACGCACTACGCGGGCACCGTGCCGTACTGCCTCGGCCTGCTGCTGATGTTCGGCGGCATGCACATGCTGAGCCTCGCCGCGCGCGTGCGGCGGCTGACGCGCAACCCGGCGTTCGCGACGTCGCCCGCGCCGGCCCTCGCGCCGGATCTCGACGATGCGCAGGACCTGCCGCAGTTCGCCCAATCCGAATGGGACGGCCCGCCGGCCGACGGCGAGCGCGCGCTCACCGTGCACGTATGGACACCGACCGGCACGTCGAAGGCCGAAGCGCAGCGCTATCCGGTGATCGACCGCTACATCGCGGCGGTGGACGTCAACGGCGTGATCTCGACCGGGCATGCGGCGCTGGAGTCGCCGGAGGGCATCTACATCAGCCTGTATCCGGGTGTCGAAATCGATCGTTCTCCGGACGAGTTCACGCGCATCCTGCGCGCAACGCGCGAGAACGACGTGCCCGGCCTGTTCCAGCCCGACTATGCGACCGAGTCGAAGGCGTGGTGCCCGTCGACCGTGCGCGTGCGCATCCGCAACTACGATCCGGCCAAGCTCGACGCGTTCTGGTCGTCGTACCGGCAGAACACGACGTACAACCTCACGCACCGCAACTGCTCGAGCACCGTGTCGAATGCGCTCGAGGCCGCGCTCGACGGCGCAGTGTGGCGGTTGAAGGGCGAGCGGGCCGGGTGGGGCGCATTCGTGCGGCTGCTGCTCACGCCCGAGCTGTGGGTGGCCGCGCAGATCCGCAAGCGCGCGGTGACGATGGCGTGGACGCCCGGGCTCACGCTCGACTATGCGCGCGCGCTCAGCATGCTCGCCGATCCGCGTCCGTTCGCGTGGTGGAAGGTCGCGCGCTCGGCGGTGAGCGCGATCATGGCGTCGCGCCGCGCGTGGCGCGAGCAGGACAGTGCGGCGCTGTCGCCCGGCGGATCGGAGGCAGCATCGATGAAGTGAACGCGTGGCGCCGGATGAGGGCCCGGTATCACAAGGGGCGCCACCGCGCGGCCCGGCGAGATTGCCCGCCATAAAAACCCACGGACGACAACGATGAACGAGACGAGAGCGTTCCGCATCCTGACGCCCGCCGCGCTGACGCTGGCGCTGGCGCTGGCGAGTACCGGCCTCGCGCAGGCGGGCACGGACGACGTGCCGCGCATGAGCAACGACGTGTACCGGATGTCGGTGTCGTTCTGCTCGAACGTCGCGGCCGCCGAGAAGATCGCGTGCCAGGGCGACATGATCGCCGCCGGCAGCCGGATCGTCGCGGCGATCGGCGGCCTGCCGCCGGCTTCCGCCACGGCGATCGACGAAGGCGCGCGCAACAAGCTGCCGCCCGCGGAGCGCGACGGGCTCGTGCCCGTCGAGCCGGCCGCGATCGACAAGGACGATACGCTGGCCGGCCTCGCCGGCATGGTGCGCCTGTGCGACGTGTACGAGCCGGAACCGGCGGCGCGTGCGCGGCACCACGCTGCCTTGCAGCAGAAGGCGCCCGATGCCGCACCGCGTGTCGAGGCGTTGCTGGCCGATCCGTCGACGGCCGCGCGCCGGCGCGTCAGCGTCGGCGTGTGGCAGATTCTCTCGCTCGAAGGCCCCGAAGCGTCGGCACGGGCGTGCACGCAGCTCGGCACCTGAGCGAAACGCGCATTCTTTCGTGCACCTTCACATTCGTGCCACGTTGCGGCGGCAACAATCGCGGGCAGACATTCGACAATCTTGCGGCGCATCCCGCGACCGCAAGCCTTTTCCGAGGAAACACGCCATGCTCAAGACGCTCGCCCGCGCCGCCGCCGCACTCGCCGTCGCTTCCGTTTCACTGCACGCCGCCGCGCAGACCAGCTACGACTACCTGTTGCTCGCCGCGTCGTGGGAGCCCGGCTTCTGCGCGTCGCACGACACACCGGAATGCACGAACCTCGCCGGCTCGTATGCGGCGACGAGCCTGTCGCTGCACGGGCTGTGGCCGAACCGCTACGACGGGAACCAGCCGTTCTACTGCGGCGTGCCGCAGAACGACATCGACCTCGACAACGCGCACGAGTGGTGCAGCATGGACGCGTACCCGATCAGCAGCGCGACCCGCAACATGCTGTCGACGTACATGCCGGGCGTCGCATCGTGTCTCGACAAGCACGAATGGTTCAAGCACGGCACCTGTTCGAATTCGGCGACGCCCGATGCTTACTGGAACCAGGCGTCGGGCATGATCAGCCGGTTGGGCAACACGTCGTTCAACGCGTTCCTGCAGGCGAACGCGGGCAAGACGGTCACGCGTAACCAGTTGCTGTCGGCGTTCGAAGGCGCGTTCGGCAGCAACACGCGCAGCGCGGTGTCGCTGAAATGCACGAAGACGAACGGCGTGAGCTACTTCACCGAAGCATGGATCGCGGTGAAGACGAATGCGACCGCGCAGTTTCCGAGCGCCGCGTCGCTCGTGACGGACGGCAATACGCAGGGTACGTGCCCGACGTCGGGGGTGTTTATCGCGAAGTGATGGGGGCGGCCGACGTGCGCGATATCGCGCACGTCGTGGGCTGTGGGCACTCGAGGATGCCGGGAGCGCCGTGGCCGGCTCGCATGGACGTTTGGCGGTCGGCGACACACATTCGCTTCCTGCGTTGGGCGGCTGCGCTCAATGTGCCGCGCAAGGCGCGCCGAACCATCGCGTGACCGCCTGCGTGGCGGCGTCGACGTCCACGTCCGCATCGTCGCCGCAAGCCCACGCGACGAAACCGTCCGGGCGCACGAGTACCGCGCGCAATCCGAGCCGGTCCTTCGCGTCGCTCGCGATATAGGCGATGCGGTCGCGACAGCGGCCTGCCACGGCCCGAAGCGGCTGGTTCGCATCGAAGTCCAGCAGCACGCCCTTGCCGTGCCTGACGTGTTCGCCGAGCCGCGTGCCGTCGACCAGTTCGAAGTCCGGAACGCCGCGGCCCACGAGTGGATGGCCGCTGCCGGAATCGTACGCGAGCGACACGCCCCACAGACGTTCGGCGAAGTACGTCGCGCCGTCGCGCGTGTCGACGAGATCGCGCATGATCGCCGCGAGCGCGCGCGAGCCCGGCGAGGGCCGCATCAGCGCGACCTGCGCACGCGACCAGTCGAGCACGCGCGCGCCCACTGGATGTCGTTCGTCCGTGTAGCTGTCGAGCAGGCCCGCCGGCGCGTCGCCGCGGATCGTCGCGGCGAGTTTCCAGCCGAGATTCATCGCATCGCCGAGCCCGAGATTGAGCCCTTGGCCGCCGAGCGGCGAATGGATGTGCGCGGCATCGCCCGCGAGCAGCACGCGGCCGTCGCGGTACGTCGATGCCTGGTACGCGCGATCGGTCCACGTGGTGGCGAGCCGCAGCGCGGTCAACGTGACGCTGGTGCCGGACACGCGGCGCAGCACGGCCTGCGCATGCTCGAGCGTGATCGGCCCGCTCCGGTGGAACGCGCCGCCGTCGAACTCGACGAGCGCGACGGTCCCGGGCGGCGTGTACGTGTACATGCCGGCCGACGTGGTGTGACGGCCCGGCAGCAGCGCGCCCGGATCGGCGAGCTCGGCTTCGATCGAGTAGCCGGTGAACTCGGCGTCGGTGCCGGCGAACGCGAAGCCGCCGGCCTTGCGGACCGCGCTGCGGCCGCCGTCGCAGCCGACGAGCCAGCGTGCGTGGAATGTCTCGCCGCCTGCGTGTAGCATGACGCCATCGTCCGACTGGTCGAAACCCTCGACGATCAGACCGCGCCGAATCTCGACGCCCGTTGCGTGCGCACGGGCGGTCAGCACGGATTCGATTCGCGCGATGTCGGTCGCCAGGTGCGTGCCGGCCGGGCCGGGCAGATGGTACGGCCACTGCGACGCATCGATGTCGTCGTGGAAGAACGGGATGCCGGCGAAATGGCCGGCCGGACGACGCGCTTGCTGCATCCAGTGCGCGGTGTCCGTTGCGCGGGCCGGCAGCGCGATGCCGTCGAGCAGGCCGCGGCGGTAGAGCGCATCGATCGCCGGCGCGGACAGGCCGCGCATGCCGAACGGGAGATGCTTCAGCGGGGATTCCGGATCGTCCGTTTGCTCGACCACCCGCACGGTTGCACCGGCAAGGCGCAGCTCGCACGCGAGAAACAGGCCGACAGGGCCAGCGCCGGCAATCACGACATCATGGGTGACGGACAGATTCATCGATGGCTTGGTTTTGGGTCAAAGCGGCCCGGCGTGGTCGAAAGGGCGGTACGCGCCGGCATTGCGCACTCTTCGGGAAAGTAATGGAACATTGTTCCATCGGCGAGATGTTGGAACGATGTTCCAGATGTGTCAAGCTAGCGCGCATGAAAACCAGCAAACGGACCGAGCGGCGTGCGGACGCGCTGTCGAAAGAGCGGATCGTCGAGGCCGCGATCGCGATTCTCGACCATGCAGGCGAGGGCGCGCTGACGTTTCGCGCGCTCGCCGCGCACCTGGCGACCGGAAGCGGCGCGATCTACTGGCATGTCGCCGACAAGCACGATTTGCTGGCAGCGGCCGCGGATCAAGTGATCGCGGCTGCGCTGACGGACGTGCCGACGCAGCGTGACGGTGATGCGGCCGAAGCGCTCCGGCGCATCGCGCTGCGCCTGTTCGACGCGTTCAGCGCGCATCCGTGGGTAGGTGCGCAGTTGTTCCGCGAGCCGTGGCAGCAGGCGGTGCTGCGGATCCTGGAGCGCATCGGCGGTCAGCTTCAGGCGCTGGGCGTGCCCGAGCCCGCGCAATTCAACGCGGCGTCGGCGCTGATGCACTACATCTTCGGGCTGGCCGGCCAGTATGCGGCCGGCGCGCGGCTGCATCCGCGCGAGACGGGGCCGACGGAGATCGTCGCGACCGTTGCCGAGCGGTGGGCGCAGCTCGAATCGGCGCAGTATCCGTTCGTGCATAAGGTGGCGGCGCAACTGGCCGCGCACGACGAGCGCGCGCAGTTCTTGGCCGGCATCGACCTCATTCTGGCGGGGATCGGGGCGGCAGCCCGGTAAGCCGCCGTCTGGAGGACGGTTTCGAACGGCGGTGCCACGAGTCCGTCGTTACGCCAGCAGCCGCAGCGCATCCGCGAGCGACAGGACCGTCGTGCGCGATTCGAACGCGGTGGCGAACAGATGCTCATGGACCACCGGGTCCGGGTCGTAGCAGCAATCCTTGACCGTGTAGAGGCGGAAATCGGCGTCGCTCGCATGCGCGATCGACGACAGCATCACGCCGGTCGACGCGATGCCGACCATGATCAGCGTATCGACGCCCTGTGCGATGAGACGCGCCTGTAGATCGGTGCCGAAGAACACGCTCGCGCGGTGGGCCAGGATCAGCGGTTCGTCGGGCTGCCTGGCCAGTTCGGGGCACGGGGCATCGTCGATGAACAGGCCGAGCTGCTTGATGCCCTGGCCGTTCTTGTTCAGCGGGCTGACTTCCGGATAACCGGGGCTGAACCGGAGATTCGCGAACCAGACGCCGACGCCGGCCGCTCGTGCGGCGTCGCAGAGACGGCGCGTATTGGCGAGCAGTTCAGGCGCGACCGACGGGAAGAGGCCGAGGATGTCGGTCTGGTAATGCATGACGAGCAGCGCGGTTTGGGAAGGCGCGATGCGGGGAATCCGGTCGATCGTGCTTTGAGCGCGCGCGTTGTCATCAGTGGCGGGTGAGTGGGTTGCCATTTCGATATCCGGTGCGTTTTCCTCGTTCATGAATGACGTTCTCCGTGCTGTTGGCAAATCGCATCTGAATGTTTCGTGCGTGTCGTTCCAGGAGTCGACCGCTCGGTATAAGCCGTCAACGACTCCAGCGTCAACATGGATCGGCGAAACGGTCGCTCGCGTCGGTTGCAGCCCGACGTCCAAAATGCTGCGCGCTGCGGACGCGTTTTGTCCTTTCTGCAAGCCGCTATCATGGACGTTCAACTTAAAGGAGAAAACCCGATGAGCCGGCCAGATTTCATTAAGCACTGGACTGAACTCGAAGAACCGGATGCCCACTCCTATCGCGGCGATACCGAGCCAATGGCGCTCGACGCGCCGCTTTCCGCCGCGCTCGGCATTACGCGTATCGGAATCCATCATGTCAGGCTGCTGCCCGGACGGCGGACGTCATATCCGCACGCCGAAAGTACCGAGCAGGAGTTTGTGTACGTGCTCGAAGGCAAGCCCGATGTATGGATCGACGGCGTGCTTCACCCGGTTGCCGAGGGCGATTCCGTCGCGTTTCCGGCAGGCACCGGAATTTGTCACACCTTCATCAACAATACGAACGATGAAGTCAGGTTGATGGTGATCGGCGAACGTCCTCGCGACGACAACCGTATCCGTTACCCGCTCAACGAAGCGTACGAACTTACCCGCGCGGACCGATGGGTCGACTGGCCCACCCGACCGCTCGGAGACCATGACGGGATGCCGGACTGACGCGTACGCGTGAGAGCGCCTCGGCCTGCGGATTCGACCCGTCGATACGGCGAATGGATGAAATCGCTCGGCCGGTATATCCGGGGGTTCAGCGCGCTATTTCTTTAAAATCAATCCAGTCATATATTGATTCAGATCGCGAAAATCTTTAACCGTCCATGGATGTGGAGGCAGCTTTACGCCATTTTCCCGCAAGGTTTTTGGAATCAGATCTCCGTTTGGACGAAGTATGACGGATGAAACGATGACGCCCGGATAGTCATTAAGCCGTTTTTTGAAGGTGGGTGTCGTAAGGTCGGGCGTGGGCGGGCGGCTTTTGTTGGCCAACGGTCCCGTTCCTCGGGCGTCTGCTCCGTGGCACATGGCGCATCTCGCCAGGAAGATCCTTTTCCCGTTGTCACTATCCGCAAAGGCTGCGGATAGTTGAGAAAACAATGAAATTCCTAGTGCGGCGATCGGCAATATTTTCATCTTTTAATCTTTTGTATGAGCCATCGGAGGGTACGCCGATATTTACCTGTCGCCGTTGCGGCAAATGACGCGCGCTCAACTTCGCCCCTTCAAAAAATCGACCTTCCCGTATAAGTCGTCAACCACTCCAGCGCCAGCGTGCCCGCCAGCGAGTTCCCGTTCGCATCCAGCCCCGGCGCCCACACGCACACCGCCATCTCCCCCGGCAGCACCGCGACGATCCCGCCGCCGACGCCGCTCTTCGCCGGCAGCCCCACCCGATACACGAAATCGCCGGCCGCATCATAGGTGCCGCAGGTCAGCATCAGCGCCGACAGCCGCTTCGCGGAACTCGAATCGACGATCCGCTCGCCGGTTGCCGGCGCGACACCGCCGTTCGCGAGAAACAGCGCGGCGCTGGCCAGCTCGACGCAATTCATCTCGATCGCACACTGCCGACAATACGCGTCGATCACGGTATCAGGCGGCATCTGCATGTTGCCGAAGCTCGCCATGAAATGCGCCATCGCGCGGTTGCGCTCCGCGTGCTGCAGCTCCGACGTCGCGACGCGCGAATCGTAGTTGATGTCGTTCGCGCCGATCAGCCGCCGCACGAATTCGACGAGCGCCGTCTCGGCCTTCACGAAGCGGCGGCACAGCACGTCGGTGACGACCAGCGCCCCGGCGTTGATGAACGGATTGCGCGGCTTGCCGCGCTCGCTTTCGAGCTGGACCAGCGAATTGAACGCGGTGCCGGACGGCTCGCGGCCCACCCGTTCCCACAGCGCGTCGCCCAGCAGTTGAAACGCGAGCGTGCACGCGAACAGCTTCGAGATGCTCTGGATCGAGAAGCGCTCGTGCGCGTCGCCGACGGTGTAAACGTTTCCGTCGAGCGTCACGACGGCCATCCCGAACTTGTCGGCGGGCACTTTCGCGAGTTCGGGGATGTAGTCGGCGACCCGGCCCTGGCCGATCCAGGGGGCGAGTTCGGTGTGGATGCGTTCAAGAATCGATTGGTAATTCATCACGTCAGGCAGGGTAGAGGCACGGCCGGATTCCGGCGAGCCCGTATGGAACCGTCCCGGCGCCGATTCGTCAAGCGCGGCCCGAATCGCGCCCTTATTTTCAAGACCGGCAAACAGGCGAGCGGCTGGCGCAGTATCATGCGGTACGTTTCGGCCGAGGGCCGGCGTCCGGCACCCGCCGGCGCCCCCGTGGCTTCCCCGATGATCCGACCGCCGCCCATGTCTTTTCGCATCCTGCTCGTCGAAGACGACACCCGCTTGTCCACGCTGATCGCCGGCTACCTGCGCAAGAACGACTATGAAGTCGACACCGTGCTGCATGGTGATGCCGCGGTGCCGGCGATCCTGTCCATTCGTCCCGATCTCGTCATCCTCGACGTGAACCTGCCGGGCAAGGACGGCTTCGAAATCTGCCGCGAGGCGCGCAAGCAGTACGACGGCGTGATCATCATGGTGACGGCGCGCGACGAACCGTTCGACGAGCTGCTCGGCCTCGAATTCGGCGCGGACGACTACGTGCACAAGCCGGTCGAGCCGCGCATCCTGCTCGCGCGGATCAAGGCGCAACTGCGCCGCGCGCCCGCGCGCGCGGCCGAGAGCACCGCGCCGCAGCCCGAGCGCTACGCGTTCGGCAAGTTCTCGATCGACCGCACCGACCGCACCGTCGTGCTGCCCGACGGCAGCACGCCCGATCTGACGTCGGCCGAATTCGACCTGCTGTGGGCGCTCGTGTGCCACGCGGGCGAAGTCGTCAGCCGCGATGATCTGATGCTGCAGCTGCGCGGCGTCGAATTCGACGGCCTCGACCGCACGATCGACGGGCGTATCTCGAAGCTGCGCCGCAAGCTGCGCGACGACGCGAGCAACCCGCAGCGGATCAAGACGATCCGCAGCAAGGGTTATCAATTCAGCAAGCACGCGTGGGAATGACGCCGCCGTCGCGCGACGCCGTCACGTTCCGCGCGGGCATTCCGCCCGCCGGCCGGGAGCCGCGATGATTCGACGAACCCGTTCGCACCCCGATGCACCGCCGCTGCCGACGCTGCGCTACGTCAAATGGCGCTGGCTGCATTTCCGCCGCGCGTGGACCGACACGCGCGCCGACCGCATTCCGAGCTGGTCGCGCCTGTACGTGCGCACCTACCTGCATCTGATCGGCCTCGTGTTGCTCACCGCGCTGGTGCCCGCGCTCGCGTTGTGCGTCGAATTGTCGCCGCAGGTCGTGTGGCATGCGTTCGACTCGCTGCCGGGCGACATCTGGATCGTGCTCGCGTTCGTGTTCACCGCGCCCGCGCTCGCCGCGTACCGGTGGATGCGGCCGGTCTGGTCGGATCTCGTGATGGTGCGCGAGCGCGCAATCGACTTCACCGGCGGGCGCTTCAACACGCGCGCCCGCGAATCGCACAGCGTGATCATCGGCCCGCTCGCGCGCACGCTGAATGCGCTCGCGATGCGCATGGAGCGGCTGATCGCCGCGCAGCGCGATCTGACGAACGGGATCTCGCACGAACTGCGCACGCCGCTCGCGCGCGTGCGCTTCGCGCTCGAAATGCTGCGCGAACCGGGTTCGGCGGCCGAATACCAGGGCGCGCTCGAGAGCATCGCGCAGGACGTGACCGAGCTCGAGGAGCTGATCGACATGAGCCTCACGTACGCGCGGCTCGAATACAGCTCGCTGCAGTCGAACCTCGAGATGACCGCGCCGGTCGCGTGGTTCGAGCACCAGGTGAACGACGCGCAACTGCTGTATCCGGACCGTACGATCGAGGCCCGCGTCGCGATCGGATCGGATCTGCGCGTGAAGATGGACCGTCGGCTGATGTCGTATGCGATGCGCAACCTGTTGCGCAACGCGAGCAAGTACGCGAACGCACGGATCGTCGTCGGGATCGCGCTCGTGCACGGCAACATCGGGATCTTCGTCGAGGACGACGGCCCGGGCGTGCCGGAAAGCGAGCGCGAACGGATCTTCGACGCGTTCGTGCGTCTCGACCGTCGCACCGGCGGCTACGGGCTCGGCCTCTCGATCACGCGGCAGGTGCTCCACGCGCACAACGGCCGGATCGCGGTCGTCGATCCGGTCGAACTTGGCGGCGCGCGGTTCGAGATCAGCTGGCCGGTCTAGTGCGACGTCGCGCGCCGCTCGGCACGGATGCCGCCGACGCGGCATCCGCGCATGCTCAGTAGGTGCGGCCGAGCTGCAGGTAGAAGTTGCGTCGGCCGCCGGGTGCGAGCGCCACGCCGATATAGACGGGCCCGAACGCGGTCGACAGGCTCGTGAAGAACGTGTAGCTCTGCTTGAGCGCGCCGCCGCCGATCTTCTGGCCGCTCGACCACACGTTGCCGACTTCCGCGCTGGCGCCCACCGACAGCGCCTTGACCGGCGACGCGTTGAACGTCATCAACTGGTTCATGTACGTGATCTGCCCGTACGCGAGCTCGTTGCCGTTCAACTGGTCGGCCGCATAGGCGGACAGATGCTGGAAGCCGCCGAGCGTGAAGTTGAACGCGTTGATCAGGTTGGTGCCGCCGATGCTCTTGCCGCCTTCGATCGTCGCGCTGACGCTGTGCCGGCCGAACTGCTGCGCAATCATCGCCTTGCCGTAGATCTCGGTATAAGGCGCGTTGCTGGTCTCGTCGGCGAATGCCTGCGCCGAGCCGCCGTTGCGCGACACCAGCGAGCGTTCGACCCGCAGTTCGCCGAAATAACCCTTGCGCGGGAACATCGGATCGTCGAGCTGATCGATGACGAGCCGCGCCCGCGCGATCAGCGCCTGCGACGTGAAGCTCGGCCACAGCAGGCTCTGGCCGCTGCCGTCGTCTGCCGGGAACGGCAGGTTGTAGGTCGGCGAGCCGTGCCCCGTCACGTAACCGAGGCCGACGCGGAAATCGCCGAGCCGCGCGATCGGCAGGCCGAGGTCGATCCCGGCGCGCGCCGTCTGCATCAGGTACTGCGTGATTTTCACGTCGCCGGAGTCGTCGTACAGGTTCGCGTAGCGACGCTGATACTCCGCGTACGGCGACAGGTACACGCCGTACGCAGTCGACAGCGGCTGGCGCAATTCGACGCGCGCCGACTGCAGGTCGCTGCCGATCGTCGTGTCCGCGCGGAATTCCAGCCCCGACTCCGTGAGCCACGGCCGCCGGTAGCCGACGTGCAGGCGGAAGCCGCCTTCGTCGGTCGAACTGCTCGACATGCCGAGCCCGAACAGCAGGAAGTTGGGCCCCCAGTACTTCTCGCGCGCGTCGATCTCGAGCACGTTGTCGTCGCCGCGGCTCACGATCTGCTGTGTGACGCTCTCGAAGTTGCCGCCCGTCGTGAGCCCGAGCAGATCCTGGCTGACGGTCTTCGGATCGTAGATGTCGCCGGGCTTCACGTGCAGCGCGTTGCTGACGACGCGCTTCGGCACGCCGCCGCTGGTCTTGATGTCGATGCGTGTGATCCGGATCGGCGGCGGCAGCGGCTGCGCGTGCGCGGACCGGTAGGCCGCGTACTGTTCCGGCGTGAGCGCGAACCGCCGCAGCTTCGGCAGCGCCGCGGTCGCGGCGATCTCGCCGGCGGCGATCGCCTGTTTCGCGTTCTGGAAATCGGTGAACGCGAGCGCGCCGAGGTCCGGCGTGAGCAGCACGTCCTGCGCGTCGAGCTGCTTGCGCTGGGCGGTCACGTTCTGGCGGATCAGGATGCCGACCATCTGCTGCATCACGTCGGCCGGCGATGCGAGCGCGTCGAGCGGGCGCAGTTGCGAGCCGATGTCGACGGCGATCACGACGTTCGCGCCCATCTGCCGCGCGGTGTCGACGGGCAGGTTGCTGACGAGACCGCCGTCCACGAGCGCGCGCCCGTTGATCTCGGCCGGCGCGAACAGGCCCGGCATCGCCATGCTCGCGCGAATCGCGAGCGGCAGCGAGCCGTGGTCGAGCACGACCATCTGGCCGGTCTGCAGGTCGGTCGCGACCGCGCGGTACGGGATCGGCAGCTGGTCGAACGGCTGGTTGGTCGGCACGGCGGCCGTCCAGTTCGCGAGCAGTGCCTGCAGCCGGTTGCCCTGGACGAGGCCGACCGGCGCCTTGACGCCTTTCTTGCCGAAGCCGAGCGTCAGCCCGTTGATGTACAGGCGTTCGTCTTCGCGGCTGGTTTGCGGCAGGTCCGCGCGGTCCGTCACGTCGAACGCGATATCCGCCAGGTTGACCTCGGACAGCCGCTTCTGCATCTCGTCGGCCGCCATCCCGCTCGCGTACAGGCCGCCGACCACGGCGCCCATGCTGGTGCCCGCGATGCAGTCGATCGGAATCCGGTTGTCCTCCAGTACTTTCAGGACACCGAGGTGTGCGTAGCCGCGCGCGCCGCCGCCGGACAGCACGAGGCCGATCGACGGCCGGCCGGCCGAGCCGCCGTCGGCCGTGCAGGTGTGCGCCGCCGCAGCGGGTGCGGCGGGTGCGGGGGCAGCCGGCGCATTGGCGGCAGCGGTCTGGGCGGCGGCGGGTTCGGCGGCCGGCAGCGGTTGCGCGAAGACCGTGCAGCACCAGAAGGCAACGAGCGTCGTGCAGAGCGGGCGCACCGGCGCCCGGCGGAAGGAAACGGTCGCTGTCATGGTGAACATACCTGGCGTGATCGTGCGTCTGAGGCCTGCCGGGAGCAGGCAAGACCGAGAGATTACCGTGTTTTACAGGCCCGACGCGAGCGGCCGTTGCGTGGACGGACGTGCCCGAAACGCCCCATCCGGCAATTCCGCCGCGAAAAAATCATCGGAATTGCCTAAAGTATCGGAACGATTTGCCGCTAAGCTCGTGATGGGGCGGCATGGACGCGCGGCAAAATGTGCGGCGCGGCTGTCCCGGCCCGTTCCCTCACAAAGGTTTGATATGTCGACACCGCTGTTCGGAAAGTTGTTTGCGCAACCCGTTGCGATCGACCCGGGAACGGCGAGTACGCGGATCTATACGCACGAACGCGGCGTGGTGCTGAACCAGCCGTCGGTCGTCTGCTTCCGCAAGGGCGGCGCGAGCGACGCGCGGCCGACGCTCGAGGCCGTCGGCGAGCTCGCGAAGGCGCTGCTCGGCCGCGAACCGGGGCATCTCGAAGCCGTGCGGCCGATGCGGCACGGCGTGATCGCGGACGCGCATGCGGCCGAGCAGATGATCCGCAGCTTCATCGACATGTCGCGCACCCGCTCGCGCTTCAGCCGCCGCGTCGAGGTCACGTTGTGCGTGCCGTCCGACGCGACGGCCGTCGAGCGCCGCGCGATCCGCGAGGCCGCGTTCGCGGCCGGCGTATCGGAGGTCGAACTGATCGAGGAAGCGCTGGCGGCCGCGCTCGGCGCGGGTTTGCCGGTGACCGAGCCGGTCGGCTCGATGATCATCGACATCGGCGGCGGCACGACCGAAGTCGCGGTCGTCGCGCTCGGCGGCATCGTGTACCGGGAGGCGATTCGCGTCGGCGGCAGCCAGTTCGACGCGGCGATCGTCAACCACGTCCGCAACCTGTACGGCGTGCTGCTCGGCGAGCAGACGGCGGAGCACGTGAAGAAGACGATCGGCTCGGCCACCAGCGCGGTGCCGCGCACGTCGACCCGCGCCGTCGGCCGCAGCATCGGCGACGGCCTGCCGCGCTCGGTCGAGCTGTCCAATCACGACGTCGCGGACGCGCTGGCCGCACCGCTCAAGCAGGTGATCGGCGCGGTGAAGTCGGTGCTGGAAAATGCGCCGGCCGAACTCGTGACCGACATCGCGAATCGCGGCGTGGTGCTCACCGGCGGCGGCGCATTGCTCGCCGATCTCGAACGCCTGCTGTACGACGAGACCGGGCTGGTCGCGCGGATCGCCGACGAGCCGGCCACCTGCGCGGTGCGCGGCGCCGGCGAGGCGATGGGGCGGCTCGCGATGTGCCCGGCCGATTGAGCCGGCCGGTGCTGCCGGCCGCGGCCCGGCGCACGCCTTCACATTTTTTCGATCTCCCGGTGGCCGGCCCGCTCGGCGGGCATCGGTCCATCGCATGGACAGGCGCGGGCGCGCCGTGCTAGCGTGACGCGCCCGTTCGGGGCCGGGCCGGCCGACGCGCCCGACGACACCTGAGAGACCGAATACCTTGAAACATCGAACCAAACGGGGCTTCGCGGCCCGGGCCGGCCGCGTGCTGGCCGTCGTCGCGTGCGTCTGGGCAGCGGCGGCCGCCGCGATCGTCGTCCATGGCATGCGGATGCCGAGCGACCCGGCGGACGTCGCCGTGATCTTCGGCAACGCGCTCGACGAAACCGGCGCGCCGAAGCCCGTGCTCGCGGCCCGGCTCGATGTCGGCGTGCGTTGTTACCGCGCGGGGCAGTGCCCGGCGTTTCTGGTCAGCGGCGCGATCGACGGCCCCGGGCTGAACGAGGCGACGGCCATGCGCGACTACCTCGTGGCGCGCGGCGTGCCGGCGGACCGGATCGCCGTCGACGACCAGGGCGACAACACGCTCGCGACCGCGCAGCACACGCTTGCCTACCTGCGCGCGCATCGCCTGTCGCGCGTGCTGATCGTCAGCCAGTATTACCACCTCGCGCGGGCGCGCCTCGCGTT
Source organism: Burkholderia sp. A2 (assembly GCF_001729305.1). Taxonomy (NCBI): domain Bacteria; kingdom Pseudomonadati; phylum Pseudomonadota; class Betaproteobacteria; order Burkholderiales; family Burkholderiaceae; genus Burkholderia; species Burkholderia sp. A2. The sequence continues at coordinate 101,985 of NZ_LZXX01000081.1, read as the reverse complement.
CGAGCGCGTCGGCATTGCGCGGTCGAACATCTCCGCCGCGTATCCGCGCCGCTTCCAGTGGCGCGATCTCTATTCGAGCTGGCGCGAGGTGCCGGCCTACGCGGTGTATGCGGTGCGGCTGTGGGTGAATCCCGATGCGCGGCCGGTTTCGTTTCGGCCGATGCTTTATCTGATGCGCCTGTTTTCGTGACGGGGCGGCCCGCAAGCGCGCGCTTCCGGTGCGAGCGGTTTCGTTTGTTTTCTCCGGTTTCCCGTCGTCTCGCGCCTGCCGCGCGAATGTCACGGGCAATGAATAAATAATAACGATTCGCGTTACAGATTCTTGCGAGCGAAAAATCAAAACAATTTCGCCGACAGTTCCATAATCCGGATTCGATCGATTTATTAAGCGGACGTTGATTATCTGCATGGATCATTCGTCGCGGTAAAAATATTGCGATGCAAAATCCGCGCGTATTGAATCAGGACGATATATCGGTGTTTCCACCGATGCGGAACAACCGCTGTCTTTGCGAAAAATCAAGGAAAGCCGGCGAAGAGTGCGTCGCATGTTTTTACTGCGTGTCCGTCAGAAAGTAAAAAAAGTACATAATCGTCGGCCGTTGATCCGTTGGGAAAATATCGACTGGAAAACGGTTTGACTTTGATATAGCCTAGTCTGACGAAAGCGGGCAGTAATCAAATCAACCAGAAAGTCGCTGCAGAAACCAGGGGCCGCCATCATGTCATTCGACTAGTTCCGCAGCTGCATTCCCGGGCCGATAAAAAAACTCATCACGAATAAACCGACAGCGCATCGCGATTGCCGGGGAGGACGCTTTTATCCGCGATTTTCTGCTGCGTGCCGTCCGTTGCGGCCGCAATACCAATACCAAAGCCGAAATCAATAAAGAGGGAAAGCATGAACCCTGTCCGTCCGAAAAAAACGAGTGAGCCGTTTCCGCGACTGCTGTTGCCCACCGGCGTGTTTCTGGCGCTGTCGGGCGCGGGCATTGTCCCCGCCTATGCGACCTGCAGCACGGCGGGCACCACGGTGACCTGTTCCGGCGTCGCAAATCCGCTGGCGCCCAGTTATTCGAACAGCGCCAACAACCTGAACGCGACGGTCAATCCCGGTGCGACCGTCGGCGTGCTGCTGGGTGTCGGCGGCACGGCGATGTCGTTGACCGGCAGTAACGTCACGCTGACCAACAACGGCACGATCGACCCGTCGGCGCTCGGCTCGGGGCTCGGCGTGCTGTCGAGCGGTGCGGTGGTCGGCAACGCGGCGGCGAGCACCACGACCGTGACCAACAACGGCACGATGATGGGCTCGACCGGCGTCGCGGTCAGCGGCGTGACGGGCATGGCGCTGTCGGTTCAAAACGGCACGGGCGGCACGTCGACGATTACGAACACGGGTACGATCGGCTCCTCCCCGCTGGTCGGCGCGACCCTCGTCGGCGCCGATGCGCCGGTGGTCGCCGCGTACGGCGGCGGCACGGTCAACATGACGAACAGCGGAACGATCACCGGTCGCGTGTCGCTGGGTTCGAGCGGCACACCGGGACAGGGCAATACGTTCACCAACTCGGGCACGATCAACGGCGGCGTGTCGATGGGGGCGAACAGCACGAATACGTTCAATGCCGTGACGGGCTCGTCGGTCAATACGGCCGGCGGCACCGGCGGCGCGTTCAACATCACGGTCGGCCCGGTCACGCTCGGCGTGGCGGCAACCGGCGTCGTCGACGGCGGCGCGGGCGGCAACAATACGCTCAACCTGCAGCAGGGCGTCGCGGCGAACGGCACGATCGCGGTCAACAACTACATCAACTTCAATCACCTCGACGTCACGAGCGGCAACTGGACGATCAACGGCGCGTCCACCGCGCAGGACGCGACGCTGACGGGCGGCGTGGCGATCATCAACGACAACGCGTCGCTCGGCACCGGTACCGTCACGGGCAACGGCGGCGCGTTGCAGGCGGGCACGGCGGGGCTCGACGTGTCCAACAACGTGTCGCTTGGCGCGGGCGGGCTGACGGTGCAGGGCGCGACCGGGCTGACGCTGTCCGGCACGGTGTCGGGCGGCGGTGCGCTGACGAAGAACGACGGCGGCACGCTGACGCTGTCCGGCGCGAACAGCTACACGGGCGCCACGAACCTGAATGCCGGCGGGCTGGTGGTCGGCAACAATTCGGCGCTCGGCACCGGCGCGCTGAACGTCAACGCGTCGGCGTCGCTCGACACCAGCACGAACGTGACGCTCGGCAACGCGGTCAATCTCGCGACCGGCTCGACGCTGACGATCGGCGGCAGCAACGATCTCGGGCTGACCGGCGCGATCAGCGGAAGCGGCGGCCTCACGAAGAACGGCGCGGCAACCACGACGCTGAGCAGCGTGAATACGTATACGGGCGACACGACCATCAACAGCGGCACGCTCGCGCTGAGCGGGGCCGGCAGTCTGTCGGCGACCGGCACGGTCAACCTGACCGGTGCGGGCGCAACGTTCGATATGAGCGCCGCGTCGGGCGGGCGGACGATCGGCGCGCTGGCCGGCGCGGCCGGCACGAACGTGGACCTCGGCGCCAATTCGCTGACGCTCGGCGGCAGCATCAATGCCACCTATGCCGGCACGATCGGCGGGTCCGGCAGCTTGACGCTGTCGGGTACCGGTACGCAATCGCTGACCGGCACGAACACGTACACGGGCGGCACGAACCTGAACGGCGGCAACCTCGTCGTCGGCAGCAATACGTCGCTCGGCCTCGGCGCGGTGAATGTCAACGGTTCGTCGACGCTCGATGCCACTGCCAACGTGTCGCTCGCGAACGGCGTCAACATCGCGACGGGCACGACGCTGACGCTCGGTGGCAGCGCCGATCTCGGCCTGGGTGGCGTGGTCGCGGGTGGCGGCGGTCTCGTGAAGAACGGCGCGGCGGCGCTCACGCTGTCCGGCGCGAATACCTACGCGGGCGGCACGGTGCTGAACGCGGGCAGCCTCGTGCTCGGCAACGGCGGGGCGCTGGGCACCGGCGCGCTGACCGTCGGCGGCGCGGCGACGCTCGATACGACCACGAGCCTGTCGGTCGGCAATGCGATCACCGTCGGCACGGGCGCCGCACTCACCCTGGGCGGCAGCAACAGTCTCACGCTCGGGGGCGCGATTTCCGGCGCGGGCAGCCTCGTGAAGGACGGCGCGGCGACCACGACGCTGACCGGCGCGAACACCTATACGGGCGGCACGACGATCAACGCGGGCACGCTGGCGCTCGGCGCGGGCGGCAGCCTCGCGGCAACGGGAACGGTGGATCTCGCCAACGCAGGGGCGGCGCTCGACATCAGTACGGGCAGTGCGCAGGCGATCGGCGCGCTGTCGGGCGTGGCGGGTACGAGCGTGAGCCTCGGCGCCAACGCGCTGACGCTGGGCGGGACGGCCAGCGGCACGTTCAGCGGCACGATCGACGGCACCGGCAGTCTGACGCTGGCGGGCACCGGCACGCAAACGCTGAACGGCGCGAGCACCTATACGGGCGGCACGAACCTGAATAGCGGCAGCCTCGTGCTCGGCAACGGCGGGGCGCTCGGTTCCGGCGCGCTGACCGTCGGCGGCGCGGCGACGCTCGATACGAATGCCGCGTTGTCGGTGGGCAATGCGGTCAATCTCGGCACGGGCGCCGCACTCACCTTGGGCGGAAGCAACAGCCTCACGCTGGGCGGTGCGATTTCCGGCGCGGGCAGCCTCGTGAAGGATGGTGTGGCAACCACCACGCTGACCGGCGCGAACACCTATACGGGCGGCACGACGATCAACGCGGGGACGCTGGCGCTCGGCGCGGGCGGCAGCCTGGCATCGACCGGCACGATGAACCTTGCCGGCGCGGGCGCGACGCTGGACCTGAGCGGCGCGACAGGCGGTCAAACGCTCGGCGCGTTGTCGGGCGTGGCGGGAACGAACGTCAACCTGGGGGCCAACGCGCTGACGCTGGGCGGGACGGCCAGCGGCACGTTCGGCGGGGTGATCGGCGGCACGGGCAGTCTGACGCTGGCGGGCACCGGCACGCAGACGCTGACCGGCACAAACATCTACACGGGCGGCACGAACCTGAATAGCGGCAGCCTCGTGCTCGGCAACGGCGGCGCACTCGGTTTCGGCGCGCTGACCGTCGGCGGCGCGGCGACGCTCGATACGAATGCCGCGTTGTCGGTGGGCAACGCGGTCAATCTCGGCACGGGTGCCGCACTCACCTTGGGCGGCAGCAACAGTCTCACGCTCGGTGGCGCGATTTCCGGCACGGGGAGCCTCGTGAAGGACGGCGCGGCGACCACGACGCTGACCGGCGCGAACACCTATACAGGCGGCACGACGATCAACGCGGGCACGCTGGCGCTCGGCGCAGGCGGCAGCCTCGCGTCGACCGGCACGATGAACCTTGCCGGCGCGGGCGCGGCGCTGGACCTGAGCGGCGCGACAGGCGGTCAAACGCTCGGTGCGCTGTCGGGCGTCGCGGGAACGAACGTCAATCTGGGCGGCAACGCCCTGACGCTCGGCGGCACGGCCAGCGGCACGTTCGGCGGGGTGATCGGCGGCACCGGCAGTCTCACGTTGTCGGGTACCGGCACGCAGACGCTGTCCGGCGCGAACACCTATACGGGCGGCACGACGATCGGCGCCGGCAGCACGCTGGCGCTCGGCGCGGGTGGCAGCCTGGCGTCCGGCAGCACGCTGGACCTCGCGGGCGCGGGGGCGACGTTCGACTTGAGCGGCGCGACGGCCGCGCAGACGCTCGGCACGCTGACCGGCGCGGCCGGCACGAACGTGAACCTCGGCGGCAACGGGCTGACGCTGAACGGCAACGGCAGCAGCACGTTCGGCGGCGCGATCGGCGGCACCGGCGGCCTGACGCTGGCCGGCAGCGGCACGCAGACGCTGACGGGCGCGAACACGTACACGGGCGGCACCACGATCAGCGGCGGCGGCACGCTCGCACTCGGTGCGGGCGGCAGCCTCGCATCGACCGGCGCGGTGGACCTCGCCAGCGCCGGTGCGACGCTCGATCTGAGCGGCGCGACCGGCGCGCAGACGATCGGCACGCTGACCGGTGCGGCCGGCACGAACGTCGACCTCGGCACGAATGCGCTGACGCTGAATGGCGGCACCAACGGTACGTTCGGCGGCACGATCGGCGGGACGGGCGGTGTAACCGTCGCCGGTACGGGCACGCAAACGCTGACGGGGGCGAACACGTATACCGGCGGCACGACGATCAACGGCGGCAGCACGCTCGCACTCGGCGCGGGCGGCAGCCTCGTGTCCGGCAGCGCGCTGAACCTCGCGGGCGCGGGCGCGACGTTCGACGTGAGCGGCGCGACGGCCGCGCAGACGCTCGGCACGCTGTCCGGCGCGGCCGGCACGAACGTGAATCTCGGCGCGAATGCGCTGACGTTGAACGGCAGCGGCAACGGTACGTTCGGCGGCGCGATCGGCGGGACGGGCGGGGTGACGTTCGCCGGCACCGGCACGCAAACGCTGACGGGCGCGAACACGTACACGGGCGGCACGACGATCGGCGGCGGCAGCACGCTGGCGCTCGGCGCGGGCGGCAGCCTGGCGTCGACCGGCACGGTGAATCTCGCGGGCACGGGCGCGACGTTCGACGTGAGCGGTGCGACCGGCGCGCAAACGATCGGCGGGCTCTCGGGTACGGCCGGCACGAACGTGAATCTCGGCGCGAACGCGCTGGCGCTGAACGGCAGCGGCAGCAGCACGTTCGGCGGCACGATCGGCGGCACGGGCGGCGTGACGGTGGCGAGCGGCACGCAGGTACTGACCGGCGGCAACACGTACACGGGCGGCACCACGATCGCAGCCGGCGGCACGCTGCAACTCGGCAACGGCGGCACGTCGGGCAGCGTGGCCGGCGACGTCGTCGACAACGGTGCGCTGGTCGTCAATCAATCGGGCAACGTGACGATCGCGAGCGTACTGTCCGGTACCGGCTCGCTGACCCAGGCCGGAACCGGGCAACTCACGCTGACCGGCACGAGCACGCTGAGCGGCCCGACCACGGTCAGCGCAGGCACGCTCGCCGTCAACGGTTCACTCGGCCAGTCGACCGTCACCGTGCAGAACGGTGCGACGGTGACGGGCACCGGTACGATCGGCGGCCTCGTGGTGCAGGGCGGCGCGACGGCGGCCGCCACGCAACCGGGCGCGGCGCTGAACGTGGGCGGCAACGTCACGTTCCAGCCGGGTTCGACGTTCCAGGTCGCCGCCACGCCGCAGCAAAGCGGCAGCCTCGCGGCGAGCGGCACGGCGACGCTGAACGGCGGCACCGTGCAGGTGCTCGCGAACCAGAGCACCTATCAGCCGGGCACGACGTACACGATCCTCAGTGCGTCGTCGGGCGTGCAGGGCGCGTTCGCCCAGGTGAGTGCGAACTATGCGTTCCTGACGCCGACCCTCAGCTACGATCCGGGTCACGTGTATCTGCAACTGGCTCAGAACGGCACGGCGCTGCCCGACGTCGCGACGACGCCGAACCAGCGCTCGGTCGCAACCGCGGTGGCCGCGCTCGGCACCGGCAATCCGCTGTACGACACGGTGCTGACGACCGACGCGCCGACCGCACGCCGCGCGTACGGGCTGCTCGACGGCGAGCTGCAGGCGAGCCTGAAGAGCATGCTGCTGCTCGACAGCCGCTACGTGCGCGATGCGGTGACCGATCGCGTTCGTCAGGGCCTCGCACCCGGATCGGGCCCGCTCGCGGCCCTGTCGTCGGGCGGCGCCGCGCTGTGCGGCGACAACACGGCCGGCGTGGCGGATCCGACGCTGCCGCCAGAACGCCGAATCGGTTCGCGCGCCGGGTGCTACGGCGGGACGCCCTATCAGCCGGTCGTCTGGGGGCAAGCGTTCGGCGGTCGTAGCCGGCTCGGGGGCGACGGCAACGCGTCGTCGATCAACCGCAGCATGACGGGCTTCATCGCCGGCGCCGACATGGCGCTCAACGACAAGTGGCGCGCGGGTCTGGCCGCGGGCGTCACGCACAGCTCGCTCGACAACGACCAGAGTTCGTCGGCGGCGGTGAACAGCTACTACGTGTCGCTGTACGGCGGCGCGCAGTATGGCGCACTCGGCGTGCGCGGCGGCGCGTCGTACACGTGGTATCGGATCAACAGCGACCGCTATCCGGGCTTCGCGGGCTTCTCCGATCACGATTCGGCCGGCTACAACGCGCATTCGGCGCAGGTGTTCGGCGAAGTCGGCTACGCGGTGCCGGTCGGGCCGGTTGCGATCGAACCGTTCGCGGGCCTCGCGTATGTGAACCTGCATACCGACGGCTATACGGAAACCGGCGGCGCGGCCGCGCTGCGCGCCGGCGGCGAGACGACCCACGTCGGCTTCTCGACGCTCGGCCTGCGTGCGGCGTCGCAGCTCGGCTCGATCGCGAGCGGCACGTTCACCGCGCGCGGGACGGTCGGCTGGCGGCATGCGTTCGGCAACGTGCGGCCGTCGTCGGCGTTCACGTTCGCGAACGGCGGCACGTCGTTCCAGGTGTCGGGCGTGCCGATTGCTCGCGACAGCGCGGTGCTCGAAGCCGGCATCGACGCGAACATCACGAAGCGCCTGACGCTCGGCCTCACGTACAGCGGCCAATTCGGCAGCGGCGTGCGCGACAACGCGATCCTCGGCAACATCCTGTGGAAATTCTGACCGGCAACTGATGTGCCCATACGCGGCGCGAGGCGACGAAGCAACGTCGCCCCGCGCCGCGGCCGTTTCGTCGCTGCGCACGTTCGCCGTTCTGGCCTATCCTGTGCGAAACACGCGACGCGCGCCGCGCGTTGCGCCTCGACACAGGAGCATCGATGCCGAACCACGCCGAAGCCACGACGACGCAGGCGCCGCAAGTCGCGCCGATTGCCGCGACCCCCGCGTCGGGTCCCGCCTTCATCGCGCCCGAAGCCGATCCGCAGGTTCTCGCGCGCAACAACCAGTACGTGCTGAAATCCGGCGACGCGTTCGTGGTCAGCGACGCGCTCGGCGACATCGGCGGGCATGACGACGGCCTGTTCGTCGACGACATGCGCGTGCTGTCGACCTGGCGCCTGACGTTCGGCGGCCGCGCGCCGTCGCTGCTGTCGGGTGCGACGAGCGCCGACAACGCGTCGTTCACCGCGCACCTGACGAACCGCCCGCTGCCGCCGCTCGGCGGCAAGGAGACGCCCGAGGGCGTGATCCATATCGAGCGCATGCGCGTGCTCGCGGGCGACGTGCTGTACGAAGCGCTGACGCTGACGAACTACGGCGCGAGCGAAGCCGAGGTGCCGCTGTCGCTGTCGTTCGCGGCCGATTTCAAGGACATGTTCGAAGTGCGCGGCACGCAGCGGCCGAAGCGCGGCACGGTGGGCGCGCCGCGCGTCGACGCGGGCGCGGTGCGGCTGCGCTACGACGGCCTCGACAGCGTCGAGCGCAACGTGACCGTGCATTTCTCGCCGGCGCCGGACGCGCTGTCGGTCGATCGCGCCGACTACACGCTGACGATCGCCGCGCAGGCGTGCGTGTCGATCTACCTGACCGTCGATGCGACGCTCGGGCCCGCGCAGGCCGAAGGGCCCGGATGCGGCCGCGTCGCGCTGCGCACCGCGCTCGTCGGCGTGCATCGCGAGATGCGCGCACGGCGCGAGTCGATGGCGCGCGTGAACACCGGCAATCCGCTGTTCGACGCCTGGCTCGATCGTTCGCTCGCGGATCTCGGGCTGCTCACGACGCAGCTCGACACGGGGCCGTACCCGTATGCGGGCATTCCGTGGTTCTCGACGCCGTTCGGCCGCGACGCGATCATCACGTCGCTGCAGATGCTGTGGCTGCAGCCGTCGCTCGCGCGCGGCGTGCTGCGTTTTCTCGCCGAGCATCAGGCGCGCGAGACCTCCGCGTTCCGCGATGCGGAGCCCGGCAAGATCATGCATGAGTTCCGCCGCAGCGAGATGGCCGCGACGGGCGAGGTGCCGTTCGCGCTGTACTACGGCGGCGTCGATACGACTCCGCTGTTCATCGTGCTCGCGGGCGCCTATGCCGAACGCACCGGCGACGATGCGCTGATCGACGAGCTGTGGCCCGCGCTCGAGCGCGCCGCGCAATGGGTGATCGACAAGTGCGACCGCAACCCGTACGGGCTGCTCGATTACCAGCGCACGTCGGAGCGCGGCCTCGCGAACCAGGGCTGGAAGGACAGCCACGATTCGGTGTTCCACGCGGATGGCCGTTTCCCGGACGGGCCGATCGCACTCGTCGAAGTGCAGGCCTATGCGTGCGCGGCGCTCGACGCGATGTCGGCGTGCTCGCGCCGGCGCGGCCATGCGGCCGACGCGACGCGCTATGCGTTGCGCGCGAAGACGCTGCGCGACCAGGTCGATGCGCTGTTCTGGATGCCGGAAGGCGATTTCTACGGGATCGCGCTCGACGGTCATGGCGAGCTGTGCCGCGTGTCCGCGTCGAACGCGGGCCACCTGCTGGCATTCGGGCTGCCCGACGCCGAGCGCGGCGCGGCGGTCGCGGGCGTGCTCGGCTCGGCGCTGTTCCAGACGGGCTGGGGCATCCGCACGCTGGCGGCCGGCCAGCCGCGCTTCAATCCGATGGCCTATCACAACGGTTCGGTGTGGCCGCACGACAATGCGCTGATCGCGCGCGGCCTGGCGCGCTACGGCGACAAGACGGCCGCGGTGAATCTGCTGCGTGCGCTGTTCGAGGCGGCGGTGAGCTTCGAGATGCGCCTGCCGGAGCTGTTCTGCGGGTTCCCGCGCCGGCGCGGCGAACCGCCGACCGCGTATCCGGTGGCCTGCCTGCCGCAGGCGTGGGCGGCCGGCGCGCCGTTCATGATGCTGCAGGCGTGCCTCGGCGTGAGCATCGACGCGTCGCGCCACGAGGTGCGCGTCGAGCGCCCGGCATTGCCGGAAGGCGTCGACTGGCTGCGGATCGATGCGCTGCGCGTCGGCGACGAAACCGTGTCGCTGACGTTCCGCCGTGTCGACGGCCAGGTCATCGCGGCGGCGGAGCAGCCGGGCCGCGTGCAGGTGGTCGCGGTGCTGTAGCGCGGTGCCGCGCGAACGTTGCGCGATGTCGCGCCACGTTCGCGCGCAGCGGCATAGAATCGTGACATGACCCTTGAACGATGGCGGAGGTAGACGATGACGACCGACAACCGGCCCGACGACGGCGAGCACAAGCTCGAGAATCTCGAAGCGGCGGTCGACCACCTGCACAAGTCGATCGAATCGCAGAGCATTGCGGTCGGCGCGGCGAAGGGCATCCTGTTCAGCCTGATCGAAACGCTCGGCGCGCTGATCGGCGATCCCGATCTGCCCGAGCATGCGCGTTCCGGCTACGAAGCGCTGCGCGACAAGGCGAGCGAATTGCGCGGCGGCCTCGACCGTCACTGATGCACGGGCCGCGCACGCGCTGCCCGATTCGGTGGACGCGGCACAAAACCCCGTGCGCTCAATCAGTTAGGTGCCCGATACGCAGGATATCCACAAGCTTGCCAACACAATCTGTGGAGAACCGCCCGTCCCCGGGCCGGGCGCGCCGCGCGTGCAAGGCGTGCGGTTCGACAACCATTCCGGTGCCACACCATTGACCGGTCAAGGTCCGTGGATCGAATCCCCTTGTGTATCAAGATGTTATGCGTCCGATCTGACGGATATCCACAGGCTTGCCAACAAAATCTGTGGACAACTTGCAATCGATTGCGTCGCAATGGTTGACGATCCGATCGACAGGGGCCGCATGCGCGAAGCCCGCGCGCCAAGGCTGCCCGCTCCGTGCATCTGCACGTGAATGCGTGCGCGATCAAGGGCTTAGGCCGCGGGTACCCAGGATATCCACATCCTTGCCAACACTTTCTGTGGACAAGCGACGCCGCGTTACCCGGCCGCCGCCGCGCCGGCCGCTTCCGCGACGATCCAGTCGCGAAAGAGCGTCATCGCGGGCGTCAGCGGTTTCGACTTCAGCGACGTGAGCCAGTAGCCGCCCGCGCGCACGTCGATGTCGAGCGGCCGCGCGAGCTGGCCGAGCTGCAGTTCGCGCGCGAACATGCAGGCAGGCGCGAGTGCAACGCCCGCACCCTGCATCGCGGCCTCGACCATCAGCCGCGACGAATCGAATACGGGCCCGTTGACGGCCCACGGTTCGAGCCGCGCGGCGTCGAACCAGCCGAGCCACTCGTCGGTGCGATACGAGCGCAGCAGCGTTTCGTTCGCGAGATCGGCCGGCTGCGCGATGCGCCGCGCAATGTCCGGCGCGCACAGCGCGGTGAGCGGCGCATCGAGCAGCCGCTCGTTGCGCGTCGCCGGCCAGTTGCCTTCACCGAAGCGGATCGCGAAGTCGAGGCCCTCGGCGGCGAGATCGACGACGTTGTTGTGGGTCCGCAGCCGCAGCTCGACGAACGGGTGCGTGTCGCCGAACTGCTTCAGCCGCGGCATTAGCCAGCCTAGGGCAAAGGTGCCGACGACGCCGAGCGTCAACACCTCGTGGAAACGTCCGCCGTCGAACTGCTTGAGCACCGTCTCGATGCGACTGAACGCGTCGCTCAGCACCGGCAGCAGCGCGCGGCCCTCGTCGGTCAGCCCCAGGCCGCGCGGCAGCCGCGTAAACAGCGTACAGCCGAGTCGCTCCTCGAGCGAGCGCACCTGCTGGCTGACGGCGGCCTGGGTCACGCTCAGCTCGAGGCCGGCGCGCGTGAAGTTCAGGTGGCGCGCCGACGATTCGAACGCGCGCAACGCATTGAGCGGAAGATGAGGGCGGAGCTTAGTCATAAGAATTTCTTTTGTCAGCGCCCAATTATCGTTGCTTGTCAGTCAACCGTAAAGTCTCGATAGTGCGGTCTCGGCGGCCGGCCGTTTTCAACGCGTCGACCACGTTTCGCCGCCATTCCACCACGAGACAACCGACATGACCTACTCATCGAAACGTCGAACCCTGTTGCTGGCCGCCGCGACGGCGCCGCTCGTTTTCACCGTCACCGCGTGCGCGTCGCGGCCGGCCGCCGCGCCGGACGAAGCCACGGCGGCAGCGGCGGCTGCCGCGGATGCCATCGCGCCCGCGGCGGCCGCGGCGACGCTTGCCGATCTCGAGCGCGACGCGGGCGGCCGTCTCGGCGTGTGCGCGATCGACACGGCGAGCGGCCGGGTCATCGAGCATCGCGCGAGCGAGCGCTTCCCGTTCTGCAGCACGTTCAAGGCGATGCTGAGCGCGGCGGTGCTCGCGCAGAGCGTCGAGCGGCCGGGCTTGCTGCAACAGCGCGTGACGTATACGAAGGCCGACCTCGTCAACTATTCGCCGGTGTCGGAGAAGCATGTCGGCGCGGGCATGACGGTCGCCGCGCTGTGCGAGGCCACGATCCAGTACAGCGACAACTCGGCCGCGAACCTGCTGATGAAGCTGATCGGCGGCCCGTCGGCGGTGACCGCCTACGCGCGCTCGATCGGCGACGACACGTTCCGGCTCGATCGATGGGAGACCGAACTGAATACCGCGCTGCCGGGCGACACGCGCGACACGACGACGCCCGCCGCGATGGCCGCCAGCCTGCGCGTGCTGACGCTCGGCGACGCATTGCCGGCCGCGCAGCGTGCGCAGTTCGTCGCATGGCTGCGCGGCAACAAGGTCGGCGACAAGCGGATTCGTGCGGGCGTGCCGGCCGGGTGGGCGGTGGGCGACAAGACCGGCACCGGCGACTACGGGACGACGAACGACGTGGGCGTCATCTGGCCGACGTCGCGCGCGCCGATCGTGCTGGCCGTGTACTACACGCAGGCTCGCGCCGATGCGCGGGCGAAGGACGACGTGATCGCGTCGGTCGCACGGATCGTCGCGCAGACGTTCGGCTGAGCAGCGTGGCACGGCGCGCGTGGCGAGTTCCGCGGACGCGCCGTGCCGCAGTCGTGACCCGCGCGCTCAAACGTTGTGCGATCAACGACTTGGAACACGCATGCTCAGGATATCCACATGCTTGCCAACAAAAATTGTGGACAAGCCTGCGCGCTGCGTCGTGCGGCGTGACACGCGCCGTCGTGCCGTGTTCGAAGCAGCGCGGACAAAGCCTTTCGGATCAAGCGCTTGGTCGCGGTATGCGCAGGCTATCCACACGCTTGCCAACAAAAATTGTGGACAAGCAGGGCAGCCGGCGTGGCAGGCGGCGCGCCACGCGCCGAGGCGGCATGCAACCGGCTATTGGGCGGCCGCGCGCCGCTTTCGAAGCAGCGCGGACAAAGCCTTTCGGATCAAGCGCTTGGTCACGGTATGCGCAGGCTATCCACATGCTTGCCAACACAATCTGTGGGTAAGTGCCGCCTGGCAAGTCAGGCCCGCGTGCGGCGGTTATGGCGTGCATCGGACTCGCATCGGCGCGGCGTCGTTGGCATCGTGATGCGAAGTGCGGCGAAGCGGTGTGCGCGATGGCCATGACGCGCGCCGCATCTGCATCACGCGTGCCAAAGTCCATCGGATCAAGGGTTTAGCGTCGCGGTGCGCAGGATATCCACAAGCTTGCCAACATTTTCTGTGGAGAAGTCCGCGTTCGCGATTCGGCCGATGCCACGCGTTGCCACGATTCGCACGCCGGCTCAAGCGGTGCAGATACCGGCCACGCCGACCTTCTGGAACAGGTGCGGACTGACGACGGCGGACGACGGGTAGGCCGACAGCTTCGCGCCGCGCCGGCGCGTTTGCCGCGCACGCACGACAAACCCTTTCCGATCAATGGCTTGATGCCGTTAATGGAAGCTTGTCCACAAGCTTGCCAACATAATCTGTGGACAAAAGCCGCCCGCCACGCGCATCAGGCCGGCCGTGGAAAGCGCACCGTGACGGTCAGCCCGCGCCCGCCGCGCGTGGTGCCGAGCGCGACGGTCGCGCGATGCTGTTCGGCGATTCGCTTGACGATCGACAACCCGAGCCCGCTGCCCGACGACGTGACCGCCTGTGCGCCTTCGCCGCGATAGAAGCGCTCCCACACGTCGGTGCGTTCGGCCTCCGGAATGCCGGGGCCGTCGTCGGCGACTTCGAGCACGGGCGTCTCGCCGTCGATGCGCGCCGACACGTCGACGCGCGCGCCTTCGCCCGCATAGCGGATCGCGTTGTCGACGAGGTTGTTCAGCAGCACGCGCAATGTGTCGACATTGCCCGCGGCCATCACGGGTGCGTCGACGATCGCGCCGAGATCGATGCGGTGCGCATCGGCGACACGCGCGCGGTCCGACACCACCGAGCGGCACAGCGCGGCGAGATCGACCGGCGCCGATGCGGCGACGGCCGCTTGCGCATCGGGTTCGAGGCGCGCGAGCGTCAGCAACTGTTCGGCGAGGTGGCCGAGGCGCGTCGTGCCCGCATGGATTTGCGCGAGGATATGCTCGCGTTCCTCCGCGGTCGCTGCACGCCGCAGCAGTTCCGACTGGATCGACAGTCCCATGATCGGCGTGCGCAGCTCGTGCGCGGCATCGGCGATGAAGTGCCGCTGCAGCGTGAACGAGCGGTCGAGGCGTGCGAGCAGGTCGTTGATCGCTTCGGCGAGCGGACGAACCTCGTTCGGCATCGATGCGACGTCGACCGGCTCGAGATTGTTTGCATTCCTGCGTTTCAGGCCGGCCGCGATCGCCCGCAATGGCCGCAGCCCCGCACCGATGCCGAACCACAGGCCGAGCGCGAGCAGCGGCAGCATCGAGAACACGGGCCACAGCAGGTGGACGGCGATGCCCGCGATCGCTTCCCAGCGCGCATGCCGCGCCTGTGCGAGCCGGATCGTCGTGCCGCCGCGCTCGGTCACGTAGGTGCGCCACGGCTGGCCGCCGACGTCGACGCTCCCGATGCCCTGCTGCGCGGGCGGCGGCAGTTTCGAATCGCGGTCGGTTGAATACACCAGCGTGCCGTTGCGCCACACCTGCAGCAGCACGGCATCGGGGTCGCTCGCTTCGAAGCCGTGCTTGCCCTTGGCGTGGTTGCTGAACGACAGCTCGCCGTTCGGGCCGACGACGATCTGTTTCGACATGCTGCGCATCTGGTCGTCGAGCAGGTCGTCGAGTTCGCGCAGCGCGCCCCAGTAGGTGCCGGCGCTCGCGACCAGGCCGATCACGCACGCGGCCGGCAGCAGCCACGTCAGCAGGCGCCGCCGCAGCGACGCGTTGCGCCAGCGCGCGACCGCGCGTTGCATCCGCGTCACGTGCCGTCACCGATCCGGTAGCCGACGCCGCGCACCGTGCGGATCATGTCGTGGCCGAGCTTTTTACGCAGGTTGTGGATATGCACCTGCACCGCGTTGCTCTCGATTTCCTCGCCCCAGCTGTACAGCCGTTCCTCGAACTGTTCGCGCGAGATCACCGCGCCCGGTTCGCGCATCAGCTCGTGCAGCAGCACGAATTCCTTCGGCGACAGCGGTACTTCGTCGTCGTCGAGCCAGACGAGGTGCTTGACGGGATCGAGCCGCAGCGGGCCGATCGCGAGCGTCGTCTGCGCGCGGCCCGCATGGCGGCGGGTGACTGCGCGGATGCGGGCGAGCAGTTCGTCGAGCTCGAACGGCTTGACGAGATAATCGTCCGCGCCGCTGTCGAGGCCCGCGATGCGGTCGGGCACGCCGTCGCGCGCGGTGATGATGATCGCGGGCAGGTTTTCGTCGCGGCGGCGCAGCGCGGCGAGCACCGACAAACCGTCGCGGTTCGGCAGCCCGAGATCGAGCAGCAGCAGCCCGTAGCCGGTCGTACGCAGCGCGAGCGACGCGGCGTCGCCGTCCTTCACCCAGTCGACCGCGAAGCCTTCCTGTTTGAGGCCCTGTTCGAGCCCGCTACCGATCAGCGGATCGTCCTCGACGAGCAGTACGCGCATGGATTTCGTGCCTCTCCAACGGGGGCGCCGCGGCGCCCGGGGTACTCATGATAAGCGCACGCGTCTTAGGCGAAGCTTAAATGCGCGCGGTGCGCGACCCGCTTTCGTACTCGTCCAATGCAGCACCGTGTCACGTCGGTACGCCCTTCAGGTTTGTTTAATCTTACGGTCCGTAATATGGCGCCGTCGCGTTCAACGGAGCGCGGCGCCACATCAACGAGAGGACCGAGATCATGAAACACCTGGCCAGCATCCTGGCGGTTGCGCTCGTCGCGCTGCCTGCCGCCGTCTACGCGCAATACACGGGGCCGTCCGCGCTGACCACGACGACCGTGAAGGAATTGCTCGCCAACGGCCGGGACGACCAGCACGTGCAGTTGCAGGGGCGCATCGTCAAGCACGTCGGCGGCGAGGATTACGAGTTCGCCGACGCCACCGGCACGATCCGCGTCGAGATCGACCACAAGTTGTGGGCGGCGGGCCAGCCTGTCAGCGACCGGAGCGAAGTGAAGCTGACCGGCGAATTCGAGCGCAAGTGGTCGGGCAGCGTGAAGGTCGACGCCGATCACGTCGAAGTGCTGCGCTGACCGGTGGGCGCGGGGCCGGTGATACCATGGACGACCGGTTCCCGTTCCCACCAAGATGGCCGCCAATTTCGACGAACTCGCGTCCCGGATCCGGGCGCAATTTTCCGAGCTGAGCCCGCAATTCCAGGCGGGCGCCGCCTTCCTGCTCGATCATCCCGACGAAGTCGCCACGTCGTCGATGCGCAAGGTCGCGCAGCGCGCGCAGGTGCAGCCTGCATCGCTCGTGCGGCTCGCGCAGCAATTCGGTTTTCCCGGCTGGAACGAGCTGCGCGACCTGTGCGTCGCGCGCGTGCGCACGCGTCCCGAGCCGCTCACGCAACGCGCGCGCTCGCTCGTGCGGCCCGACGCGAAGGCGTCGCTCGCGCACGATCTGCTCGCCGCGCAGCAGCACAACCTGTCGGCCACCGCCACGCAGAACGAGCACGCGCTCGCGGATGCGGCGAAGCTGATCCGCAAGGCATCGCACGTGCACGTGGCGGGGTTTCGCTCGTGCTATCCGGTCGCATTCGGTTTCGTCTACGGCTACCGGCTGTTCCGTCCGACCGTGTCGCTGCTCAACGGCGTCGCCGGTTCGCTCGAAATGGAGCTGCGAGCGATCGCGAAGCAGAGCGTGACGGTGATCATCAGCTTCGCGCCGTATTCGGCCGAGGCGACGCGCGTCGCGCAGGCGGCAAAAGCCCAGGGCAGCAAGATCGTCGCGATCACGGACAGCGCGGTGTCGCCGATCGCGCTGCACGCGGACGCGCAACTGATCTTCACGCACGACAGCCCGTCGTTCTTTCCGTCGCTGGTGGCCGCGCATGCGATGGCCGAGGCGCTCGTCGCGCAGTTGCTGGCGCTCGAGGGCAGCGATGCGGTCGCGGCGCTCGAGCGGACCGAGGCGGAACTGCACGCGAAGGGCGCGTACGTCGTTTGACGGGCGCGATCCATGCAGCTTGTTGGGCCCACTTTCAATGACGACCCGATGCAACCGATGACGTTGACCTACGCAGTGACCGACACGGCCGACGCGGACGTGCGCAAGCAGATCGTCGCGCCGCTCGTCCGCTTCAACGAAAGCCAGGCCGGCCCGGCCGATTTCCGGCCGCTGGCCGTGATCGCGACCGACGCGGCCGGCGCGGTGGTCGGCGGCCTGTGGGGCGGCACGGCGTTCGGCTGGCTGCATGTCGACCTGCTCGTGGTGCCCGAGACTGCGCGCGGCCAGGGCGCCGGCACGCGCATCATGGATCTGGCCGAACGAGAGGCCGTCGCGCGCGGCTGCCACAGCGCGTGGCTCGACACGTTCGACTTCCAGGCGCGGCCGTTCTACGAGAAGCGCGGGTATGTGCGTTTCGGCGAGCTGCCCGATTATCCGGTCGGGCACACGCGCATCTTCCTGACGAAGAAGCTCGCGGGCTGAACGGCGCCGCGCGGCACGGTTGACGATGCCGGCGGCCGTCGCCTACGATACCGGGCAGCGATGCAGGTCGCTTCCGGGTCCGCGGAAAGGGTTCAACCCACCTGTCGTTGCCAATCCAGTCTTCCCCATCCTTCGTGCTGGCGGTATTGCGGACCTTCGGCCATCCATGCACGAGGATCCGCATGAAAAAGCTGCCTCCGAACGCCCATCCCGATCATCTGAAAAAGCAGGCGAAGGCATTGTTGCGCCTGTACCGGCAGGGCGACGCCGATGCCGTCGCGCGCTTCGTCCAGTCGCTACCCGCCGCCGCACATCGCACGCATGACGAAACGCTCGCGCTCGGGCTGCGCCTGCACGACGCGCAGTCCTGCATCGCACGCGAGTACGGCTTTGCTTCGTGGGCCGATCTCGGCGTGTTCGTCGAAACGCATGCACTCACGCGGCAACCGCGCTCGCGGCTGATCCGGCGCTGGCTCGATCTCGCCTACGGCGCCGACGTGACCGGCGGCTTCGACGCGGCCCGGCCGCGCGTCGCCGCGCAATTGCTGCTCGATCATCCCGATCTCGTGTCGGCGGACCCGACCGTCGCGTGTGCGGCCGGCGATCTCGACGCGGTGAAGGCGGCGCTGGCTGCCGATTCCGGCTGGATCGCGCGCGCCGACGGTGCGCTGAAGTTGCCGCCGCTCGTCGCCGTCACGCATTCGCGGCTCGCGCAGCTTCCCGAATTCGCGGTTAGGCTGCGTGCGTGCGCACGTCATCTGCTCGATGCGGGCGCCGATCCGAATCAGCGGATCGGCAACCGGTATCCGCCGGCCTCGCTTGCCGAGCCCGACGAGTCGAAACCGTTGTCGGCGCTATATGGCGCCGCCGGCGTCAATCGCGATCCGGTGCTCACCGCGATGCTGCTGGAAGCCGGCGCCGATCCGAACGACGGCGAATCGCTGTATCACTCGGTGGAGAATCCGGCGTGCACGCGTCTGCTGCTCGAGCACGGCGCACGGGTGGGCGGGACGAATGCGTTGCGGCGCGCCCTCGACGTGCCGGACGCGGCCGCGCTCGAGCTGCTGCTCGCGCACGGTGGCGACCCGAACGAACCGGCCGGCGAAGGGCCGACGAAGCTGTGGGGGGCGCCGTTGCTGCGTGCGATCGCCGTGCGTTGCCCGGCACGCCATGTCGCCGCGCTGCTCGCGGCCGGCGCCGATCCCGGCGCGCGGACCGCGGCGGGCGTCGGCGCGTACCGGCTGGCTATGCAGACCGGGTTGTCCGACGTCGCGGCGTTGTTGCGCGCGGCCGGCGCGGACGAGGCGCTCGATGCGCACGACGCGTTCATCGCGGCCTGCGCGCGTGCCGATGCCGACGACGCGCGGCGCATCCAGGCGGAACACCCCGAACTCCCCGGCGCGCTGTCCGGCGACCGGCTGCGGCTGCTGCCGGATGCCGCCGCATGGGGCTCGCGCGATGCGGTGAAGGTGATGGTCGAGCTGGGCTGGCCGATCGCCGCGCGCGGCGGCGACTGGGACGCGAGCGCGCTGAATCACGCGGTGTTTCGCGGCGATGCCGAGCTGCTGGCGTTCCTGCTTGCACACGGCGCGAGATGGCGCGACCTGCACGGGTTCGGCAGCGATGCGCTCGGTACGTTGTCGTGGGCGTCCGTCAACGAGCCGGCCGGCGTCGGCGATCCCGACTGGGAAGCGTGCGCGCGCATGCTGCTTGCGTACGGCGTGCCGCCGGCGGTGCGCGATCCGTCGAATCCGGAAGGCGTGGTGATCGACGGTCGCGCGATGCGGTTCTCCGAGGCCGTCACCGACGTGTTGCTCGGCGTCGACGTCGGGCGGCTGGCATCGACGTGACGCGACGCGGGCGACCGTGCGCGGGGGCCCGCATTCGGCACGGGCGAGTTTTCCCGTTGCGCGACGACATTTCGGCAAACGCTGAAACGTCGCGTGCACGACCGGCGTAAGCTCACCGTCAACACCTTCCCGGAGTTCGCGATGACCCGTTCCGACCAGCAAGCCCGCCACGCCGAAGCTTTCCGTGCACTGCACACGCGCCCCGGCGCATTCATCATCCCGAACCCGTGGGACGCCGGCACCGCGCGCCTGCTCGCGATGGCCGGCTTCGAAGCGCTCGCCACGACGAGCGCCGGCTACGCGTTTTCGAAAGGGCGGCCCGACAACGCGATCGACCGCGACGCGATGCTCGATCACATCGCCGATCTCGTCGCCGTGGGCGGCTTGCCCGTCAGCGCCGATCTCGAGAACGGCTTCGGCGACGCGCCCGACACGGTGGCCGAAACGATCCGGCTGGCGGCCGAGGCGGGCGCGGTCGGCGGCTCGATCGAGGATGCGACCGGCCGCGCCGATGCGCCGATCTATGCGCGCGACGCGTCGGTCGAACGCATCGCGGCGGCCGTCGACGCGGCGCGCGCGTTGCCGTTTCCGTTCACGCTGACCGCGCGTTGCGAAAACTACCTGCACGGCCGCCGCGACCTCGACGACACGATCGCGCGGCTCGTCGCCTATCGCGACGCGGGCGCCGACGTGCTGTATGCGCCCGGCATCACCGACGCCGACGAGATCGCGGCGTTGACCCGCGCGGTCGGCGCGCCCGTCAATGTCGTCATGGGTCTGCAGGGCGGGTTGCTGAGCCTCGACGAGCTGGCCGCGCTCGGCGTGAAGCGCGTCAGCGTCGGCGGCGCGCTGGCGCGGGCCGCGCTGGGCGCATTCCTGCGCGCGGCGACGGAGATGAGGCGCGACGGCACGTTCACGTTTGCCCGGGCAGCCGTGCCGGGGCGCGATATCAACCGCTGGTTCGCGGCGCCGGATAATTCGCCGATTTTGTCCGGCGAATGAGCCCCAATAAAATCCGGAATCGTTTCCAATCAAGCATTGATTGACAATAATCAATCGGTTTCGCGTCCGCATTAATCGTCGATGCTGATGCGAAAATCGTCGTTTATTCTCCGCATTCCGCCCGATCAGCCGCCGCCGGCGCGCAAACGACGCCGGATCCGAGGCCCGACGGGCCCTCATGCGCGACGATACCGCCCATTGTTGCAGGTTCCCGTTCAGAACGTTTCAGTCCACGGGAGTTGCCGGATGATTTTTTGATTGATAATCTGCGTCACGTTCGAATGGCCGGCGAGTGGGCTGCCGGGAATATCAATATATTCAATATATAAAAAGCTGAGAGAGCGATGACGATCCGAGAAAATCACCGCGTCAGGTTTCGCGTGGGCGATGTCGTGACGCTGAAAACGGGCGGGCCGCGCATGACCGTCACCTATGCCGGGCCGGTCGTGTTCGACGACGGCGACTGGCTGATCTGCCAGTGGTTCGACGAAAACGGCGAGTTCCGGCAGGAAATGTTTCATCACGACACGGTGGCGCCCGAGCCGCGCGCGATTTCGGCCGGGCGGGTTCGGCTGCGCATGCAGTCGCACCGCTACCGGTCGGCGGCCTGACGCCGGCCGGCCGCCGCGATGCCGCGACGCGCGGCGGCCGTGCGACGACATTTCACGCCATACCGAAACATGCGGCGGCGCGCTGCGCCGATACTGAACGCATGAACCCGACCGATCCCATTGCCGCGGTCACGCACCGCGATCCCTATCCCTATTACGCCGCGCTCGTCGACGGGCCGCCGCTTGCGTTCGACGCCACGCTCGGCCTGTGGGTCGCGAGCCGCGCGGCGGCCGTGACGGCCGTGCTCGGCCATCCGGCCTGCCGCGTGCGCCCGCTCGACGCGCCGGTGCCGCCCGCGCTGCGCGGCACGACGGCCGGTGCGCTGTTCGGCGAATTGGTGCGCATGAACGATGGCGCGTCGCGACACGACCTGCCGAAGCAGGTGTTGCGCACGGCGTTCGCTCCGATCGACACGGACGCGCTGCGCGCTCGCGCCGACGCGCTTGCCGCGCGGCGCTTGCCGACGCCGGGCGATGCCGATGCGCTGAACGCGTGGTGCATGACGGTGCCGGTGTGCGCGGTTGCCGACCTGCTCGGCTTCGACGACACGCAACTCGACGACATCGCCGCGCGGGTCGTCGAGTTCGTCGCCGCGCTGTCGCCGCTGTCGGATGCCGCGGCGCTGGCGCGCGCGAGCGACGCGGCGCGGCACCTGCTCGACCGGATGACGGAACGCGTCGCGCAGTCGCACGCGCACGACGGCACGCTGGTCGCCGCCGTGCAGCAGGCGGCCCGCCCGTCGGGCTGGCACGCGAGCGGCGCGCTGGTCGCGAATCTCGTCGGGTTGCTGTCGCAGACGTGCGAGGCGACGGCCGCCTGGCTCGGCAATGCAATCGTGGCATGGAACGGCGAAGCAGGCGCGGTGCCGGACGCGGCCGCGCTCGACGCATTCGTCGCCGAAGTCGGGCGTTTCGATGCGCCGGTGCAGAACACGCGCCGCTTCGTCGCGGCGCGCACGTCGATCGAAGGCGTGAGCGTCGAGGCCGGCGATGCGATCCTCGTCGTGCTCGCGGCGGCGAACCGCGATGCGGCCGTGCACCGCGATCCGCACCGGCTGATGCCGGGGCGCACGGCCGGGCCGAATTTCGGCTTCGGCACGGGGCCGCACGGGTGTCCGGGCGAGCGGATCGCACGGGCGGTGACGGCGGGGGCGTTCGCGGCGCGATTGCGCGCGGGCGGCTGGCCGCCGCGCGGCGCACTGAGGTGGGATTACCGCGCGTCGACCAATGTCAGGATGCCGAAGTTCGACGCGAGTCGGTGAAGCGGAAAGGGGGGCTTAACGGCAGCCTTGTTTTTCCGCCCATTGCTCCTGGGCGGCGACGCGGCGCTGCACGCGTTCGACGAGGCCGGTCGAGAAGGTCCGCATGCTGACGCCGCGGCGCTTCGCGAGGATCGTCTGCGCGACGTCGGTGCGCGGGTTCGGCTGGCACGCCCAGTACAGCGTCATCAGCCAGCCGATGCCCGTCCACGCGAACAGCGCGTTGAACATCGCGATCGTCAGTTTGTCGTGCCGGCCGCGCCGGTCGGCAATGACGGCCGGCAGGAAATAGAGCGCGATCGCCGCGACTGAACCGGCCACTTGAATCAGGACTGCATCATGCATGGTGCTGCTCCGTCCGAACTGCAATGAGGCTGATTGTCGCGCTTTTTCCGTTCGTGTGCAGGCAATTGATTGTTGCGCTTTTGGTGACGATCAGGCGGCTTCGGCGTCGGCTGGCTGCGCGTCTTTGCTCAGCGCGAAACCTTCGTCGAGCCAGCCCGTCACACCGCCGATCATCAGCTTGACCGGCCGGCCGAGGCGCGCGAGCCGGATCGCCGCGCGCGCGGCGCCGTTGCAGTGCGGCCCCGCGCAGTAGACGACGAACAGCGTATCGGCCGGGTAACCGGCGAGCTTGCTTTCGATGATCTTGCGGCGCGGCAGGTTGCGCGCGCCGGGCACGTGGCCGGCGGCGAACAGGTCGGGGCCGCGCACGTCCAGCAGCACGAAATCGGGCGTGCCGGACGCGAGTGCGTCGTGCACGTCCCAGCAATCGGTCTCGAAGCGCAGCGATGCCTCGAAGTGCGCGAGCGCGGCGGGGCTGTCGGCGGCGGGGACGTCGGTGACATAGGACATGGTCGGGCTCTCCTGGTTGAGCGGGCACGGAACGCGCCGCAATGAAGGGCAGTATCGCGGTTCGGGCCGTTTCGCGGCAGTGGCGCGATCGACAAGTTCCGGTAACATCGCGCCATGCACAATCATCTCGTCGTCGCGCTCGCCTACGATCGTCTCTGCACGTTCGAATTCGGCTGCGTGGTCGAACTGTTCGCCCTCGAGCGCCCCGAACTCGGCGTCGGCTGGTATCGCTTCGCGGTATGCGCGAGCGAACCGGGGCCCGTGCGCGCGGCGGGCGGCATTACCGTTGCCGCGCCTTACCGGCTTGCGACACTCGATCGCGCGGACACCATCGTGATTCCCGGCTGGCGGGATCCGGACGAACTGCCGCCCGAGCCGTTGCTGAAGAAGCTGCGGGCGGCCCACCGGCGCGGCGCGCGGCTCTGCTCGATCTGTTCGGGCGTGTTCGTGCTGGCGGCGGCCGGCGTGCTCGACGGTCTCACCGTGACGACGCACTGGCGGTATGCGGAGCGCCTGCAGGCGCGTTATCCGGCGCTGCGCGTGAATCCCGATGCGCTGTACGTCGATGAAGGACAGATCGTCACGTCGGCCGGCTCGGCGGCGGGGCTCGACATGCTGCTGCATCTCGTGCGCCGCGATCACGGCGGTGCGATCGCGAATCGCGTCGCGCAGCGCCTCGTGCTGCCGCCGCATCGCGACGGGGGGCAGGCGCAGTTCGTGCCGCGTCCGGTCGCGCCGGGCGGCACCGACCGGCTCGCGAAGCTGATCGACTGGATGCGCGCGCATGCGGCCGAGCCGCACACGCTCGGGTCGCTCGCCGCGCAGGCCGCGATGAGCACGCGCACGCTGCAGCGTCAGTTCGCGGATGCGACCGGGATGTCGCCGCTCGCATGGCTGATCCGCGAACGCGTGAACGTCGCGAAGGACATGCTCGAAGCGCACCCCGCGTTGCCGCTTGCGCAGGTCGCGGCGCGTGCCGGATTCGGGTCCGAGGAATCGCTGCGCCGGCATTTCCGGCGCGTCGCGGCGACGAGCCCGGCCGCGTACCGGCGCGGGATGGATCGCGGCGGCACGTAGCAGGCGCCGGGCCGGATCGCACGTGCGCGACGAAGAAAAGCACCCCCGACGTGGCGCGGCCACTCATTCAAAAAAAGGGATTCCGATGACGATGCTGCCTTCCCGTTTGCCGTTGATCCAGGCCCCGATGGTGGGCTCGCTGAGCCCGCTCGCGATTGCCGTGTGCGAAGCCGGCGGACTCGGTTCGCTCGCGTGCGCGGCGCTCGGCCCGCAGCAGTTGCGCGACGAGATCGCGGCGATCCGCGCGCGCACGGCCGCGCCGTTCAACGTGAATTTCTTCTGCCATGCGCCGCCCGCGTCCGATGCCGAGGTCGACGCCCGCTGGCGCGCGGCGCTCGGCGGCTACTACGCGGAAGCCGGGCTCGACCCGGCCGACGTGAAAGGCGGCCCCGGCCGCGCGCCGTTCGACGATGCGATGTGCGCGGTCGTCGAGGAACTGCGGCCGGCCGTCGTGAGCTTCCATTTCGGGTTGCCGGACGACGCGCTGCTCGACCGCGTGCGTCGCACGAGGGCACAGGTGGTGTCGTCCGCGACGACCGTCGAGGAGGCGCGCTGGCTCGATGCGCGCGGCGTCGACGCGATCGTCGCGCAGGGGGCGGAGGCCGGCGGCCATCGCGGGATGTTTCTGACCGACGATATCCACGCGCAACCGGGCCTGTTCGCGTTGCTGCCGCAGATCGTCGATGCCGTCCGCGCGCCGGTGATCGCGGCCGGTGCGATCGCCGACGGGCGCGGCATCGCGGCCGCGTTCGCGCTCGGCGCGAGCGCGGTGCAGATCGGCACCGGCTACCTGCTGACGCCGCAGGCCGGCCGCTCGGCGCAACATCGAGCGGCCGTGCGCGCCGCCCGCGACGACGGTACGCGCATCACCAACCTGTACACGGGCCGCCCCGCACGCGGGCTGCTGACGCGCTTCATGCGCGAACAGGGGCCGATGAGTGCGCTCGCGCCCGCGTTTCCGCTCGCGACGGCCGCGGTCGATCCGCTGCGCGGCGCGTTCGAGCGGCAGGGCCGCGACGATTTCTCGCTGCTGTGGTCGGGCGAGGCCGCGGCGCTCGCGCGCGAAGAAGATGCCGGCGAACTGACGCGGCGCCTGTGGCGCGACGCGCTCGCCTGCGCGGCCGGGCTGCGCGACGCGTTTCCGAAGGCTGGCTGAACGGTCGGGAGGGGCGCCGGCGGGGGAGCATCGGCGTATGATCTGGATTTTCGTCAGCCCGATCCAGGCACCCCACCATGACTTCCGTCGACACTACCCCCGTCCTCGACCATGACAAGCTCGTCACCTTCATCGAGCGCAAGTGGAACGATGAAATCCTCCACGCGCTGACCGACTACATCGCGATTCCCGCGAAGAGTCCCGCATTCGACCCCGACTGGGCGAAGCGCGGTTATCTCGAACGCGTCGTCGGCGATGCCGCGCAGTGGGCCGAACGGCAGCCCGTGAAGGGCCTGAAGCTCGAAATCGTGCGTCTGCCGGGCCGCACGCCGGTGATCTTCTTCGAGTCGCCGGCCACGCGTTCGGGCAGCACCGACACGATCCTGCTGTACGGCCACCTCGACAAGCAGCCCGAATTCGACGGCTGGCGCGCGGATCTCGGCCCGTGGACGCCGAAGTTCGAGAACGGCAAGCTGTACGGCCGCGGCGGCGCGGACGACGGCTATGCGATCTACGCGAGCCTCGCGGCGCTCGGCGCGCTCGACGAGCAGGGCGTCGAGCGGCCGCGTTGCGTCGGCCTGATCGAGACCTGCGAAGAGTCGGGCAGCTACGACCTGCTGCCGTACGTCGACGCATTGCGCGACCGGCTCGGCCAGGTATCGCTCGTCGTGTGCCTCGATTCGGGCGCCGGCAACTACGACCAGATGTGGCTCACCACGTCGCTGCGCGGCCTCGTGTCCGGCGACCTGCAGGTCGAGGTGC
The DNA here is from genome assembly GCF_001729305.1 of Burkholderia sp. A2. Classification (NCBI taxonomy): domain Bacteria; kingdom Pseudomonadati; phylum Pseudomonadota; class Betaproteobacteria; order Burkholderiales; family Burkholderiaceae; genus Burkholderia; species Burkholderia sp. A2. Next base: position 75,568 of record NZ_LZXX01000081.1, on the reverse strand, counting down.
TCGAAGAAGGCATCCACTCGGGCGTGTACGGCGGCATCGCGCCGTCGAGCTTCCGCGTGATGCGCCAGTTGTTCGAACGCCTCGAAGACGCGAAGAACGGCAATCTGCTGCCGGGCGTGTTCCATTGCGAGATTCCGTCGAGCCGCGTGCGCGAAGCCGAAGCGGCCGCCGCGATTCTCGGCGATACGGTGTGGAAGGGGCTGCCCTGGGCGTGCGGCCAGGACGGCAAGCCCGTGCTGCCGACCACGACCGATCCGCGCGAGGCGCTGCTGAATTCGACGTGGCGTCCGTCGCTATCGGTGACGGGCGCGGCCGGCATGCCGGCGCTCGCCGATGCGGGCAACGTGCTGCGTCCGCGCACCGCGTTCAAGCTGTCGCTGCGGCTGCCGCCGCTCGTCGACGCCGTGCAGGCCGTGCAGCAGCTGAAGGAACTGCTCGAACTCGATCCGCCGTACAACGCGAAAGTCACGTTCAAGCCCGACGCAGGCGCCGCGACGGGCTGGAGCGCGCCGGATCTCGCGCCGTGGCTCGCGTCGTCGCTCGACGCCGCGTCGCGCCGCCACTTCGGCGCCGACTGCGCGTACATGGGGCTCGGCGGCACGATCCCGCTGATGAACGTGCTGCAGGAAGGCTTTCCCGCCGCGCAATTCATGGTGTGCGGCGTGCTCGGGCCGAAGTCGAACGCACACGGCCCGAACGAGTTCCTGCACGTGCCGTATGCGAAGAAGCTCACGGCGGCGGTGGCCGACGTGATCGCGACCGCGCGCTGAGCGTCGCAGCGTTCGACGTACCGATTCGACGTACCTATTGCCCGACCCGAACCGACTGGATGGAGTGTTGCCGATGACCGCACTGCCGACGCCCGACACCGAACCGCTGCGCATGCGCGCCGAACCGCTGCATGCGTTCGTCGCGGCACTCTGGGAGCGGGCCGGCAGCAATCCGCGCGAGGCGACGCTCGTCGCCGATCATCTGGTCGGCGCGAATCTCGCGGGCCACGATTCGCACGGGATCGGGATGATCCCGAATTACGTCGCATCGTGGCGGGAAGGGCAGTTGCAGCTGAACGCGCACGCGTCGATCGTCCGCGACGGCGGCGCGGTGCTGACGATCGACGGCGGGCGCGGCTTCGGCCAGGTGATCGCGTTCGAGGCGATGGTCGAAGGGATCGAGCGGGCGCGGCGCATGGGCATCTGCGCGATCGGGCTGCGCGACGTCCATCACCTCGGCCGCATCGGGCACTGGGCCGAGCAGTGCGCGCGCTCGGGGCTCGTGTCCTTCCATTTCGTCAACGTGCCGGGCGACCTGTTGGTCGCGCCGCTGCACGGCACCGATCCGCGTTTCGGCACGAACCCGTTCTGCGCCGCGTATCCGCGTGCGGGCAAGCCGCCGCTGCTGCTCGATTTCGCGACGAGCGCGATCGCGTACGGCAAGACGCGGGTCGCGTACAACCAGCGCAAGCGCGTGCCGGCCGGGTCGCTGATCGACCACCGCGGCGAGCCGACCGACGATCCGGCCGTGATGCACGAGCAGCCGTTCGGCGCGTTGCTGCCGTTCGGGCTGCACAAGGGATATGCGCTCGCGGCGATGTGCGAGATCTTCGGCGGCGCACTCGTGGGCGGGCATACGACGTACGGCGATACGCTGCAGAAGACGAGCGCGATCGTCAACGGGATGCTGTCGGTGCTGATCGATCCGAAAGCGTTCGACGCGGCCGATGCCGAACGCGAAGCCGATGCGTTCGTCGCGTGGGCGAAGGCGTCGCCGCAGGCCGGCGATACACCGGTGCAGATGCCCGGCGAACCTGAAGAAGCGAGCCGCGCCGCACGCGGCACGACCGGCATTCCGGTCGACCGCGCGACGTGGCGGCAGATTCGCGAGAGCGCGGCGGCCGTCGGCATCGACGCGGCCGCGCTCGATGCATGGACGCAGCGCTGCGAGGTGCCCGCATGAGCTGGCAGGCGGAGAAGGCGCACGGCGAGGAAATCGCGTACCAGCTTGCGCCGCTCGGTACGGTCGCCGTTGCGCGGTTCTTCAGCGGGGCGGCGTTGCGGCTCGATGGCGTGATGTTCGGCTTCATGTCGCGCGGGTCGCTGTTCCTGCGTGTGGACGACGTGAACCGGCCGGCGTTCGTCGCGGCGGGGATGGGGCCGTTCTCGTACGCGCGGCCCACGCGCACCGTCTCGCTCGAGGGCTATTACGAGACGCCGGCCGACGTGCTCGAGGATGCGGGCGCGCTGTTCGACTGGTGCCGCAGCGCGTATCGCGCGGCGCTGCTGGCCGGGCCGCCGAAGCGCAAGGCGAAGGTGGCGTCGGAGACGGTGTCCGGGGTGGGGCCGAAGGCCGCGTCGAAACGTGCAGCGAAACCGGCAGCGAAGCCTGCAGCGAAATCGGTAACGAAACCGGCAGCGAAGCCCGCGACGAAACCGGCAACGAAATCCGCGTCGGCACGGGAAACGAAACCGGCGGCGAACACGGCATCGAAACGCGCGTCCGCGCAGAAAGCGAATCCGGCATCGCAATCGTCGACCGCGCGGGCACCGAAACCCGCGACGAAGCGCAAGCAGGCGTAGTTCCCGATCACGAGAAGCGACAGCGTCGCGGTTTTCGCCTTCCTTACTTTTTCAGGCGTGCCCGTCGCGGCCGACCAGCACGCTGCGCGACCAATGTGCCCGCACGATCCGGTGCGTGAATGCATCGAGCTTGACGCACCGCACGTCCCGCATGCTTCACAACGGCGGCCCCGGCGTTTATGATCGGCGCGGGTTGCGCCCATGCCTCGCGCGACCCGCGCCGGCCCCGCCGCCGGCCCCGCGAACGGCGCACCGGACGCCGCGTGGAACGCTTCCCCACCCATCATTCCAGACGGAGACAGCCGATGCTCGTCCTGATTCTCGGTTTAGCGATCTTCCTCGGTGTGCATTCGATCCGGATCGTCGCCGACGGCTGGCGGTCCGCGACGATCGAGCGGATCGGCGAGAAGGGCTGGAAGGGCGGTTACGCGATCGCGTCGATCGTCGGCTTCGTGCTGATCGTCTGGGGGTACGGGCTCGCCCGCGCGGGCGCGACGCTGCTGTGGGTGTCGCCGGTCGGCGTGCGCCACCTGACGGGCATGCTGACCGCCGTCGCGTTCGTGCTGATCGCCGCATCGTACGTGCCGCGCAACCGGATCAAGACGCTCGTCGGGCATCCGATGCTGGCCGGCGTGATGGTCTGGGCGGTTGCGCACCTGCTCGTGAACGGCACCGTGCACGCGGTCGTGCTGTTCGGCGCGTTCTTCGTGTGGTCGATCGTCGATTTTGTCGTGTCGCGTGCGCGGGATCGCCGCGACGGCGTCCGCTATCCGGCCGGCGCGCTGGCCGGCGACGTCGCGGCCGTTGCGGCCGGGCTCGTCGCGTGGGCCGTGTTCGCGCGGTTCCTGCACGGCCCGCTGATCGGCGTGCGGCCGTTCGGCTGAACGCGCACGCCGGGCCGGACCGGTTGCCGCGGCAACGGCGCGCGTGCATCAGATCGGCTTGACGAACAACCCGACGGTCAGCAGCGCGCCGATGCAGACGATCGCGATGCGCAGCACGCGTTCGTTCACGCGATGCAGCGCCCACGCGCCGAGCAGGCCGCCGACGATTGCGCCGGCGCCGAGCGCGATCGCCGCGCGCCAGTGCAGTTGGGGCGACGTCACGAACAGCACGACGGCCGATGCGTTCATCACGCCCGCGAGCGCATTCTTCGTCGACATCGCGTGACGCGGCGGCAGGCCGGCCATCGTCAGCGCGGCCATCATCAGGAACCCGATGCCGCCGCCGAAGTAGCCGCCGTAGACCGCGATCAGGAACTGCGAGACCCCGGCCGCGACGGGGCCGAGATGTTGCGCGCCTGCGCGCGGTTTGCGAAAGAAACTGCCCCACGCGAACACGACCGTCGCGAACAGCACGAGCCACGGCACCAGGTGCGAGAAGATCGACGACGGCGTTTTCAGCAGCAGCAGGCCGCCGAGCGCGCCGCCGGCCACGCTGATCGCGAACAGTGCGCGAAACGGCAGCCTGCCCACGCCGCTCACCATGTTCCGGCTCGCCCAGCCGGTCGTGACCTGACCGGGGAACAGTGCGACCGTCGACGTGATGTTGGCCGCGAGCGGCGACATGCCCGACACGATCAGCGCGGGCAGCGTGATGAACGAACCGCCGCCCGCGAGGGCGTTCTGCAGGCCGGCCCAGAGGCCGGCGAGGATGATGAGAGCGAGCATCGGTGCGCAACGGAAGAGGTGGCGGGGCCCGCTGCCGGACGAGCGCGGGCGGGGTGGCCGCACGATGGTAATGCAGGATGGCGGCCGCCGGAAGCCGGTGCGGGGCGCGTGCGCGATGTCACGCGTCCGGTGGGGCGTCTTTCGCTGGCGCGGCGCTGTCGTGGTCGTCGTCGACATTCGGGTAGACGATCGTGCCGTCGGGCCGGACGACTGCGCCGGCCGTGAGCCGCGCGGGTTCCACGCGGGTTCCACGCGGGTTCCACGCGGGTTCCACGCGGGTTCCACGCGGGTTCCACGCGGTTGCGCCCCATGATGTGCAGTACCGTTTCGCCGCACGCGATCAGGTAGTCGGACACAATGCGTCGATGACAGCGCCACCACACGGCTTCCGAACACATGATCGCGCAGCGCTGCTCGTGCCCCTGGGCGATCAATCGGTCTAGGCCCGCGTGAAATTCGGGCGACAGCGCGTAATCCGCGTAGCGGTGAAAGCTGCGGTTCGTCCAGAAGTCGTTGACGTCGTCGGGTATGCCGCGCGACTTGCCGCGCAGGCCGCCGAGTTTGGCGATGTGTTCGTACGCGATGTCGGCGGCGGCGAGCGTATCGGGCAGCGTCGCTTCGTTGAACTGCGGGTTGGTGCGCGAACGCGTCATCTTGCGGATATCGGCGAGCAGCGTGATCTCGACCGCATCGAGCAGATCGACGAATTCGTCGAGTGTGCGGTTCGAATGGCCGATCGTGTAGAACGGGAGCGTCATGCGCGGTCCTTGCCGGCGATCCGTTCGAGCACGCGGCCGCGATGCGCGGCGACAGGGTCGGTCCGGTCGCTCTTGATGTGGCACTGCGGATCGTCGGGCGACGCGCGATGGCGATGGCCGTTGTAGTCGAAGTCGGCGGTGTGGATCGCGATGATCGTGCCGGTCACGTAGCCGGCCTCGGAATTCCAGCGGACGTGGTCGCCCAGCTTGAATGAGGTGGTCATGCGGCGGGTCCTCCTGGCGCGGTTGCCGTGTCCGTCGATCCTCGCGACGTGTGTCGTCATGCCGGGACGAACGGCGTGTCCATTATCGGCCACGACCGTTCGCGGAGAAAGACATAGACGGCCGCGCGGCGCTGTGTTGCCTGCACAACGAGACCGACGAACCCATGTCGCGCGATTGGGGGAAATGTCCCGATCGGTGAAATCGGAGACGGAGATCGAAGGAATCAACGACGTAATAGGTGATTTCGCACGTATCTCGGTGCGTTGAGAAGCTTGCGGAGATGCTCGGTGGAATCGCGTTTAAAGACGACGTCTCGGTAACCGACAGCAGGCCGGCGCAGCAACAGCTGGCCCCCCTTGATCGTGCCGACGCACCATATTTGACTTTAACTCGAAGCGTGCCCGTGTCGGGCGCACACAAAAAGCCCGGCACAAACCGGGCTTCATCTTCAATTATTGTCTTACACCAACGCTATACATGTCCGGAAATTGACTCGTTCTGCCCGCGAAGGCGCTAGGATTTGCCATTTTCACCATGTCGATGTAACTGGACAAACTGGATACAAAGGATCGTTGTGAAAACTCCCCTTGTGGAATCATGGCGACTTCATTCAATGCACGTCCGTCACCCATGATGGCCGCCAAGGCATAACCTGCATACAAGCTTTCTGGATTTTTGCCATTCTGATAATTTCTCATCCCCCAAATATATCCGATGAAAGGCGAGCCGCTCTTCAATATGGTCTGTTCAGCCATGCTGTTCCTTTTTACCAGCGATCCATCCTGGCCATTTATTTTCAAGTCATTGAAGTATGTGTCAGGGTTTTTGTTAAAAACTTCTCGTATGAGATAAAAGTAGCTGGCTTTGAAGTTTCCTTCTTCAACCAATTTCCCCAAATCTTCAGAGCTCATTTGGTGAGCGGCTATAACATCTTCGGGGAGCGGGTAGCCATTCTTTACTAACCATGCATACTGTCCGGGACGGTTGAAGGCAATGATATTTCCATTGAAATTCTTGTAGAATTCATCCATGATTAAACGATCTGACCCATTGAAAGAATTTTTCAAATCTTCATCCGTCTCGAATTTATCGGGCGCGGATGCCTCCGCGAGCTGAAACTTTTTCGGAATCGAGATTTCTCCCTTCTTCTCGGCAACCGGCTGTTGGTTGCCGAAATTGATTGCGCCGCTTTCGGTACTGATTTTTTCGTCAACAATCTTCGCGGCAGGCGCGGGTTCCCGTGTCGATCGGTAGCCGAAGTACGCAATCAACAAAAGAACTACTGCAATTAATAATTTAACTGTATTATTCATTTTCGTCCCTTAAAGCTGGCACCAATTATATTGCAGGAATTGACTAATGTGCCCACGCATGGCTCCGTACATGGCACACTTGTACTGATCCTGTGCTTCTTCCCATGCCGATTGTCCATGGTCACGAACGGCCTTGGAATAGATATCTGCTGCGGAATTGCAGAAACCATTTCCACCGCAGATTCCGCGCATATCGGAATCGAATTTGTCATCGCATTCGCCCTTTCTGATCCCGCTACCGTAACATACGTCATGGGCATTGCATGCTCCAGTAAAATCGAATCCTCCGATGCTGTTCGGAATGATATGCCTTATCCAACCATTGGCGGGGCCGCATCCGTTCTGAAGTTTGGCATAATTTGGCCAAACAAGCCGAACGCCTGCCCGGATCGGCTGGTTGCGCGCCAATTGCTGTTCGATACTGAAGCGACCGATGTCAGGCGGATTGTTTAGGTCGCAACTTTTGACATTCATCAAATCCATTTTGAGGGATCTTGTGAAATCGCATTTCATTTTCGGTCCGAAAGGGATGTAGGCTTGCGCGAAAACAGATGGCCCGTTGGATGGTGGTCCAATGTCACCCATAAAATCAGAAGGCATCCCCTTCCAACTAGATGCATTGATGTTGATGGGTGGTAGGATGTTTTGTGCGAATACACTGTTTTTAAATATCGTTAAAAAAATAGTGGCAGTCGCTATTTTGGTGATTTTTCTCATGAATTTATCTGCATAATTTATAATAAAAATTCGCATAATTGGTCACCACAATAATTTCATTTGCCCTCCTGGGTGTTGAAATAATTTGACAAAAAATATCTTTCGCCGTGATTGGCGAGAGATAAGTTTTTTGTGGGGGGGTTAAACGGTCGGTTGGTTGCCGATTGACCTAGTTATGTGAATTTTTTTGATGAGCGGTCGATAAAGTCGGTTCTGTCGCAATAAGGGACGCCTGGCAGGCTGTCGACGAACCGGATGACATCCGGGCCTTTGACGGTGCGGACATGCGTCGCGCGAATCAGCTTGTTCAGTCCGAAATCGATCACGCTGATCGCGCACTGCGTCTGGTACCTCGCGGCCGTAGATCGCCCGTCAATCGCTTGAGGGTGCACGCTCCATACTATTATTTACATAGAACTGCGAAACAAGTTGATGAATAAGGCGCCACGAGAGTTGTTGCTTTATCTAACACCGCGAAGTGTCATGCAGCCTTGGATAAGACATCCCTCAACATCAAGGTAATTCCGAGATAGGCCGATTGGATCCGCACGGTCCCATGCGAATTGCGCAAGTCAAAGTCCATGCCTCCAAAGATCAAAAACCCGTTCGGCATTACTACAAGATAATTTCGCAATTCTTTCGTTGTGCTTTCGCATTGTTAGCCGATTTCGGATGGTGTTGCAAGCGGAAGATGCTTTAACCCTACCGAGGTTGCGGTCCACGGGCACGATCGATGACTTGAACCCGGCAGAATTGCCAGGCGAGCCTCCAGCAAATCGCGCGGATGGCGCTAGGAGACGGGTTCATAGAGATTCATATGGGATGCTAACTTTTTGGGCAAGCTGTTAGCGTCGGACACCGAAACAGTTCACGGTCGAGGCGATGAGCAGGCTGGCACTCGTGACATTCTGCAGGCGGTCACAGGTGCCACCGACATGACTCGATGGCGTTTGGAGCAACGCTCAATGCTATTCCGGCGATGCCGGGTCGAGATGGCGCGGTTGCACACGTGGCTCAGCAGGCTGCCCCGGACATAGGCTACGACTGCCGAGGGTGCCGACATTGCTTGAAGAAACGTGGCATCACGGCACGGCTCGCCCGCTAAGATATCGAGAGCAAAGAGCCGCTGGGACATCATCGGTGGATTATCGGAGCAATCCTTTCCGGTTTGCCGGGCGACAACACTACATCGTAGCGGGCAAGCGCTCGGCGATAGCGGTTACAACGAACCCCTGAAGGTCGCAACCGAAAGAGCGGTGTTAAGTTTGCAGTGGCGCTAGCCCGACAAATATTCGAATTTTCTTGCTGAATGTGACAACCGTTTGGCCCGGCTCGGTGCGCCGGTGAGGTCGGTGGCGGGGCGCCCGTGAAACAATTGATCGGGTGATGCCACAATTTTGACCAGGGTCAAGACTCGGGCAGCGCGGATAGGACCAAACGTCACCGGACAAGTGAAATATCGATCGAGTCACAAAAGGGGCAGGCCGGACAATCCAGCAGGTTATCTCATATCGCGGGAAGACCTGCGCGAATCCGCCGATCGAATAGGTTTCGTGAAACGTATGCGAGCCAGCGCGGAATATCGGTGTGAAAGTCAATAGAAGCGTCTAAATGTTCTGATATTCGATCGCGATGTGCGGGAATGTGCGGTGCTTCGCGCGGAAGCCGTGCCGGCCGGGCATGCGGCGTCCGGTGACGCCCGCCCAGGCTTTGCCGCCGCGGGCCCTGCTTCACTGCCGGCTTGCGTGCGCGATGCGCGGATCGACACAGTCGAAAACGGTTTTGTTTTATTGTTCATTCGCGCGCATCGTTTCATTTAAACCCGATACGCATCGCGTCAGGTTGCGATTTATTGCAGCGCGGTGCACAATCGTTCACAAGTGCAATAAATCCGTAGCGGATTTTCTCAGCGGCACGAATACTCCCCGCCATTCGCTGCCCGCCATTTCGGCGGACGCACGATTCGTGCGTCGGGCTCGGCGGCGCGACTGCCGATTTCCGGTCTATCGCGAATCACGGAGCACATGCGCCCGAGGCACGATGCCGTCGGCCCATCGGCCGGCCGGTCCCGACAGTACAGCAAGAGCGCAACATGGCGACTTCCATCGACCTCAATCTTCTCGTCGTTCTGGACGCATTGCTGTCCGAGAACAGCGTCGTGGGCGCGGCCAACGCGCTCGGCCTCAGTCCGTCCGCCCTCAGCCGCTCGCTCGCACGCTTGCGGGTGATGACGGGCGACCCGTTGCTGGTGCGGGCCGGGCGCGATCTCGTCCCGACTCCGCGCGCGCTCGAGTTGCGCGACAGGGTGCATGCGCTCGTCGTGGAGGCGCATTCGGTCATGTGTCCGTGCGAACGGGTCGACATGAGCACGCTCAAGCGCACGTTCTCGATTCGCGCGAACGAGGCATTCGTCGAGACCTTCGCGCCGGCGCTGCTCGAACACGCGTCGCGCGCCGCGCCCGACGTGCGGCTGCGCTTCGCGCCGAAACCCAACAAGCATGTCGACGCGCTGCGCAACGGCGACATCGATCTCGAGGTCGGCGTGATCGGCCAGGCCGGCCCGGAGCTGCGCGTGCAGGCGCTGTTTCGCGACCGCTTCATCGGCGTGGTCCGCGCCGATCATCCGCTGGCGACCGGCGAAATCACGCCGCAACGCTTCGCATCGTTTCCGCAAGTGAGCGTGTCGCGCCGCGGGCAGTTCAACGGCCCGATCGATACGCTGCTCGATTCGCTCGGCATCGCGCGCTCGGTGACCACCGTCGTGTCGAGCTTTCCGACCGCGCTGTCGCTCGCGCGCAGTTCGGACTTCGTCGCGAGCGTGCCGGAGCGGCAGACCGAACGGTCCCGCGTCGGCATGTACAGCTTCACGCTGCCGTTGCCGATCGCGGACCTGACCGTCTCGCAGATCTGGCACCCGCGTTTCGATCGCGACCCCGCGCATCGCTGGCTGCGCGATTGCGTGCGCGGTATCTGCGCGCCGCGCGTGGCCGAGGCGATCGCACCCGCTTGTCACGCGGTCGCTTCGATGTGACGCGTCATGCAACTCTGGTGGCGTGCGTCAACGTCATTGATACATTGCGTCTCGTGCATCTTCCGCAGCGTAAATCGATTCGGTATGCTCGAATCCATTGTGACAACGCCGGAGATAATGCGTGGGACGATCGTTGCATGTGAATTCGCCGAATATTCGTGACGCCTTTAAAGAATAAATATCCAATCCGAGGGGTATGTGAATTGAGGTGAACGGTGGAAATAACGAATCTGAAACATTGGCGTCTTATTCTGGATGGAGAAACGAATGATTCAGTGTGCGGCGAATATAGCGGCTCCCGTGGATGTCGCGCTGAGCATGCGCGAATGCGAGGTGTTGCGATGGGCGGCGGAAGGGAAGACCGCCTATGAGATCGGCATCATTCTCGGCCTGACCGAGCGGACGATCAACTTCCATATTTCGAGATCGATCGTCAAGCTCAACGCGTCCAACAAGACCAATGCGGTCGTGAAAGCCGTGTTGATGGGCCTGATCGTGTTTGCTTGAACGGTACCGGGGCGTCCGTCGCGGACCCCCGGTTGCGGCATCAGATCGCGCCCTGGAACGACAGCACGCGCGTTCTGAACTCTTCCGGCACCGGCACCGTGGTCTTGCTGCCGTAGTCGAACATCACATGCGTGGACACGGCCCGCGCGACCACGGCCGGATCATCGGCCGAATCCTCGGTGCCCGCCTGCCCGTCGCGCACCATCAGGTATTCCAGTTCGAAGCTCTTCGAGCCGAAGCGCGTGACGCTGCTGCGGACCGTGATCGTATCGCCGTACTGCGCGGGCTTCAGATATTCGCACGAGGTCTTGACCATGATGTGCGGCAGCTTTTCCGAATAGGGCAGCTCGAGCAGATCGTGCATGTAGGTCAGGTATGCGTGCTGCAGATAGTCGTAATAGACGGGGCTGCTCACATGGCCCATCGCGTCCGTTTCCCGATACTTCACGTCGATTCGGGTTTCAAAATATTTTCTTGTCATTACGAGGCTCCTTGGCAGAACGGCTGGTGAGAACGTTTTTGGCAGGAGTTAAGTTAGACGTGAACCGCATATCGGAATACTGTCGGAAATCACAGATATCCACTATGTGAAATGCTTCTGAGATAAATGACAGTATCACCGGCGATTTGACCGCGCTCTAATTGGCTCCGTAAATCGGCATCCGATCAGCGAGAGTGGAGCGTTAAATGGAAAAATCCGTTGAGGCAGCGTTGACGCAAGGCGTGGCGGTGATCAGTGCGCAGCGGTTGCGCACCGAGTTGCCCTGCGATCCCGGCCTGGCACGGTCGATCGGCGATGCGCGGCGCGCATTGGCGCGCATCATCGCGGGCGACGACGACCGGCTGGCGCTGATCGTCGGCCCGTGCTCGATCCATGATGCGGACGCCGCGCTGGCGTTCGCGCGCCGGCTCGCGCCGCTGCGCGAGCGGTACGCCGACGTGCTCGAGATCGTGATGCGCGTCTATTTCGAAAAGCCGCGCACCACGGTCGGCTGGAAAGGGCTGCTGAACGACCCGTATCTCGACGGCAGTTTCCGGATCGAGGACGGCCTGCGCGTTGCGCGCAAGGTGCTGCTCGGCATCAATGCGCTGGGCTTGCCGGCCGCGACCGAATTTCTCGATCCGATGACCGCGCCGTATCTCGACGACCTCGTGTCGTGGGGCGCGATCGGCGCGCGCACGACCGAATCGCAGATCCATCGCCAGGCGGCATCGGGGCTCGACCTGCCGGTCGGCTTCAAGAACGGCACCGACGGCAACGTGAAGGTCGCGATCGACGCGATCCGCGCATCGCGGGCGTCGCACAGCTACCTGAGGTCGTCCGTGTCCGGCAGCGTGGAAATCGCGACCACGCGCGGCAATCCCGACACGCATATCGTCCTGCGCGGCGGCAAGACGCCGAACTACGACGCCGCCAGCGTCGCGGCCGCCTGCGCCGCGCTGCGCGACGCCCATCTTCCCCCGTATGTCGTGATCGACGCCAGCCATGGCAACAGCGGCAAGCAGACCCGCGCGCAGATCGACGTCTGCGGCAACGTCGCCGCGCAACTGCATCGCGGGGAGCGCGCGATCGTGGGCGTGATGATCGAGTCGTTCCTTGTCGAGGGGCGGCAGGACCTGGTGCCGGGCACGCCGCCGGTATTCGGCCAAAGCATCACCGACGCATGTCTCGGCTGGGATCACACGGCCGAACTCGTCGAGCAGTTGGCTGCCGCGGCGGTTGCGCGGCGGCGTTCGCCAGCCGGCTTCATCGCGCACGGCGCCGCCGTCGCGATGCAGGCCGTTTCTTACTGAATGAAAGGAGCTCTCTTGAACTCACCCATCGACATCGCCCGCGCGCTCGACTGGAAAGGCGACGGCGCCAGCCGCACGCCATACGAGGCGTATACGAGTGAAGCGCTGTACCAGCGGGAACTCGAGCGCCTGTTCTATGCGAATCACTGGTGCTACATCGGCCTCGAAGCCGAAGTGCCGTCCCCCGGCGATTTCCAGCGCACGGAAGTCGGCGAGCGATCCGTCGTGATGACGCGCACGGAGGACGGCGAGATCGTCGTCTTCGAAAACGCGTGCGCGCACCGCGGCATGCAGTTCTGCCGCGAGCGCTCGGGGAAAGCGAAGGATTTCCACTGCCCGTATCACCAGTGGAACTACGACCTGAAGGGCAACCTGATCGGTGTGCCGTTCCGGCGCGGCGTGCGTCAGGGCGGCACGATCAACGGCGGCATGCCGGCGGATTTCGAGCCCGGCAAGCATGCGCTGCGGCGCCTGCGCGTGTCGACGCGCGGCGGCGCCGTGTTCGCGTCGTTCGACGAGAACGTCGAATCGTTCGAGGACTTCCTCGGCCCGCGCATCCTGCCTTACTACGATCGCCTGTTCCACGGCCCGAAGCTGACCGTGCTGGGCTACACGCGGCAGCGCGTGCCGAGCAACTGGAAGCTGATGGTCGAGAACATCAAGGATCCGTATCACGCGGGGTTGCTGCATACCTGGTTCGTCAACTTCGGCCTGTGGCGCGCGGACAATCCCGCCCGGCTCGTGACCGATGCGCATCACCGGCATGGCGCGATGGTGTCGATCCGCAGCGGCGGCGGCGGCGGCGAGGTGACCCACAACGTGACGAGCTTCAAGGAGCGCATGACGCTGCACGACGACCGCTTCCTCGATGTCGTGCACGAACCGTGGTGGGGCGATCCGACGGTCGTGATGCTCACGCTGATGCCGAGCGTCATCATCCAGCAGCAGGTCAATGCGTTGTCGACGCGTCGCATCCGGCCGATCGGCCCGGGCGTGTTCGACTACGTGTGGACGCATTTCGGTTTCGAGACCGACACGGAGGAGATGACGCGGCGCCGGCTGCGTCAGGCCAATCTGTTCGGGCCTGCCGGCTTCGTGTCGGCGGACGACGGCGAGGTCATCGAATGCGTGCAGCAGAGCTTCGAGCAGATTCAGCACGGCAACGTTTACAACGAGCTCGGCGGCCGGCAGATCGACGAGCAGACCGAACACATGGTCAGCGAAACGCTGGTGCGCGGCATGTACCAGTACTGGCGCCAAGTGATGGAGGCCTGAATGAGCACGATCACGACACGAACGGCACGGCCGTCCGCCGAGCCGCACGCGGGCGGCGCGAACTTCGAGGATTTCTATTCACTCGTCCAGTTCAATGCGCGGTACGCGGCCGTGCTCGACGGCGGCGACTGGGACGCATGGCCGGAATTCTTCGTCGAGCAATGCCGGTACACGGTGGTGCCGCGCGAGAACCACGAGCGCAACCTGCCCCTCGCGGTGATGGACTTCGAGAGCAAGGGCATGCTGAAGGATCGCGTCTACGGGATCAAGGAGACGCTGTTCTTCGATCCGTACTACCAGCGCCACGTGATCGGGCTGCCGTTCATCACGTATCTCGACGACGCGGTGATCGAGGCGGAGACGAACTACGCGGTGCTGCGCACGAAGACCGAGCAGATGAGCGACGTGTACAACACCGGGCGCTACCTGGACCGGATCGTGCGTACGCCGCACGGGCTGCGTTTCGAGTCGCGCATTTGCGTGTACGACAGCGAGATGATTCCGAACTCGCTGATTTATCCGATCTGAACGAGGTGCCGAAAGTGACTACGGAATGGATCGATGCGGTCGCGCCGGAAGCGGTGCGCGCCGACGGAATACTCGGCGTCTGGGTGGGCGGCCGCGACATCGCGCTGTATGCGGTCGGCGACGAGATCTTCGCGACCGAGAACCAGTGCACGCATGGCGACGCGCGATTGAGCGACGGCTTCCTGCTCGACGACGAGATCGAATGCCCGCTGCATCAGGGGCGCTTCAGCGTGCGGACCGGCATTGCGCTGTGCGCGCCGCTGACGACGTGCGTGCACACCTATCCGGTGAAGATCGAGAACGGCCGCGTGTTCGTGCAGCTCGCGCCGGCCGATGCGGCGACGCCGGCGGAGGCGCGATCATGAGCGCGTACGTTGTGTTCGATATCGACGTGCACGACGTCGATGCGTACCAGGCCTACCGCCGGCTCGGCGCGCCGACGGTGGCCGCGTACGGCGGGCGCTTCCTGGTGCGCGGCGCCGAAGTCGAGACGCTGGAAGGAGACTGGGCGCCGAAGCGCGTCGTCGTGCTCGAATTCGAGTCGGCGGAGCGCGCCCGCGAGTGGTATCGGTCGGAGGGCTATCAGGCGGCCAAGCGTCTGCGCGAGCCGGCCGCGCGGACGATCGGCATCCTGGCCGACGGCTACGTGCCGGCGGCCGGCGATCCGCGTTAAGCGAAGTCGAAGTTGAAGTCGAGGGGGTGCCGCGCCGTGTCGATCGGCGCGGCACCCTTTTTTCATTCGGGGCGCCGTCGAATGCGGCCCGCGCCGTCGATTCATCGATGACGGCAATGCGATCCGGCGGAGATTTCCGCCGCCTGTCGTCCGGTTACCCGGTCGATCGCTCCGCCGGGCGACACGGCTTCCGGCGGTTTCCGTTCACGACGTCACGCATGACGGTAGCGGATCGACCAGACCGCCAGCAGCGTCGCGCCGAACAGCAGCAGGCAGCCGAACGAGAAATCGTTCAGCGCGAGCATGTGCGCTTCGACGTCGATCGCATGCGAGACCGACGCGAGCGCGCCGGACGGCGACAGCCCCGCGTGATCGAGCCGCGCGAACCAGTCGCCGGACGCGAAATCGTACGGCGTGATGTGGTCGACGAGATAGGTGTTGTGCACGCGGGAACGACGCTCGAAGTAGGTCGGCGCGACCGAGGTCGCGACGCTGGTGCCGATCCGGCGCAGCGCGTTCTGCAGCCCGGATGCCGCGGGCAGCCGCTCGCGGGGCAGCCCGGCGAGCGACAGCGACACGAGCGGCGTGATGAAGAACGCGGTGGCGGCGCCCATCAGCAACGAATTGGCGGCGATGTCGCCGAGGGTCACGTCGCTGTTGAAATGCATGCGCCAGAACGACGCGGCGCCCCAGCCGACGAGCGCGACGGTCGCGAGCAGGCGCGGGTCGGTGCGGCCCTGGAAGCGGCCGAGCAGCGGCGCGATCACGATCCCCGCGACGCCGAGCGGCGCGGTGGCGATGCCGGCCCAGGTGGCCGTGTATCCCTGCTGGGTCTGCAGCCACAGCGGCACGAGCACCAGCGCGCCGAAGTAGAGCCCGAAGCCGACCGTGATCGCGAGCGTGCTCGTCGTGAAGTCGCGGTCCGCGAACAGCCGCAGGTCGACGATCGGATGGTTGTCGGTCAGCTCCCAGAGGATCAGCGCGACGAACGACACGATGCTCACGACCGCCAGCATGCGAATTTCGTCGGAGGCGAACCAGTCGAGGTTCTGGCCGCGATCGAGCAGCAACTGGAACGAACCGAACGCGGCGGTGAGCAGCAGCAGCCCGACGACGTCGACCGGCAAGCGCCGCGTCGCGTTGTCGCGTCCCTTCAGCAGCCGCGCGAGCACGCCCAGCACGAGCACGCCCGGCGGCACGTTCACGTAGAAGATGTACGGCCAGCTCAGGTTGTCGGTGATCCAGCCGCCGGCGATCGGCCCGAGCACCGGCGCGACGAACGTCGTGGTCTGCCACACGGCCAGTGCGACGTGGCGGCGCGCCGACGGGAATACCGCGAGCAGCAGCGCCTGCGACAGCGCGGTGATCGGGCCCGACGCGGCGCCCTGGAGCGCGCGAAACAGCAGCAGCGACTCGAAGTTCGGCGCCATCCCGCACAGGACCGACGTGAGCACGAACAGCAGCACCGACACGCGGAACAGCCGCACCTGGCCGAAGCGCTGCGTGAGCCAGCCGGTGAGCGGCAGCGTGATCGCGAGCGGCGTCGCGAACGAGGTCAGCATCCACGTGCCCATGTCCGGGGCGACGCCGAGATCGCCCGCGATGGTCGGGACGGCGACGTTCGCGATCGTCAGGTCGAGCGTCTGCATGAAATTCGCGACGCTGACCGCGATCGCGACGAGCGCCAGCGGCATGCCGGCGAGCGGCTCCAGCGGCAGTTTCGGCGCCGCGTTCCGGGTGAAGAAGCGCATCGTCAGGCTCCCGGTGCGAGCGGGCGTGCGCCGCTGTTCGCGCGAATCGTCTCGGTGACGAGCGCCTCGCCCGCTTCGTCGTCGTCGCGATAGATCGACGTGGCGTCGATCGACCGGCGCGCTTCGGGCGGACGGGCGGGCGGCGATGCCGATGCGGTGCCGGGGCCGTGATCGACCGGCACCGATGCCGTCATCGACAGGCCGATACGCAGCGGATGCGCGCGCAGTTCGGCGGGATCGAGCGCGATCCGGACCGGCACGCGCTGGACGACCTTGATCCAGTTGCCGGTCGCGTTCTGCGCGGGCACGGCCGCGAATGCGGCGCCGGTGCCGGCTTCGAGCCCGACGACGCGCCCGTGGAACACCACGTCGCTGCCGTACAGGTCCGAGAACAGCTCGACCGGCTGCCCGGCGCGCATGCCGCGCAGTTGCGACTCCTTGAAGTTGGCCTCGACCCACACGTGATCGAGCGGCACGAGCGCCATCGACGGCGTGCCGGGCGACACGTGCTGGCCGACCTGCACGACCCGGCGCGTGACGAGCCCGCCGAGCGGCGCGTGTATTTCGGTGCGGCGCAGCGCGAGCGCCGCGCTGCGGACCCGGGCGGCCGCCGCGCGCACGAGCGGATTCGTATCGATCGACGTGCCGTCGGTGCGCGCGAGGGTCGCGTCGTAGGCAGCCTGCTGCGCGTTCAGCGCGGCTGCCGCGCCGTCCATCGCATCCCGCGCATGGCGCAGATCCTCGCGCGACACGCCGCCGTCTTGCGCAAGGCTCAGCCGGCGCTGCAGGTCGTCGTTCGCCTTCGCCCATTCGGTGCGCCGCACCCGGATCTGCGCTTCGTCGCGCACCGCGTCCGCGTGCGCGGTGCGGTATTGGCGCACCGCGTGCGCGAGTTGCGCGACCGCTTCGTCCAGCGCGAGCCGGGCGTCGGTCTTGTCGACGCTGAACAGCAGGTCGCCGGGACGGACCCAGTCGGCGTTCTGCACGCGCACGGCGTCGACGGTGCCGCCGATCTGCGGCGAGATCTGCACGACGTCGCCGGAGACGTACGCGTCGTCGGTCGTCTCGGTGCCGCGCGTGGTGGCCCACGCGACGGCGGCGAGGCCGGCCGCGCCGGCGAGCGCGATGAAGAACCAGCGGAAGTAGCGCCGGCGCGCGCGCTGCAGCGCGGGCTCGGCGGCGGGGGATTCGGGACGGTTCATTGGGTGACTCCAGTGGAAGTGGCGCCGCCGAGCGCGGCGATCAGGCGGGCATGCTCGATCGCGAACGACGCGTCCGCGCGGGCGACCGATGCGCGGTCCTCGAGCAGCCGGCCTTCGGCGAGCAGGACGTCGAGGTAGCCGGAAATGCCTTTCCGGTAGCGCTGCGTTTCGATGGTGTAAGCCTGTTGCGCGCGCGACAGCGCCTCGCGCTGAAGCGCGCGCTGCCGGCCGAGGGTGTCGATCTGGACGAGGGTGTCGCTGACCTGCGCGAGCGCGTTGACGACCGTGTCGTCGTACGTCGCGACGGCGGCGTTGTACGCGGCGGTTTGCGCGCGCAGGCCGGCGCGCAGGCGCCCGCCCTCGAAAATCGGCAGCGTGATCGCGGGGCCCGCGCCGAATGTGCCGCTGTTGCCGTGGAACAGCGCGCGGAAGCCGAAGCTCTGCACGCCGGCGAAGGCCAGCAGGTTGACGTCCGGATAGAACGCGGCGCGCGCCGCGTCGATGTTCGCCGCTTCGGCTTCGACCCGGTAGCGCGCGGCCAGGACGTCGGGCCGGCGGCCGACGAGCGCCGCGGGCAGGACGGCCGGCATCGGCAGCGCCGCGGCCGGCGGCGCGGCGGGCGTCAGCGCATCGGCGTAACCGGGCCCCCGGCCGACGAGCGCGGCGAGCCGGTGGCGCAGCCGGGCTGACGCGGCCGCATGCGTGTCGATGTCGGCCTGCGCGTGCGGAATCGGTTCGCTCGCCCTGAGCACGGCGACCTGCATGTCGAGGCCGGCGTCCGCGCGTTGCGACGTGAGGCGCAGCAGATAGCTGTGTTGCTGCAGCGTATCGCGCGCGATCGCGAGCAGTCGCTGTTCGAGCGCGAGCTGCAGATAGGTTTCGACGATCGCCGCCTGCAGCGACACGGCGGCCGCGCGCTCGAGCGCGCGCTGCTGGTCCGCACGCAGCGCGGCGGCGCGCGCCAGCGCGTGCTGCCGGCCGGCGATGTCGAGATCCCACGACGCGCCGAGCAGCGCCTGCGCATCGACCTGCCAGTGCCCGGCCGCGGGCGGCGGCGTCCGGTAGCTGCCCGGCAGGCGCGTCGGCACCGCGCTCGCCGTCGCGCCGAGCTGCGGCAGCAGCGCGGCGTTTTCGACGTCGGCGTCGGCCAGCGCCTGCGCGACCCGTTCACGCTGCGCCTGCAGCGTCGGTGCGCCGGCCAGCGCATCGTCGACGAGGCGATCCAGCTGCGCATCGCCGAATGCGGTCCACCAGCGTTCGGCGACCGTCGGCGAGCCGGCGTCGGCGGCGCGGATCGCGGCGCCCGCATCGAGCTGCTCGACGGGCGTGATCCGGGCCGCCGGGCGTTGCGGGCCGAACGGCGCGCAGCCGGCGATCGCGAGCGCGGCGAGCGCGGGAACCAGGCGGCGGGCACCGCGCGCTCGATCGATGAATAGGGGCATGGTCGGTTTCCTGTCGCGTGAAGGCAAACGATCTGTATCTAAAAATATATCTTTAGATATTATTTGGCGATCGGCAACTGGTAGAAATGGCAGTCGGCCGCATCGGCCGGCATCGTTGAAAACAGCGGAGGGGGTAGGCAGAAGCGGGCGGGTTACGCGATGGCGAGTGCGTCGAGCGCTGCCGCGAGCGTTTGTGCGACGGACTGGCCCGAGGTATCGATGCGGCAGTGCGCGCAGGCGCGGTACAGCGATTCGCGCGCGTCGTGCAGCGCGGCGAGCGCCGCGCGCGGGTCGGCGACGTTCAGCAGCGGCCGGGACGCGTCGCCGCGCGTGCGGTGCCACAGGGTGTCGAGATCGGTCGCGAGGTGGATCACGAAACAGCGCTGGCCGAGCCGGGCGCGCGTGTCGTCGCGCAGCACGGCGCCGCCGCCGGTCGCGAGCACGAGCGCCGGCCCGCGCGTCAGCGCGTCGATCACGTCGGCTTCGCGTGCGCGGAAGTCGCCCGCATGGAATTGCACGGCGACGGGCGCGCCGAAGCGGCGTTCGAGTTCGCGGTCGGCGTCGACGAACGGCAACGCGAGTGCGCGGGCCAGTGCGTTGCCGATGGTCGTCTTGCCGGCGCCGGGCATGCCGACGAGCGCGATGCGCGTCGAGCCGGCCTGCGGGCGCGTGTTCACAGGCGGCTGCGCAGCGACGGCGCGCGGCGCGTCACGGCGGCGATGCGCTGCATCCGGACGTAGTTCGCGAGCGGGTCCAGCGCATCGGCGATGAAGGTGTGCGGCGCGCCGCCAGCCGTGTCCAGCGCAATGCCGGCGACCACGAGCGTGCCGTCGCACAGGGCGTCGGCGAGCGCGCCGATGCGGGCACCAAGCGCCGGCGACGCAGCGCCGAGATCTGCAATGACGCGACGCGAGCGCGGCCAGTCGACCGGCTCCGCCGGGCGTATCGGCCAGCGTGCCAGCAGGCCGCCGGGCAGCGGCGTCGCGGCCCGTGCAGCGGACGTTTCGAGCACCCGCCAGGTCAGCGGCGCCGCGGGCAGGCTTGCGCGCCAGCGGCCGTAGGCGGTCGCCTCGGTGTCGCCGACCGCTACCGCCGGAAGCCGGAGACGCTCGCAGCGCCGCAGCAGGCATGCGATGCCGGCGGCGTCGGGCGTGCCGCGCACGAACGGCAGCAGCTCCAGTTCGTCGTCGTATTCGGCGCGCAGCGCGCGCAGCCATCGCCCGGCGGCGAGCGGCAGGCAGTCCGCCGCGGCGATGCCGCACAGCACGAGCAGGCGATCGTCGCGACCGTCGCGAATCGCGAGCAGCCGGGTGGCGACGCGGGACGAAGCGGGCGCCGTCGTCATGATGCGTCGGGGCCGTCGGTGTGCCGGTCGGTACCGCCCGCGGCACGCGGATAGGCGCCGAGCACGCGCAGCTCGGAAGCGGCGAACGCAATCTCGTCGAGCGCCGCGCGCACGTTCGGATCGAGCGGGTGCCCGCCGAAGTCGATGCAGTACCGATACGCATGGCCGGCGTCCCGTGCCGGGCGCACGTCGACCCACAGCAGCGGTGCGCGGTGGTGGGCGAGCGCATCGAATACGCGCGCGAGCGCGTCGGGCGCATCGGTCGGCCGCAGCACGATGCTCGTGCGGTCGTGGCCGGTCGGCGCCGGCGTCTGGCCGCCGACGATCACGAAGCGCGTGCGATTGTCCGGGTGATCCTGGATCGCGCTGGCGACGATTCGCAGTCCATAAAGTGCGGCCGCGGGTTCGCCGGCGATCGCCGCGCAGTCGTACAGGTGCGCGGCCTCGCGTGCGGCCACCGCGTTGCTGGACACCGGGATGCGGCGCAGGCCGGGCGCATGCGCGTCGAGCCACGCGCGGCATTGCGCGAGCGCCTGCGGATGGCCGACCACGCTGTCGACGCCGGCGAGCGAGCCGCTGGCGCTCAGCAGGCAGTGCGCGACCGGCAGTTCGATTTCGCCCGTGACGGGCGCCGCTTGCGCGATCAGCAGGTCGAGCGTGCGGGTCACGGTGCCTTCGGACGAATTCTCCATCGGCACGACCGCGCATTCCACGTCGCCACGCGCGAGCGCGTCGAATACCGCGTCGATCGTCTCGTGCGCCTGCCCGCGGGCGAATTCGCCGAAGTGACGCAGCATCGCGGTTTCGGTGTAGGTGCCCGACGGGCCGAGGAACGCGACGGACGGCAGCGATTGCGCGTCACGGCTCGCGCTGAACAGCGTCTGCCAGATGGCGCGCAGGTCGCGGTCGCGCAGCCCCCACGGCGCGCGCGTGCACAGTTCGGCGACGATCGACGCTTCGCGGGCGGGCTGCCGCACCGCGAGCCCCGCATGCCGCTTGAGATGACCGATCTCGGTTGCGTGAGCGATGCGTTGGCCGATCAGCTCGAGAAGCTGGTCGTCGATCACGTCGATCTGCGCGCGGCGGCGTGCGATCGCATCGTCGATCGACGATGGGGCGGCAAGTTCGGTCGGCGTCATGGCGTGTCGATCCGTGAAGTCGCGGAAACGGCCGGGCGGTGCGTGGCGAGGTGTGTCGCCGCGCCCGGCTGCATGCGTGCGACGGCGCGCGCGTATTCGGCCTCGAGCCGTTCGACGATTTCGGCGACGCTGAGCACCGCGTCCATCGCGCCGACGCCCTGGCCGGCCCCCCAGATGTCGCGCCACTGCTTCGCGCCGCCGTCCGGCGAGAAATCGAGCTGCGCGCCGTCGACCCGGGCGAGCCGCCGCGCGTCGAGCCCGGCCGCCTCGATGCTCTGGCGCAGGTAGTTGCCGTGGACGCCGGTGAACGCGTCGGTGTAGATGATGTCGGCCGCGCTGGCTTCGACGATCGTGTCCTTGTAGCGCTGCACCACGTTGGCTTCGTGCGACGCCAGGAAGCGCGTTCCGATATACGCGAAGTCGGCGCCGAGCGCGCGCGCGGCGGCGATCGCGTCGCCCGTCGCGATCGCACCGGACAGCGCGATGAAGCCGTCGTAGAAGCGCCGTACTTCCGTGACCAGCGCGAACGGCGACAGCGTGCCGGCGTGGCCGCCCGCGCCCGCCGCGACGAGGACGAGGCCGTCGACGCCGGCTTCCAGCGCCTTCTGCGCATGTCGCACCGTCGTGACGTCGTGCAGCACGATCCCGCCGTACGCGTGGATCGCGTCGACGACGTCGCGCGACGGGGCGCGCAGGCTCGTGATCATCAGCGGCACGCGCCGCTCGATGCAGATGCGCAGGTCCTGTTCGACGCGCGGATTCGACGGATGGCAGATATGGTTGACCGCATACGGGCCGACCGGCGCATCGGGATGGGCGTCCCGGTACGCGCGCAGCGTGCCGTCGATCGTGTCGATCCAGTCGCCGAGCTGCGCGCTGAGCCGCGCGTTGAGCGCCGGAAATGCGCCGACGATCCCGCTCCTGCACTGGGCGAGCACCATCTCGGGATAGCTCGCGATCAGCATCGGAGACGCAATCACCGGCAGCCGGAGACCCTGCAGCGGAAGCGGAATCATGGTCGGGCTCCGGCTCGTCAGCGTGCGAGCGCCGCGCTGTCGCGCCGCTCGGCCAGGCGGTGGTGGAAGCCGTCGCGGCTCACGGCGCAGCGCGTATGCACGCCTTCACCGACGACGCCCACCGCGTCGCGCACCTCGACCCGGTACGTCATCATGCGACCGTCGACCTCGATCAGTTCCGCATCGACCGTCACTTCCCATTCGGGCGGCGTCGGTGCGAGATGCTTGATCTCGAAGTTGTAGCCGACCGTCATCTGACCGGCCGGCAGCAGATGGTCGGTCGCCTGCATGCAGGTCTGTTCGATGAAGATGATCATGATCGGGCTCGCGAGCGCGTGCGCTTCGCCTCCCCATTGATCGGCGAGCGAAATCGTGTCGACGCGGTGGGTGGCGCGGGCACGCAGGCCAGTCTGGATAGTCAAGGGCAGCTCCTGAACGGGTGAGGGAAGGGTAGGCGGTCACGCCGCGCGCGCCGTGGCGGCCGCGCGGCGTTGCATCTGGCTGAAGATGTTGCGGTAATGCATTTCCTCGGTGCCGCCGGCCGAGCCCATCGCGAGCGCGTCGGCGACGAAGGTGGCGAGCGGGCCGCGCCGGTAGCCGTCGCTGCCGTGAATCGCGAGCAGGTGCAGCGCGGCCTGCGCGAGATCGCGCGCGCCCGCGAGCTTCGCGATCGAGCAGTTCGCGAGCGCCTCGGGGCGCTGCGCGACGAGCAGGTCGAGCGCCGCGCGCGCCGTCCAGCGGGTGCGTTCGATGCCGACCTGGATGTCGACCAGCCGGCGCTGTACGTGTTGATGCGCGTCCAGCGCGACGCCGAGCGTTTTGCGGGCGCCGGCGTGCGCGAGCGCGTCGGCGAGAAACGGCTGGGTGACGTTCGCGCACAGCAGGCCGAACAGCGCGCGATTCATCGACGCGATGTCCATCAGCAGGCGCAGCCCGTCGCCGGGCGTGCCGAGCAGTTCGTCGGCGTCGACGCGCACGCCGGACAGTGCGAGATCGCCGATCGGAAGATCCGCGACGCCGAACGTCGCCTGCGGGGCGCTGCGCTGCACGCCCGCACGTTCGGGATCGATCAGCACCAGCGCGGTGGCCGGCTTGCCGTCGCCGGTCAGGGTCGCGACGATCATCATCAGGCGCGCTTCGGGCGCGTGGCTGATGTTGTACTTGTGGCCGTCGAGCCGGTAGTGGTCGCCGTCGCGAACGAGACACGTTTCGAGCGCGCGCACTTCGGTGCCGGTACCTTTCTCCGAGATCGCCGTGGCGCCGATCGCGCCGGACAGCAGCGACGGCAGATGCTGTGTGCGCTGCGCGTCGGAACCGTATGCGACGAGCGCGCGAATCAGCGTCGCCTGATTCGCGAGCGCCATCGCGAAGCCGACGGAGCGCAGCGCCGCGGCGACCGCTTCGAACGCATCGACGAAGTCGTGCCAAGTGCCGCCCGCGCCGCCGAGTTCGCGCGGCACCGGCACGCGCCACAGTCCCGCGTCGGACAAGGCATCCCATGCTTCTCGATGGAAGGCGCCGCAAGGGGCGGACCGCGCATGTCGTTCGGCGATGTCCCGGTATGCGGCGGTCGTCGTGTGCTGTGCTTCGCAGGCGGTGAGAGTCATGTCGGGGCGCGAGACTTTGCATGGATCGTGTCGCCAATCTAATGAAAAGCCCCCGGACGAGAAACTGTCAGTTATTGCACTTCGACGCGGTGCGCGGCGGCGGATGATTCGGGCGCAAGCGGCGAGGCGATGGGAGGCGGAGCGAGATTGCCGGACGTGATCGTGATATCCGTCGCGCATCGGCGCGAGCGAGGGCTGCCGGACGATGGCGGTCACGCCGTGCCGTCGTCGGCGGTATCGCGGCGCTTCGATGACGGGAGACGATCGCGCGTCGGTGGTGAGGCGACACGCGGCGGGATTGCCGACGCTTCGTCGTTCAGGTCGATTCGGTTGACTTCGCAGTCCATATCATTCGGACGACGTTGAATGCATTCGCGTCGAATTCCCGATGCTCGTTTCGTTGCCGTCACACCTGCTGGGCGTCGAGCACGCGTCGGTGGAGCGTGCGACAAATAAACCGCCAGTCGATTCGGACGGCTCGACCCCGTCGCACCGACGATCGGCGACATCATGTCCGGCCTTGCCTCCGTGAAATTGTCGTGCTAGTTTTTCATGAAATTTATCGGCACAATTTTCACGGAATCCGCATGTTCGTGCAGTCCGACCGTCACGTCGCAAGCTACTACGCCGGCACCTACCCGGCGCCGATCCCGCATCGGCCGGCGCTGGACGAACGTGTCGACGCCGACGTGCTGGTCGTCGGCGCGGGCTTCAGCGGGCTGCATACGGCACTGCGGCTCGCGCTCGCGGGCAAGCGCGTCGTCATGCTCGAAGCGAGCCGCGTCGCCTGGGCCGCATCGGGCCGAAACGGCGGACAAGCGCTGCTCGGCTGGTCGTGCGACATGCAGCCGCTCGAGAATGCGCTCGGCCGCGACGGCGCGCGCCTGCTCTGGGACAGCATGCGCTGGGCAGCGGCCGAGGTGCGCGAACTGCCGGCGCGGCATGGTTTCGACATCGATTACCGGCCCGGCAGCCTGTGGGCCGCGGTGCGGCCGCGGCGCGTCGCGATGCTCGCGCAGGCCCGCGACGAAGCCGCCGAGCGGTGGGGCTACGACCGGCTGCGCGTGATCGGGCGTGACGAGATGCCCGAATGGATCGGCGGCACGCGCTATCTCGCCGCGCTCCACGATCCGGAGGCCGGCCACCTGAACCCGCTGAAGCTCGCGCTCGGCCTCGCGCAGACGATCGAGCGCGCGGGCGGCCGCATCTTCGAACAGAGCCGCGTGCTCGACTGCCGCGAGACGGCCGGCGGCCACGTCGCGCGCACGGCGCGCGGCGAAGTGCGGGCGGACGTGCTGGTGCTCGCCTGCAATGCATACGTCGACCGGCTCGATCGCGATCTCGCGCGCCGGCTGCTGCCGGTCGGCACGTACCAGGTCGCAACGGCGCCGCTCGCGCCCGACGTCGCGCATGCGCTGCTGCCGCGCAACAGCTGCGTGATCGACAACCAGTTCGTGCCCGACTATTTCCGCCTGAGTCCGGACAACCGGCTGCTGTTCGGCGGCGGCTGCACGTATCTCGGCGGCATCCCGGCCGATATCGCGGCGGCGACGCGCCCGCATCTCGAACGCGTGTTTCCGCAACTGGCCGGCGTGCCGCTCGACTACGCGTGGGGCGGTCACATCGACATCAGCATGCGTCGCACGCCGGACATCGGCCGCCACGGGCAGCGCTTCTGGTTGCAGGGTTTTTCGGGGCACGGCGTGCTGCCGACGCTCGCCGGTGCGCGCGCGGTGGCCGACGCCGTGCTCGGCGACGCCCACCTGCTCGAGCACTACCAGCGCATCCGCAACCCGCGCTTTCCCGGCGGCGACCGGCTGGCCGCGCCGCTGGAGGCGCTCGGCAAGGCCTGGTACCGCCTGCGCGATACCGTTTGACTGCATCGGAATCCTTCATGAACGAACAGGAAGAGATAGAAAGTCTGGCGATCCTGATCCGCGACCTGCGCAAGCATCGCAAGGTCACGCTGAGCGATCTCGCCGAACGGATCGGCCGCTCGGTCGGCTTTCTGTCGCAGGTCGAGCGCGGGCTGTCGCGTCCGACGGTTGCGGATCTCACCGCGATCGGCGAAGCGCTCGGCGTGCCGACCACGTATTTCTACAGCCTGAGCAAGCCGCGCAGCGTGCCGTGGGTCACGCGGCCCGACGAACGCCGCACCGTGCATTACGCGGCCGGCATTACCGACATTCTCGTGTCGCCGAACATGCGTTCGCGCTTCTCGATCCTCGAAAGCCATCTCGGGCCGGGCGCGAGCAGCGGCGATCGCCCGGTCGACGACAGCGACGAGCAGGGCGGCTTCGTGCTCGAAGGAGCGCTGACGATCTGGATCGACGGCGACGACACGCCCGTCACGCTCGGCCCGAACGATGCATTTCAGCTTCCCGCGCACAAGCGCTTCCGGTATGCGAACCTGACCGACGCGCCGACGCGCGTGATCTGGGTGTTCACCTGAGTCGAGCGGTCGGCGTCGCTGCCCGTCGCCCCGCGCAGCCTGTTTGCAGTACTGATCGACATGCGGCATGCGTTGCGCGGTGCGCCGCATGAGTCCGGTTCGCCGCGTGGCGGCACCGCCCTACAAGACATGGAAAGGATGAGACATGGCTGACGTCGTTCCCGCGCTGGTCAGTGAAGTCCGCGCATTCCGGCAGGCGCACCCCGAGATCCGTTATGTCGACCTGATCTGCCTCGACCTGCCCGGGCATTTCTACGGCAAGCGCTATCCGATCGACGCGCTCGAGAAAGTCGCGTCGGGCTCGCTGCTGAAGCTGCCGCAGAACTGCGTGCTGCTCGGCACGCAGGGCGGCCTCTACAAGATCGGCGATTACTGTTTCAACGACGGCGATCCCGATGCGCCGCGCCGCCTGATCCCCGGCACGCTGAAGCCCGTGCGCTGGGAACGGCAGCCGCTCGCGCAGATGCTGATCAGCTCCGACGGTACCGATTCGCCGATCGAATTCGAGCCGCGCGAGGTGCTCGCGCGCGTGCTGCGGCGGTTCGCGGCGCGCGGCATCCGGCCGGTCGTCGCATTCGAGCTCGAGTTCTACCTGTTCGCCGCGCAGCTCGCGCAAGGGTTGCCGCAGTATCCGCGCGATCGCCTGAGCGACGACCGCGACGATCAGCCGAACATGCATATCGAGCGCCTGACGCGCTTCTCCGACGTGCTGCACGAGATGGTCGACGCCGCGTGCGAACAGGGCGTCGATGCGACGGTGATCACCGCCGAGCTCGGGCCCGGCCAGTTCGAGATCAACTTCGGGCATACCGACGACGCGCTGCGCGCGGCCGACTGGTCGGCGCTGTTCTGCCGCAGCACGCGCGGCGTCGCGTTGCGGCATGGCTATCGCGCGAGCTTCATGGGCAAGCCGTATCTGCATGCGCCGGGCAGCGGGATGCACGTGCACGTGAGCCTGTATGACGACGCGGGGCGCAACGTGCTTGCCGCTGACGGGCAGCGGCCGTTGCGGCACGCGGTGGCCGGCTGCCTCGCGCTGCTGCCGCATTGCATGCCGGTGTTCGCGCCGAATCACAATGCGTTTCGCCGCTACGGGTCGATGGTGAACGCGGCGAGCCGCGCGAGCTGGGGCTTCGAGGATCGCGACGCGTGCATCCGGATTCCGGAGTCGGATGCACGCAACCTGCGGATCGAGCACCGGCTCGCGAGCGCGGATGCGAACCCGTACCTGGTGCTGGCGGCGATCCTGAGCGGGATGGAGCACGGGCTCGATGCGCGGCTCGAGCCGATCGCGCCGCTCAACGACGATCGCGGCAGCGGCATCGATTTCCCGAAGGAGATGCTGTCGGCGGTCGCCGCGATGCAGGATCATCCGGCCGTGCGCGAAGGGCTCGGCAGCGAATTCGTGATGGTGTATTGCGAGAACAAGCGGCAGGAGGAGCTGGATTTTCGCAACGAGATCGGCGCGCGGGAGTATCGGTGGTTTCTGTGATGGCCGCGCGCGTCGAAGCAGCCGGCTAGGGAAGTGCGCGCCAGTAGCGCACTTCCTCGATCGGCGTACCGTCGATCTCGAACGTCTTGACGTCGCATTCGGCGACGAAACCTTCGCGTTCGTAGAACGCCCGTGCCCGACGGTTTTTGACCAGTACCCACAGCGACACCCACGCATGGCCCGCGTCATGCAGCGATCGGCATGCGTGGTCGACCAGCAACGCGCCGATGCGTTGCCCGCAATGCGACGGATGCAGATAGATCGCTTCGATTTCGCCCCAGGCTCGATCCCTGTCGGCGTCGCGCGTCGGACCGTATGCGATCCAGCCGGCCGGTGCGTGGTTTATGAACGCCAGCGCGACGCGCGGCCGTCCCGCGTCGAGTGCCTGGCGCCAGGCCGCCGTCCGTTTTTCGACCGACAGGCCGGCGAGGAACGGGGCCGGCATGATGTCCGCGTAAGTGGCCTGCCACGACGCGACGTGGATGTCGGCGATGGCCGATGCATCGGCGGAGGTGGCCGCGCGGATGTCGATCGTCGTCGTGTTCGGTGCCATGCGCCCCTCGGTGTGGCCGGTTGCCGTATGCCGCGCTGTTGTCCGCCGGGTTCACGCCGCCGGATCCGGACTGCCGTCGATGGTGAAACGGTAGTGGATGTCCACGTGCGATGCGTCGCCAGGTGCATCGGTTTTCTTGAAGACGAACTCGAACGCGGGTTCGAACCAGCCGTCGCGTGCGATTTCCCCGCCGAGGATCTCGACGTCGTACCAGCCGTTGTCGATTTCAACGACGGGCCTGCCCGGTTCGCGATAGCGCGCAAGCAGCGCATTCACCGTGTCGTCGGTGAAACGTTCGAGAATGCGCCACGTGTAGAGCATCACCGCACGATGCTCGACGCGCAATACGTATCCGCCGCGCCGATGCTGCAGGCGGCTGCCTGATTTCAGCAATTCGGGCGTGTCGCCGTCCAGCGTGAAGATGATCGTATACGGATGATTCTCGATGCCGGCCAGCGGAATGACGATGCCTTCCAGCACCGCGTGGTCGCCGCTGTCGCCGGTCGTGAACGCCGATGCGACGTCGTCCGGTAGCCCGTGTTCATTCTTGTAGCGCTTCAGCAGCAGAAGATCGCCGACGAGAAAGTAGTCGATCAGATCGTTGAGGACTTCAGAGAACTCATGCCGCATCGTTGTTCCTTTCGAGCAGCGTGCCGTGCCGCGACATGCTTCGCGGCACGGCACGCGTGGCGATTTTATTCGCCGAGCTTCGATGTCACGCACCCCGTGCTCGAGCATTCGCGCTCACGCTCGCGCAGGAACGACAGCCGCGATTGCGTCATGTCGTTCGCGCACTGGATATCGACGAGGTAGCTGCTGCCGCGCGTTTCGCTGCACTGCGCGTCGCGTTGTTTCAGCCACGCGAGCTGGCCGGCCTTCAGCGTCGCCTGCTGGTCGCCGCTCAGTTGCTTGCGCAGCCGGCCGTATTCGTCGTTGAGATCGCGGTCGGATTGCGAGAACTGCGTGCTCGTGCAATACACCTGGTCGAACGCGCTGCGCGGCTTTCCGCAGCCGGCCGCGTGCGCGGCGAACGGAACGGCAAGCGCGAGCAACGCACAGGATGCGAGCAGATTCTTCTTCTTCATGGTGAGGCTCCTGACTGGGTGAAAACCGGTGAATCCGACGGGCGATACCGTCGCTTATCGGGGTGTCGTACACGCGTCGATGCCGCCCGCGATCGCGGTGGACAGGCGCTGGATCGTCTCGCGCCGCGCGAGCCGCGCTTCCTCGTCCGGATTGACGATCACGCCGGCTTCGACGAGCACGGCCGGAATCGGCGCGGTGCGCAGCACGACGAGATCGTCGAAGCGGTGGATGCCGAGTGGCGGGTCGATCAGCGGGCGGTTCTCGCCCTTGATCGGTTGCGCGTGATACAGCGACGGCCGTTCGCCGGCCGCGACCAGCCGCTCGGCGATCGCCTTCGCGCAACGCAGGCTTTCCGCATAGTGCGGATTGCGTTCCGACACGAACACCGAGAAGCCGCGGAATTCGCGCTGGCGGCCCGCGTCGATGAACTGCTGCTGCATCGAGTCGTGATGGATCGATACGAACAGGTTCGCGTCGGGCGCCTGCGTCGAACGCCGATCGAGCGCGATCTCGCGGCCGTCCGCCGACGTGCGCAGCACGCGGTCGCCGTGCGCGGCGAGTGCGTCGGCGACCGCGCCGGACAGGTCGAGGTTGTACAGGTATTCGACGCGGCCGCTCGCGCCGGTGGAGCCCGGATGCGCGGGCGTATGGCCGGTGTCGACGACGATGTAGCGCCCGCTCGCGGGCTCGGCAACGGAAGCGCCGGGAGCGCCGCGGATTGCGGCGGCGTCGGCCGCGTGCAGCGCCGGCGGTGCGCCGAGCAGCGGGGCGCACGCGAGCACGCGCGCGGCGGCGCGCACGAGCGGGCGAAGGCGTCGGAGGGTTCGGTTCGTCATTGTTGTTGTCGAGAAGGGCGGTCGGCGCGTCGAACGGCGCGCCGCCGTCGGCCTGCTCAATGCAGTCGGAATGTCGCGCGATTATAGCGGGTGGCGGCGACGCCGCAATGACGAACGGCGGTTGTCAGGCCAGCACGCGCCGGGCCGCCAGCATGCCCCAGTACGACGCTTCCTCGAACAGCGACAGCCCGGACAGGTCGGCATGCGCGAACACGACGGGGCCGTCGGCATCGCGCAATGCGAGCAGCCCCGGCCGGCTCAGGAAGCCGACGTCCGGCGTGGCCATCGCATGGCCGCGCACGGTGATCTCGAGTGCGGTCGCATGCTTCCAGAGCTCGCGTCCGTATACGGCCTGCAGGTCGATTGCCGCCTGCTCGCGCAACGCGTCGGGCCTCGCCTGCGCGAGCCAGCGGCGCGTCTCGTCCGGCGTTTGCGTGCTCAATGCCTGATAGGCGGAGAACACGGAGCGCGTCGGCGGCGACATCCGGATCAACTGGTGCGTCGACACGACATAGCCGAGCCCCGCGCCGTCGTAGACGACGTTGTCCCACGCGAGCGGCACGCCGGCTTCCTCGGCGGGCATGCCGTCGAGCAGGAAATTGGACACGAGCCACGGCGCGCGCGGCGGCAGGTCGCGCGCGGGTTCGAAGCCGTACGCGGCAAGCTGCGGAAACACGCGCGCCGCGACGAACAGCGGCATCGCGCATACGACCCGGCGCGCCTTCAGCATGAACGTCGACAGCGCGCCGTCGTGGCCGACGCGGGCGCACAGCACGTCGACGCCGCTCGCGCGTTCGGTCGCGCGCACCGCGAAGCCGTCCCGCGACCATGCGTTCGAGCCGGTGCGCGCGGCGATCGAATCGCTCAGTTTCGTCACCATCGTGTGCAGCCCGTCGGGCCAGGTCAGCACCGCGCCGTCGCCCGCGTCGCCCGCATGGCCGCCGCGCGACGAGAAATAGTGCAGCCCGGCCCATGCGGAGACGTGCTCGTAACCGGCGCCGTAGTCGTCGCGGCAGCAGTAGTCCAGATACCAGTGCAGCGCCTTCGCGGTGTAGCCCTCGTCGCGCAGCCACTGGCGAAACGAGCGCCGGTCGAGTGCGCGCCAGCGCGGGTCGCGCGACGAATCCGCGATCGGGATGCAGAACACCTTGCGGCCGTCGGCACCGTGCGCGGTGCGCAGCCCGTCGGTGTACGCGAAGAAGCGCGCCTGCTGAGCGAGTGCGTCGGCGTCGAGGCCGGCGGTCGGCACGATGCCGTCCTGCCACTGCCCGCCGATGAACAGCCGTTCGTCCGGTGCGTGGACGAGGGCACGCTCGTCGTACACGGGGCGCGCGGAGAACGGCGCGGATTCGATCACGCCGAGGTCGGCGAGCATGTCGCGCAGATGCACGGATTCGCGCGACGGCAGCGGCAGGTAGTGCGCGCCCTTCGGATAGCCGAGCGCGCCGAAGCGCCCGCCGGCCGCGTTACCGCCGAATTCGGGGCCGGCGAGCACCGTGAAGCGCGTATGGCCGGCGCGCGCGAGCTGCCATGCGCACGACAGCCCGGCCGCGCCGGCGCCGAGAATCGCGACATCCGTCTCGATCGTGCCGGACGGCGGCGGCAGCATGGCATGGTCGCGCAGCGCATGGCCTTCGCGCATGCCGGGGTAGTCGACGCGCGGCGTCGTCTCGATCCAGCCGGTGCGGCCGCAGGCGGCGAGCGACGCGGCCGCCGACGCGACGAGGAACGTGCGACGGTCCATCAGCGCAGCACGTGCTTCCAGTCGTCGTCGAAGCGGCGCACGAGCGGCTGGTCGTTGAGTTCGTTCGGCGACATCGGCAGCGCCGGCATGTCGGCCGGAAAGTGGAACATCTCGGCGGCCGTTTGCGGATCGAGCCAGCGCGTCGGCACCGAGTAGTGCGTCGGCACCGTGAAATCGCGGCGCTTGCCGGCGATCACGAAGCCCCAGTCGCCGAACGACGGCACGTAGCAGTGGTACGGCCACGTGTTGAACCCCGCTTCGCGCAGTGTCGCGATGATGGTCCAGTACGCATGCGGCGCGAAATACGGCGACGTCGACTGGATTACCGTGTAGCCGTTCTCCGACAGGTGCCGTGCGAGCAGCCGGAATACGGGCACCGAATACAGGCGGCCGAGCCCGAAGTTGGTCGGATCGGGGAAGTCGACGACGATCGCGTCGTACACGTCGGCATTCGATTCGAGCCAGCGCACCGCGTCGTCGTTGATCACCTGCACGCGCGGATCCTTCAGCGCGCCCTGGTTCAGCTTGACGAGCGGCGCGGACGTCGAGAACAGCTTCGTCATCGCGGGATCGAGATCGACGAGCGTGATCCGTTCGAGATTGCGGTGCTTGAGCAGTTCGCGCACCGCGAGGCCGTCGCCGCCGCCCAGCACGAGCACGCGCTTCGCCCACGGCAGCGCCTCGATGGCCGGGTGGATCAGCGCTTCGTGATAGCGGTGCTCGTCGCGCGACGAGAATTGCAGGTTGCCGTTCAGGTACAGCCGCATGTCGTCGTGCCACTGCGTGAGCACGATGCGCTGGTACGGCGTCGTTTCCGAATAGATCGTCTCGTCGCCGTACACGCCGTGCTCGGCCCAGTGCGTGATGCGCTCCGACAGCGCGAACCCGGCAATCAGCAGCCCGATCACGAGCGACGCGCGCATCAGCTTGCCGCGCACGTTGCGGATTTCGTCGCGGAACAGGTGGGTCGTCCACAGTGCGACGAATGCGTTCAGGAGACCGAACAGGAAGCTCGTACGCAGCAGGCCGAGACGCGGCGCGAGCACGAGCGGGAAGATCAGCGACACGGCGAGCGAGCCGAGATAGTCGAAGGTCAGCACCTCGCTGACGGTATGGCGGAACGCCTGGCGGCGCTGCTGGAACGCGCGCATCACGAGCGGAATTTCCATCCCGATCAGCAGGCCGAGCGCGAGCACCAGTGCGTAGAGCGCCGCGCGAAACGGTGCGGCGAGCCATGCGAACACGACGAACAGCAGCGCGGCCGATACGCCGCCGAGCAGGCCGACGAGCAGCTCGATGTCGACGAAGCGGTCGAGCACGTCGTCGTCCTCGACGAACTTCGCGAGCCACGAGCCGATCCCCATCGCGAACAGGTAGCAGCCGATCACCGACGAGAACTGCAGGATCGAATCGCCGAGCAGGTAGCTCGACAGCGCGCTGCTGATCAGTTCGTAGCCGAGCCCGCACGACGCGAGCACGAGAATCGACAGGACGAGCGCACGCTTATGCAGCATCGCGCATCCGTTGTGCAGTGTTCGGCAATGTGGATATACTGGCGCGGATTTTCGTCTGGCGGCCCCGTGCGGGCCGACCGGCGACGGGGCGGCGAACCGAGCACAAAATCCGAGGAAAAGAATGAATAGTGCCTATCTTTATGCGGTTCATTTACTGTCGGCGTTCGTGCTGCTTCTTGTGTTCGCGGCAGTGTACCTGAAGGTCACCCCGTTCGACGAACTCGCGCTGATCCGCGACGGCAACGCGGCTGCGACGCTGTCGTTCGGCGGCGCGCTGATCGGTTTCTGCCTGACGCTCGCATCCAGCATCGCGCACAATTCCACGCTCGGCGAAGTCGTGATCTGGGCCGTCGGCGCGATGATCGTGCAACTGATCACCTATGCGGTGCTGACGCGCGTGATGCCCGGCATGAATCACGCGATCGAGGATCGCAACGTCGCGATGGGCGGCCTGATGGGCACCGCGTCGCTCGTCGTCGGCATCATCAATGCCGCCTGCCTGACCTGACGCGCCACGCGTTTCGAGGAGACCGACATGAGTCTGGGTTCATTCATCCGCAAGCAGTTCATCGACGTCCTGCAATGGACGGAAGACACCGACGGCGTGCTGGCCTGGCGCTATCCGATGGAAGACCAGGAAATCCAGTACGGCGGCAAGCTGACCGTGCGCGAAACGCAGGTCGCGATCTTCGTCAACGAGGGCAAGGTCGCCGACGTGTTCCAGCCGGGGCTCTATACGCTGGAAACGCGCACGCTGCCGGTGCTCACGAACCTGAAGAACTGGGACAAATTCTTTCAATCGCCTTTCAAGTCGGACGTCTACTTCTTCAGCACGCGGCTGCAGCTTGGCCGCCGCTGGGGCACCGCGCAGCCGGTGACGATCCGCGATCGCGAGTTCGGCTTCGTGCAACTGCGCGCGTTCGGCATCTACTCGTACCGGATCGTCGATGCGGCCGCGTTCCATCGCGAGGTCAGCGGCACGCGCGCGGCCTATACCGTCGACGATCTCGAGCAGCAACTGCGCAACCTGGTCGTCACCGCGATGAGCACGACGTTCGGCTCGGCCGACGTGGCGTTCGTCGACATGGCCGCGAACCAGTCGCTGCTGTCGCAGCGCGTCGCCGACGCACTGGTGCCGGTATTCACGCGCTACGGGCTCGCGCTCGACGCGTTCGCGGTCGAGAGCGTGTCGCTGCCGGCCGAGCTGCAAAAGGCGCTCGACCTGCGGATCGGAGCGGGGATGGCCGGCGATCTCGCGCGCGCCACGCAATACCAGACCGCGCAGGCGATTCCGCTCGCCGCGCAAAACCCGGGCGGCATCGCCGGGGTCGGCGCGGGGCTGGCCGCCGGCGCGGCGATCGGGCAGGCGATGGCCGGCCAGATCGCGGGCGCCGCGCAACCGGCGCAGGCCGCGCCGCCCGCGCCCGTTGCGGCGCCGGTAGCCGCGGCGGCGACCGAGGGCGCCGATTACGTGCAGCGGCTCGAGCAATTGAAGGCGCTGCTCGACAAGGGCCTCGTGACCGAAGACGACTATTCGCGCGCGAAGGCCGAGATCCTCGCGAAGCTCACGCGGTAAGCGTCGCACATGTTCCGTACCTCGTGCCCCCAATGCGGCGCGCCGGTCGAGTTTCGCTCGGCCGCGGCCGTGATGGCCGTCTGCGCGTTCTGCCGCAGCACGCTGCTCAAGCGCGGCGCCGACGTCGAGCGCATCGGCGAACTGGCCACGGTGCTCGACGACGCATCGCCGGTCCAGATCGGCACGGCCGGGCGCTACGGCAACCGCATGTTCACGGTGCTCGGCCGCATCCAGATGACCTACGACGCCGGCGCGTGGAGCGAATGGTACGTCGTGTTCGACGACGGCGCGTTCGGCTGGCTGTCGGATGCGTCGGGCCAGTACGCGATCACGGTGCGGGAGCCCGACGATGCGGCAGGCCGAACGTGGCCCGCATTCGGCACGCTCGAACCCGGCATGCGGATCGACCACGGCGGCCGCGCGTATCTGGTGTCCGACGTGCGTACCGCACGCTGCACGGGCGGCGACGGCGAGCTGCCGTTCCGCGTCGATGCCGGCTGGGAGGCGCGCGTCGTCGACCTGCGCACCGGCAATGCATTCGCGACCTACGACTATTCCGACGCCGAGTCGAACGGCGGCATCCCGGCCGTCTATTCGGGCGAGGCGCTGGAATTCGATGCGCTCGCGTTCACGGGCTTGCGCGATACCGAAAACGATACGCGCGAGAAACGCGGCGCCGAGATGGTGCCGTTCGCGTGCCCGAGCTGCGGTGCGCCGCTGTCCTATGCGCCGAACGTGGCCGACTACGTCGTGTGCGGCAGCTGTCATGCAGGCGTGCAGTGCACGGCCGAGCAGCAGATCGTGTTCGCGGCGCAGCGCAAGCTCGAATCGGTGAAAGGCGCGCTCGAACTCGGCGCGATCGGCACGTTCGACGGCGTGAAATACACGGTGATCGGCATGATGCGCTGCCGCGTGCCGGGTGACGCCGAGACATGGGACGAATATCTGCTGCTGAACCCGAAGCGCGGCTTCCTGTGGCTCGTGCAAAGCGAAGGGCGCTGGGAACGCGTGCAGGTGCTCGACCATTGGCCGACGATCGGCAGCGAATCCAGCGTGACCGATGGCGGCAAGACCTATCGTTTGCGCGAGGAATACGAATCGGAGGTCGTCTACGTGGTCGGGGCATTCAACTGGCGCGTGCAGGCGGGCGACCGCACGTCGATCATCGACTACGGCTGGCAGAAAGACAAGCTGACGCGCGAGCGCAGTGACGCGGAGATCGTCTGGTCGCGCGCGCGGCCGCTGTCGGGCAGCGCGCTCGCCGAGCGTTTCGGCACGCCGGCGCTTGCGACGGCCACCGCGGCTGCCGCGGGCGCCACCGAATCGATGGGCCTGTTCGGCAGCAAGGGGCCGCACAGTTTCGCGCCGCTGCCGTTCATGTTCAGCGCGTTGCTCGTGATCTTCAACCTGGGTTCGCTGTTCTCGTTCACCGGACGCTCCGTCTACGTGCTGGTCGGCCTGCTGGTGCTGTGGCTGCCGGAATGGCTGTGGGCGCGTTTTGCGTCGGACGGGGGCAACGCGTGATCCGGTACATCCTTTACGGCATCTACGGCCTGATCGTCGTCACGCTGTTCAGTTGCGCGTCGATCGGCGGCGGTTCGGGCGGCGGCGGGTGGGGCAGTTCGTCGGCGCGCAGCGGCTACTCGTCGTACGGGTCGCACAAATGACCGCGCGCGACGGGATCGCGCCGCCCTGCGCGGTGCTCGGCTCGCACGTGCTGGCCGACCTGGCCGGCATCGACGCGGCGCTGCTGCGCGACGCCGCGCGGCTCGAGTCGATCCTCACCGACGCGGCGCAACGGGCCGGCGCGCGCGTGATCGGCGCGCACTTCCATCATTTCGGCGG
Organism: Burkholderia sp. A2; assembly: GCF_001729305.1. Taxonomy (NCBI): domain Bacteria; kingdom Pseudomonadati; phylum Pseudomonadota; class Betaproteobacteria; order Burkholderiales; family Burkholderiaceae; genus Burkholderia; species Burkholderia sp. A2. The sequence continues at coordinate 37,904 of NZ_LZXX01000081.1, read as the reverse complement.
CGAGCATGGCGTGACGGGCGTCGTGCTGCTGGCGGAGTCGCACATCACGATCCATACGTGGCCCGAGCATCGTTTCGCGGCCGTCGACGCGTTCATGTGCGGCGCGGCGCGCGCGGCCGACGCGGTGGATGCGATCGCCACGGCGCTCGGCGCGCAGGCGCAGGTTCGGCAGCAGGTGGCGCGCGGAGGGGCGCCGGTCAGCGCGGCAGCGCTTCGGCCTCGGCCCAGCGCTTGAACGAATCGAGACGCCGGCGCGTGTGCACGAGATAGAACGCGCCGATCAGCGGTTCGAGCAGCCAGCGCAGCCAGGACGGCTGCGCACGGAAGTGGTACGTGAACTTCACCTCGGTCGACCCCGGCGTGTGCTCGGTGAAGTTCCAGCTGCCGCTGAAGCGTTCGAGCACTTTCGGCCCTTCGACCATTTCGACGGCGGCGACCTGCGGCGGGCGGTACGAGATGTAGCGCGACACCATCGTCGCACCCGACTGGCTGCGGCAGAACGCATCGACGCCGACATCGGCGGTCGTTCCGTCGAGCAGATAGGCATCGGTGAGGAAGCTGTCCCACACGAGCCGCCGGCCGTAATCCTGCGACCACGTGAACAGGCGTCTGCGATCGACGCCGACGGTCCGGCTGACTGAGATCCTCATGAGGGCGGGCGCCAAGGTTCGGATTGGGATGCAATCGAGTGTACCGCGCCAATAACCTGTGTTTCGTCAGACTTCGTCAAGTCGAGCGCGGGCTCGAATGGGATCGATTGACGCACTTCGGGAATTCCCCTACGATTTATCCCAACCCTTCGGGACAGACCCGGAGCGTTTCAATCTCTTGAGGGAGCCTCATGAGTACGCAACAGAACCGGCGCTTCGACGCGCTCGTTTTCATTGGTCGTTTCCAGCCTCCGCATCGTGGTCACCTGAACGTGCTGAAGTCGGCACTGAGCCGGGCCGAGCGCGTCTGCGTGCTGATCGGATCGACCGACAAGCCTCGCACCATCAAGGATCCGTTCTCGTTCGACGAGCGCCGCCAGATGCTGGCTTCGCTGCTCGACGCGTCCGAGCGCGACCGCGTGACGATCGCCCCGCTGCAGGATTCGACCTACAACGACGGCGACTGGGTGCGCTGGGTGCAGGATGCGGTGGCCGGCGCGCTCGGCGACGTCGCGCAGCGCAAGGTCGGGCTGATCGGCCACGAGAAGGACGCCACATCGTATTACCTGCGGATGTTCCCGCAATGGGAACTCGTCGACGTCGACGCGACGGAAGACATTTCCGCGACCGAGATCCGCGACCAGTACTTCGCCGAACGAACCAACAGCTTCGTGCAGTGGGCCGTGCCGGAACCCGTGTTCGGCTGGCTCGAGCGGTTCCGCACGCAGCCGGAATTCGCGCAACTGAAGTCGGAAGCCGAATTCATCGCCGCGTATCGCAAGGCCTGGGCGGCCGCGCCGTATCCCGTCACGTTCGTGACGGTCGACGCGGTGGTCGTGCACTCGGGGCATATCCTGCTCGTGCGTCGCCGCAGCGAACCGGGCCGCGGCCTGTGGGCGCTGCCGGGCGGTTTCGTGAACCAGGACGAGCGGCTCGATGCGGCGTGCATTCGCGAACTGCGCGAGGAAACCGGCCTCAAGCTGCCGGAGCCCGTGCTGCGCGGCTCGATCAAGGATCGCCAGGTGTTCGATCACCCGACGCGTTCGCTGCGCGGCCGCACGATCACGCACGCGTGCCTGTTCAACTTCCCGACCGGCGAGCTGCCGCGCGTGAAGGGCAGCGACGACGCCGACAAGGCGCGCTGGGTCCCGCTCAACGAATTCGCGCAGATGCGCAACGTGATGTTCGAGGATCACTTCGACATCGCATATCACTTCCTGGGGAAGCTGTGACGCGCTGATTCCCCGCATTCGGTCCGCCGCGACAGACGCGGCGGCACTTCAACGGCCTAGAGGAGCTCTAGCCATGCAAAACGATCCCGGCGGCTTTGCCGCGGTTCTCGCCAATCCGATTCTCAACACGGATTCGTACAAGGCTTCCCACTTCCTGCAATATCCGCCGGACGCATCGGCGATGTTCTCGTACGTCGAATCGCGCGGCGGCCGTTACGACCGAACGCTGTTCTTCGGGCTGCAGATGCTGCTGAAGGAGTATCTGTGCAAGCCGGTCACGCACGCGATGATCGACGACGCGCGCGATTTCTTCGCCGTGCACGGCGAGCCGTTCAACGAAGCCGGATGGCGTCATATCGTCGAGCACTACGATGGCTATCTGCCGGTGAAGATCCGCGCGGTGCCGGAAGGTTCGATCGTGCCGGTGCACAACGTGCTGATGACGGTCGAATGCGACGATCCGCAGGTGTTCTGGCTCGCGTCGTATCTCGAGACGATGCTGTTGCGCATCTGGTATCCGGTGACGGTGGCGACGCGCAGCTGGCACCTGCGGCAAACGATTCGCCGCTTCCTCGAAAGGACCGACAACGATCTCGCGCAACTGCCGTTCAAGCTGCACGACTTCGGCGCGCGCGGCGTGTCGAGCGCGGAATCGGCCGCGATTGGCGGCGCCGCGCACCTCGTGAGCTTCATGGGCTCGGACACGGTGCTCGGCGTGCTGGCCGCGAACCGCTTCTATCGCGAGCCGATGGCCGCCTACTCCGTGCCGGCGGCCGAGCACAGCACGATCACGTCGTGGGGGCGCGAAGGCGAGGCCGATGCGTACCGCAACATGATCAGCCGCTTCGGCTTGCCGGGCGCAATCGTATCGGTTGTATCGGACTCGTATGATCTGTTCGCCGCGCTCGATCTATGGGGCGGCGAACTTCGGCAGGCGGTGATCGATTCGGGCGCGACGCTGGTCGTGCGTCCCGATTCCGGCGACCCGGTGACGATCGTGCTGCAAACGGTGCGGGCGCTCGACGCATCGTTCGGATCGACCGTGAACGGCAAGGGGCGGCGCGTGCTGAACCACGTGCGCGTGATCCAGGGCGACGGTGTCGACGAGCAGTCGATCGAAGCGATCCTCGTCGCGCTCGACGATGCGGGCTATGCGGCCGGCAACGTGGTGTTCGGCATGGGCGGTGCGCTGTTGCAGCGGGTGAATCGCGATACGCAGCGCTTCGCGATGAAGTGTTCGGCCATCCGGCGCGGCGGCGTGTGGCACGACGTCCGCAAGGATCCGGTCACCGATCAGGGCAAGCGCTCGAAGCAGGGGCGGTTGACGTTGCTGCGCAATTGGCGCACCGGCGAGTATCGGACGGTGACGCTGCCGGTTGCGTGGGACGATCGTGTGCTGGAAGGCGAATGGGACGAGGCGCTCGAGACGGTGTTCGACACCGGGCGTCTGCTCGTCGATACGTCGTTCGCCGAGGTCAGGGCGAGGGCGCACGCGGGGGAGGTGTGACGCGGGCGGCGGGGTAACCCGTCGCGGGACGGCCGGCTCGCGTCACTTGCCGGCCAGCAAACGGCCGCCGGCATCCGCCGGCGCGCCGCCGCGCTCTCCCACCCGCGCCGCGTCCATCGCCCGCGCGAGCGCATCGAACACGGCGGGCCCCTTGCAGCGCGACACGTTGAAGCGCAGGTACGACGTCGCGCTGCGCGACGCACTGAACACGTCGCCGGGTGCGAGCACCACGTCGTGGTCGAGCGCATGACGCGCGACGCGCGCCGCGTCGAGCCCGTCCGGCAATTGCGCCCACACGAACAACCCGCCGCGCGGCTCCGTCCAGATGCCGAGCCCGGCTCGCGCGAGGCGCCGGATCGTTTCGCCCATCGCATCCGCGAGACGCGCGCGCAGGCTGTCGAGATGGCGCCGATACGTGCCATCGATCAGCAGCCGATGCACGACGTTGGCGCCGATCTGCGCGTTGCCGAACGACGTCGCGAGCTTCAGGTCGACGAGGGCGTCGATCCATTCCGGCCGCGCGGCGACATAGCCGCAGCGGATCGCGGCCGACAGCGTCTTCGAGAAGCTGCCGATCGACACCACGCGCGACAGCCCGTCGAACGCCGCGAGCCGCGGCGCGGGCGTGCTCTCGAAATCCGCGAAGATGTCGTCCTCGACGATCAGCAGCCCGTGCTCGGCCGCGAGCGTCAGCAGCCGGTGCGCGACGGGCGGCGCGAGCGTCGCGCCGGTCGGGTTGTGCAGCGCGGCGTTGGTGATGTACAGGCGCGGTCGATGCTCGGCGAGGACTTGCTCGAAGCGCACGAGATCGGGCCCGTTCGGCGTGAACGGCACGCTGACGATTCGTGCACGGTGCGCGCGCAGCAGCGCCTGGAAGTTGAAGTAGCACGGATCGTCGAGCACGACGGTATCGCCGGGCTCCAGCAGCAGGCGGCACACGAGATCGAGCGCGTGCGTGCCGCCGTCGGTCAGCATGATCTGTGCGGGTTCCGCGTGAACGCCATGCTGTGCGAGCCGCCATGCAAGCTGCTGGCGCAGCGCGGGCAGGCCGAGCGGCGTCGCATAGTCGGTCAGCGCATCGGCTTCGTCGCGCGACACGGCGCGCAGCGCGCGACGCAGGCTTTCGTCGGGCAGCCACGACGACGGCAGCCACCCGCAGCCGGGCTTCACCGACGTCGGCGCCGCTTCGAGCGACTGGCGCGACAGCCATAGCGGATCGAGTTCGCGATCGAGGCGCGGGTCCAGCTCGGCGAGCGCGAGCGGCGGCGCGTGGCCCGACACGTAGAAGCCCGAACCGCGCCGGGCGACGAGCACGCCTTCGCTCGCGAGCCGCTCGTACGCATCGACGACCGTCGATTTCGACACGCCGAGCCCGTCGGCCATCATCCGGATCGACGGCACGCGCGCACCCGGCATCAGCGCGCGGCTCGCGATCCGTGCGCGCAGGGTGTCCATGACGGTTTCCACGCGCGTGCGCGACGGCGCGGGCGGAGCGGGCATCGGGGCGGAAGGGCTCATGGCGAACGATGAACTGTACGGTTGGTTGTCCAGTACAGTTTGTCTGAATTGTATTGGGCTGTAGCTTACGCCGTTTTCGCCGGCGGCGGATCATCGGTCATCCATTCTCCATTCAGGGTTGACCGTGCAAAAGACGACCGACGGATGGCTCAGCGGCATGCTGGGCGTCATCATCTTCAGTGGCTCGCTGCCCGCGACGCGGGTCGCGGTGCAAGGGCTCGACCCGCTGTTTCTCACGTTCGCCCGCGCGACGATCGCCGGCGCGCTCGGCCTGCTGCTGCTCGTCGTGCTGAAGCAGAAGCGGCCGTCGCGCGCCGAGGCCGTGTCGCTGGCCGTCGTCGCGCTCGGCGTCGTGGTCGGTTTCCCGTTGCTGACGGCGCTTGCGCTGAAGCACGTGACGTCCGCGCAAGCGATCGTGTTCGTCGGGCTGCTGCCGCTCGCGACCGCGCTGTTCGGCGTGTGGCGCGGCGGCGAGCGGCCGCGGCTGCCGTTCTGGATCTTCTCGATCGTCGGCAGCGGCGCGGTGGCCGCGTTCGCGCTGCGCGACGGCGGGCAGGCGTCGGTGGTCGGCGACGCGCTGATGCTGGCCGCGATCGTCGCGTGCGGGCTCGGTTATGCGGAAGGCGCGCGCCTGTCGCGCCAGCTCGGCGGCTGGCAGGTGATCTCGTGGGCGCTCGTGCTGTCGCTGCCGCTGATGCTGCCGCTCACGTGGCTGACCTGGCCCGCGTCGTTCGACGGCGTCGATGCCGCCGCGCTGGGGGGGCTCGCGTACGTGTCGCTGTTCAGCATGTTGATCGGCTTCGTGTTCTGGTATCGCGGGCTGGCGCTCGGCGGGATCGCGGGCGTCGGCCAGTTGCAGCTGCTGCAGCCGTTCTTCGGCTTCCTGCTCGCGGCCGGGCTGCTGCACGAGACGGTGCCGCCGTCGATGGTCGTCGTGACGGTAATCGTGGTCGGCTGCGTGGCGGGCGCGAAGTACTTCTCGAAGATGGCGCCCGTGCAGCGCGCGGGGTGACGCAGACGCCGCGGCGTGCCGCGCATCGGGCCGACGTTACCCGATGCGATGGCGGCAAGCCGGTTGCGATCGATGCGCATGATCGCGATCGTGAGCCCGACGGCGAGACGCCAAGCAAAACGGCCAGGCTGCCGGCAGCGGCAAGCCCGGCCGTTGGCGTTCGTCACGCCGGACGCGGGTTACTCGAACGTTTCGAGCGCGAGCAATTCGCCGATCGTCTGCCGGCGACGGATGAGCCGCGGCGCGCCGCGATCGACCAGCACTTCCGGCGCGAGCGGCCGGCTGTTGTAGTTCGAGGACATCGACGCGCCATACGCGCCGGCGTCGTGCAGGAACAGCAGGTCGCCGATCTGCGGCTGCGGGAGTTTGCGGTGCGTGACCACGCCGCCTGCGTCCTGCGTGAACACGTCGCCCGATTCGCACAGCGGCCCGGCGATCGCGAGGTCGACGAGCGGCCGGCCGGCGGGCAGCGCGCCGTCGTGCGCGTGCACCGACACCGCGTGATAGCTGCCGTACATCGACGGGCGCATCAGGTCGTTGAAGCCCGCGTCGATCAGCACGAAATCGTGCTTCGGCCGACGGTTGACGGCCTGCACCTCGGTGACGAGCGTGCCGGCTTCGGCCACCAGAAAGCGGCCCGGCTCGATCTCGATGCGCACCGGATGGCCGAGATGTCGTTCGATCCGCTTGCGCGCGGCGTCCCACTGGCTGAAGTAGTGTCCGACGTCGACGCGCGGCTCGCCGTCGCGATACGGAATCGACAGGCCGCCGCCGGCCGAGATCGCGTCGATGTCGTGGCCGAGCGACGTGACGAGATCGACCATCGCATCGCACACCTGCGACAGGTGGCCGTAGTCGACGCCCGAACCGATGTGCATGTGGATCCCGACCAGCTTCAGCCCGTACCGGCGCACGATCTCGATCGCACGCGGGACGTCGTCGATCCAGATGCCGTGCTTGCTCTGCGGGCCGCCGGTGTTGGTCTTGTTGCTGTGGCCGTGGCCGAAACCGGGGTTGACGCGCAGCCACACGCGGTGGCCGGGCGCGTGCTCGCCGATGCGCGCGAGCATGTCGAGCGAGCCTGCGTTCACGGTCACGCCGTGCTTCAGCACCGCCGCGAGCGTCGGACGGTCGATCAGGTCGGCCGTGAACACGACGCCTTCCGGCTCGCCTGCGGGGCTGAACCCGGCCGCGAGGCTGCGCTCGATCTCGCCGAGCGACACGGCGTCGACGCATGCGCCTTCGTCGCGCATCAGCTTCAGGATATGGACGTTCGAGTTCGCCTTCTGTGCGTAGCGGATCACGTCGAACTGGCGCAGTTGGGCGATGCGGTCGCGGATGACGTCGGCGTCGTACACCCACAGCGGGGTGCCGTATTGCTGCGCGAGCGTCGCGAGCTGGCGGGAATCGAGGGACATGGCGGATGAATCGGATCGAATGAACGGATAGCCGGATGATGCGCCTGATTGGCTATACAGTAAAATGCCTGTTTATCTTCATTCGATTCATTTCTGATATATAAGATCATGCTGACGCACCGTCATATCGAGGTCTTCCGTGCGCTGATGGTCACCGGCAGCACGATCCGCGCGGCCGAGATGCTGTACACGTCGCAGCCGACGATCAGCCGCGAGCTGGCGCGGATGGAGCAGGTCGTCGGCTTTGCGTTGTTCGAACGCGCGCACGGCCGGCTGCGCCCGACGATGGCCGCGCTCACGCTGTTCGACGACGTGCGGCTCGCGTATGTGGGGCTCGAACGGGTCGCGGCGACGGCCGCGCGCCTGCGCGAGTTTCGCGACGGGCAACTGTCGGTGATCGCGTTGCCGGCGTTCTCGCACGCGATCCTGCCCGGGGCCTGCCGGCGCTTTCACGACGCGCATGCGGGCGTCAGCGTGTCGGTCGCGACGCAGGAGTCGCCGGTGCTCGAAGAATGGCTCACCGCGCAGCGTTACGATCTCGGGCTGACCGAGCGCGACGTCGCGCCGGCCGGCACCGTGCTCACGCCGCTGCTCGAAGTCGATGAAGTGTGCGTGCTGCCCGATGGCCATCCGCTGCTCGCGCAGGACGCGATCGACCTGCTGGATCTCGCCGATCGCCCGTTCGTGAGCCTGTCGCTGAACGATCCGTATCGCATCCTGATCGACGAGGCGTTCGCGCAGCTCGGCGTCGCGCCGCGCTCGGTGGTGGACACGCCGTCGGCCGTGTCGGTGTGTGCGTTCGTGCGGCAGGGGCTGGGAGCCGCGATCGTCAACCCGCTCACCGCGCTCGATTTCGTCGGCCGCGACCTGCACGTGCGGCCGCTGACGCGGTCGTTTCCGTACCGGGTCAGCGTGGTCGTGCCCGAGCACCGGCCGAAGAACCTGCTCGTCGACGCATTCGCCGATGCGCTGCGCGCCGAAGCGAAGGCGATCCGCCGCCGGCTGGCCGCCTACCTCGGCTAGCGGTGCCGCCGTATGATGGGCGTTTCGCCGCCATCGCCGTCATCGCCGCCATTTTCCGGAATCCAGTCATGACCGACGCATCGTCTTTCCTCGAACAACCGACTCTCACCGGCGCACGTGTCGTCCTGCGCCCGCTCGACGTATCCGACCGGCAGGCGCTGCTGGACGCCGCGGCCGACGGCGAGTTGTGGAACCTGACGGTCACGGTCGTGCCGGGCGCGCAGACGATCGACGCCTACATCGACGCGGCGTTGCAGGGACGGGCGGCCGGCACCGTGATGCCGTTCGTGATCGTCGATCGCGCGTCGGGCCGCGCCATCGGCAGCACGCGCTTCTGGAAGATCGACCGCCAGAATCGCAAGCTCGAGATCGGCCATACGTGGCTGAGCGAATCGGCGCAGCGTACGCGCGCGAATACCGAAGCGAAGCGATTGCTGCTGGCCTATGCGTTCGACACGCTGCAATGCGTGCGTGTGCAGTTCACGACGGACGAGCTGAACGAGAAATCGCGCGCGGCGATCCTGCGGCTCGGTGCGAAACAGGAGGGCATCGTGCGTCACGAACGGATCATGCCGGATGGCCGCAAGCGCAACTCGGTGCGCTTCAGCATCATCGACGACGAATGGCCGGACGTGCGGGCGCGACTCGACGCGAAGCTGGCGACGTAACGTGTGACGGATGACGCGGGGCGCTTGATGCTTCAGACGTGCGTCGCGCCGCCGGCAGGGGGGCGGCGGCGCGACGGGGGGGGAAACGGTGCGCCGCGCGCGATGCGCGGCGCCGCACAGGATGAATTACTGCGCCGATGCGAGGTGATGACGCTGCGCGAGCTTCTGGGCATCCGCGTAGTGCGCCTGCAGGATCGGCAGCGCCTGGCGTGCGACTTCCTTCAGCTTGGTGTCGCGGCCCGATGCGATTTCGGCCTGGAACGCCGAGATCGCCTTCTGCTGGCCGGCGAGCGCGACCTGTTCGATATACGCCTTGTCGAACTCGGCGCCGCGCAGGCTCTTGATGCTGTTCAGCACGGACGTGTCCGGGTCGTTGGCCGGCACGTCGACGCCGCGCGGGCTGGCCGCGCGCATTGCCTGGATGATCTTCGCATCGTCGGTCGACACGCGTTGCGCGAACGCCTTGACCTGGCTGTCGGACGTGCGCGAATCGGCGATGCGTGCGGCGTCGTGCTGCGTCGACACGGTCTTCGTGCCGTCGTTGATGAAGGTCTGGTCGGCTTCGTGGATGCGCGTCGCGGTCGCGGCCGGCGCAGCCGATGCGCCGGGTGCCGGCTGTGCGGTTTGCGCGGTCGCCGTCACGGCGACGAGAAGCAGGCCAGCGGCAGACAAGGCAAGGCGCGAAATATGGGGAAAGCGGTTCATGGGACCTCCTTTCGATCGGGGCTCTGGTTAAAAAACGGATCGTGCGATCCGTCGCTGTGCGAGAGACCGGGCGCGCCCGGGCCGGATTCGACTGCCGCTCTGCCGCGGCGGCGTTCGAAGTGCTTTCCGGCCCGACTGATTCTAGGAGAGCGGTCGGGTAGCAGGTGCAACCGTGCTGTGGCTTGTGTAACGGTTGGTAAGACGAATCGATGGGCACGCGCGCAGGCCGGTAGCGCGTACCTGATGCGCGTGCGGCGGCGGCAATTTTTGCGTGCGCGTGGCGCATGCAATGGATGAGATGCGCGTGCGTGTCATCGGCGCTTCAGCGACGTGATGCCGTCGCGGCTGTTGCCGTGGCGGCGCGTCGGGCGAGGGGCGGTGTGTGAGCGTGGCGTGCGTGAAAGCGTTACACGCGATCGAGCAGCGCATCGAGGCGCGGCAGCAACGGCGTCGCGCAATGTGCCTGCAATGCGTCGGGTGCCGTGTAGCCCCACGCGACGCCCTGAAATGCGATATGCGCACGCCGCGCCGCGTCGGCATCGCGGATTTCGTCGCCGACGTACAGCACTTCGTCGGCGCGCACACCGGCCTCGCGGACGAGCGCACGCAGGCGGCGCGCCTTGCCGAACAGCGGAATGCCGCATGCGAAATGGTCGACGCGCGCGCCGGCGCGCGGGCCGAGCCGGTCACGCACGATCTCCTCGGTATTCGACGTGGCGATCGCGACGCGGATGCCGCGCGCGGCGAGCGCGTCGAACGTTTCGGCGACGCCGGGAAAGAGCCGCACGTGCGCGACGCGCGGCCGCATCAGGCGGCGTATGTCGATCGTCACGCGCGGCACTTTCCACATCGGCACGTCGAGCGCGCGAATGATGTCGCGCGCCGACATCCCGCGCAGCGCCGGGCGCAGTTCGGGCGTGGCGTCGCGAAAGCCGTGCAGGCGCGACGCTTCCGACAGCGCGGCGAGAAAACTGTCGAGCGAATCGGCGAGCGTGCCGTCGAAGTCGAAGGCGATGAGGCGGTAGGTCATGAAGCAGCGTCTCGGGTTTATCGGCGGATGCCATTGTCGCCGAATCGAGGGTGGCAGTGCGGCTGTTCGTCCACGGCGGATTCCAGTGCCCCTTGTCCCGTATCCCACGGCGCGGTATCGTCGATGCTCCGCTTGCCGCCCCTCGAACCGGAGAACAGACGTGCCCGCAGCCACTCCCGCCACGCTGAGAATTTCCACCGACAAGCGCGAGCTCGACATCGACACGATCTTCGATTTCCTGCATCGCGACGCGTACTGGTCGCAGGGCATTCCGCGCGACGTGGTCGAGCGGGCGATCGAGGGCTCGCTGTGCTTCGGTGCATATGTCGGCGACCGGCTCGTCGGGTTTGCGCGGCTCGTCACCGATCACGCGACATTCGCGTATCTGTGCGACGTGTTCGTGCTGCCGGCCGAACGCGGCAACGGCTACGGCCGCGCACTGATCGACCATATATTCGCGCAGGAGATGGTGCAGCGGCTGCGCCGCATCATGCTCGTCACGACCGACGCGCACGAACTCTACCGGCCGGTCGGGTTCGGTCCTTCCGCGAACCCCGAGCGGCTGATGGAGATCCGCCGGCCCGACATCTACGCGAAACGCTGACGCGGCGCAGCGCATACAATACGCGCTTTCCGTTTTTGCCGAAGAGAAGCACACCATGACCGAACAGGAAGCCGAACAGCTCGCGACGCACCGCCACTACAAGGGTGGCCTGTACCGCTACATCGGCGTTGCCCGCCATTCCGAAACCGAGGAATCGGTGGTCGTCTACGAGCATCTGTGGCCGCATGCGCGCGGGCTGTGGGTGCGCCCGGAAGCGATGTTCAACGGCAACCTCGAAGACGGCACGCCGCGTTTTCGCAAGCTGCGCGACTGAGCGGGCGGCACCGGAGCCGGTGTCTAGCCGGCGCTGCCCGGCTTGTCGTGCGGCGCCTGTTGCCGCAGCGCCATCGCAAAGAAGCGCCGGATTTCATCCATCAATTCCGCGCGGGCCGACGCGAAATCGAACGCGCGCCGGTTTTCATGCGCGTAGCGCCGGCGCCAGTCGTCGGCCGCATGCCGCGCTTCGCGTGCGCGCAGATCGTCGAGTTCGGGCGTGCGCAACGCGTGATCGGCGATCAGCGTCACGCCGTCGCGGCTGACCTCCAGCACGCCGCCCGCGACGAGCAGGCGGCGATGCTCGCCGGTCGGTGCGTCGACGAGCATCACGACGCCCGGCCGGATCCGCGTGAGCAGCGGCGCGTGGTGCGGGTAGATCCCCAGTTCTCCGCTTTCCCCCGGAACGACGACGAAATGCGCGTCGCCGGCATACAGCACCGCTTCCACGCTGACGATGTCGAGCCTCATCGACGTTTTCATGCGTACTCCTTCAGACCGCGGCCGCGCCGGCGACGATTTCGCACAGCTCGGTGGTGATCTGCGCCTGTCGCGTCTTCTGGTACAGGTGCCGCAGTTCGCGCAACACGCGGTCGGCATTGTCCGTCGCGGTCTGCATGCTGAACATCCGCGCGCATTGCTCGCATGCGTAGTTCTCGACAACGGCCTGATAGAGCGTCGCCTCGACGTAGCGCAGCAGCAACGTGTCGACGACCGGTTTGGGCGCGGGCTCGTACAGATAGTCGGACGCGGCCGCGCCGTCGGTCGGCGCGCCGGTGTCGAGCCCCACGATCGGCAGCATCGCATCGATGCGCGGCTCGTACGCGAGCGGGCTCGTCAGCCGGTTGTATGCGACGTGTACTTCGTCGAGCTCGCCGTTGACGAACGCGGTCAGCGGCACGAGCAGCGCACCGAGCAACTGCTCGAAGTGCGGCTCGGCGGCCAGGCCGCTCGCACGTGCGGCGATGGTCGCGCCGTGGCGCAGCAGCGGCGCGAGGCCGCGCGCCCCGATCACGCTCAGTTCGCACGCGACGCCGGCCCGGTCCCAGCGTTCGAGCGCATCCACGCATTCGACGAGCAGCCGCGCATTGAGCGGGCCGCACAGCCCGCGATCGGTGCTGACGACGATCAGGCCGACGCGGCGCACGGTATCGCGTCGCGCCATCAGCGCCGATACGTGGTCGGGACGGTCGCGCAGCACGCGTTCCGCCATCGCGCCGATGCGCGCCGCGTACGGGCGGAATTCGCGCGCGCGTCGCTGCGCGCTCGCCATCTTGGTGCGCGCCATCATTTCCATCGCCTTGGTGATCTTGCGCGTGGACGAGGTACTGGCGATTTTCGAGCGGATTTCGCGTATGTGCATGTCAGGGGGGGCGTCGCGGCCATCCGGATGTCATCGTGCGGATTCATGCTATCGGGACTTCACCTGAAACAATTGACGGAAATCAAACGACTTCACCCGGTCCCGCACCAGAATCCGTTCACATGATCCTTGCGAAGGGGCAGTCGATGACCGAGTTGCGCACGCATCAGAAATACGAAGCGCTGATTGCGCGTTGCCGCGCATTGCGCCCGGTGACGGTCGCGGTCGCGCATCCCTGCGACGAGGTATCGCTGCACGCGGCGGCCGCCGCCGCGCGGGCCGGCATCATCGTGCCCGTGCTGGTCGGCCCGGTGGCGCGGATCACGATGCTCGCCGCGACGCTCGGTGTCGACCTGTCCGGCTATCGGCTCGTGGACGCGCCGCACAGTCATGCGTCGGCGGCGCGCGCCGTCGAGCTGGTGCGCGCGGGCGACGCGCAGGCGCTGATGAAGGGCAGCCTGCACACCGACGAGTTGCTGGCGGAGGTGGTGCGCGCCGACACGGGGCTGCGCACCGGGCGGCGCCTGAGCCACGTGTTCATCATGGACGTGCCGACTTACCCCAAGCCGCTGTTCATCACCGACGCGGCCGTCAATATCCGTCCGACGCTCGAACAGAAGGTCGACATCGCGCAGAACGCGATCGATCTCGCGCATGCGCTCGGCATCGCCCGGCCGAAGGTGGCGATCCTGTCGGCGGTCGAGACGGTCAGCTCGAAGCTGCCGTCGACACTCGACGCGGCCGCGCTGTGCAAGATGGCCGAGCGCGGCCAGATCACCGGCGCGCTGCTCGACGGGCCGCTCGCGTTCGACAATGCGATCAGCCCGGAGGCCGCGCGGCTCAAGCATCTCGGTTCCGCGGTCGCGGGCGATGCGGACATCCTGCTCGTGCCCGACCTCGAGTCCGGCAACATGCTCGCGAAGGAGTTGACGTTCCTCGCGAATGCCGATGCGGCCGGCATCGTGCTCGGCGCGCGCGTGCCGGTGATCCTGACGAGTCGCGCCGACAGCGAACGCACGCGCCTGGCGAGTTGCGCGGTCGCGGCGCTCGTCGCGGCGGCGCGCGCCACGGCGGCGCCCGTGGACGCGCCGGCGGTTGCGGCCGACGCACACTGACGAGGCCGCGATGCGACATCCCGTCCTGGTGCTCAACGCCGGCTCGTCGAGCCTCAAGTTCTCGGTCTACGACACGCGCGACGATCGTTCGCTCGATGCGGGCCTGCACGGACAGGTCGAGAATCTGCATGGCGCACCGCATCTGTTCGTGGCCGACGCGCACGGTGCGACGCTCGCCGATGGCCCCGTCGCGCGACCAGGGCATCAAGGCGCGATCGAGGCGCTGCACGCGTGGTTCGCGGCTCACGTCGGGCGGGAGGCCGCGTTCGACGGCGTCGGGCACCGGGTCGTGCATGGCGGCCCGTATTTCACCGCGCCGGTGCGGATCGACGCGCGCGTGCTCGATGCAATCGCGTCGCTTTCGCCGCTCGCGCCGCTGCACCAGCCGCATCACGTCGACGCGATTCGCGCGGTTGCCGCGGTTGCGCCGAACCTGCCGCAGGTCGCGTGTTTCGACACCGCGTTTCATTCGACGGTGCCGGCGCTCGAACGGGAGTTCGCATTGCCGCGCGCGCTGACGGGGCAGGGCATCGTGCGCTACGGGTTTCACGGGCTGTCGTACGAGTACATCGCGACCGCGCTCGCGGCCCTCGATCCGTCGTGGGTGCAGCAACGGACGGTCGTCGCGCACCTCGGCAACGGCGCGAGCCTGTGTGCGCTCGCGAACGGCCGCAGCGTCGCGACGACGATGGGGTTCACGGCCGTCGACGGGCTGCCGATGGGCACGCGCACGGGCGCGCTGGACCCGGGCGTGATCCTGTACCTGCAGCGTCACGCAGGCCTGTCGCTCGACGAGGTCGAGCATCTGATCTATGCCGAATCGGGCTTGCTCGGCGTGTCCGGCGTGTCGAGCGACATGCGCACGCTGCTCGCGAGCGACGCACCGTCGGCCGCGCATGCGGTCGAGCTGTTCGCCTATCGCGCGGCCCGCGAACTCGCCGCGCTGGCCGGCGTGCTCGGCGGTCTCGACACGCTCGTGTTCACGGCGGGCATCGGCGAGCACGCGCCGCCCGTGCGTGAACGGATCTGCAGTCGCGCGGCGTGGCTCGGCATCGTGCTCGACGACGCGGCGAACGCCGCCGGCCTGCCGGTGATTTCGAGCGACGCGTCGCGCGTGACGGTGCGCGTGATCCCGACCGACGAGAACCTGATGATCGCGCGGCACACGCGCCGCGTGCTGGACGACGCGACTCCTTCCACGCCGTATCCGACCCGGTGAGACTTCCGATGACAGCACGCGACACGCCTTCCCCTGCCGTCAGCGCCCCCGCGCTGCCGATTTTCTGGCCGATGGCCGCCGCCACGGCGATGTTTGCGGCCGGCTCCGAGATCGCGGCGCGCAATCTCCGCTTCCTCGCGGAAGAGGAGAAGCTCCATTTCGAAGCGCATCCGGCGCTGGCATCGGCGAACCGGCCGTTGCTGGAGCTGCGGACGATGACGTTTCGCGATTATTCGGCCGCGCCGGCGCACGGGTTGCCGACGATCGTCGATGCGCCGTACGCGGGGCACAGCGCGATGATCGCCGACTACCAGCCGGGGCAGAGCCTGATGCAGACGCTGCGCGAGCACGGCGTGACGCGTCTGTACCTGACCGACTGGCGTTCGGCCACCGAGGACATGAAGGACCTCGAGGTCGACCAGTATCTGGCCGAGCTGAACGTGTGCGTCGACGAACTCGGCGGCCGCGTGAATCTCGTCGGGCTGTGTCAGGGCGGCTGGATGTCCGCGATGTATGCGGCGCGTTTCCCGCACAAGGTCGCGAGCCTCGTGCTGGCCGGCTCGCCGATCGACACCGACGCGGGCGACGGCCCGATCAAGCGGATGGTGCACACGTATCCGACGTCGTTCTACGAGGAACTCGTCACGATGGGCGGCGGGCTGATGCGCGGGCGCTTCATGTTGCGCGGCTGGAAGAACATGCATCCCGACCAGCACTATCTCGCCGAGCACGTCGACCTGTACGAGCATCTCGACGATCCCGAATACCTGCGCAAGCGCGAGGTGTTCGCGAACTGGTACGAAAGCCCGATCGACCTGCCGGGGCGCTGGTACCTGCAGGCGATCGTGCAGATCTTCAAGGAGAACCGGCTCGCGAAGGGCACGTTCGTCGCGCTCGGGCGCACGCTCGACCTGAAGGACGTCGCGTGCCCGACCTATCTGCTCGCCGGCGAGGCCGACGACATCACGACGCCGGAGCAGGTGTTCGGGGCGCGCGATCTTCTCGGGACGCGCGCGTCGCGGATCGAGAGCCGGCTCGTGCCGGGCGGCCATATCGGCCTGTTCATGGGGACGCGCACGCTGACGACGGTGTGGCCCGACATCGCGCGATGGATCGCGGCGCAGCGCTAGATCGACACGGGGGCGACATGACGTTGCGACACAAGCGGGGGCTCGTCGTCGGCATCGCGAACGAACAGAGCATCGCGTGGGGATGCGCGCGCGCGTTTTGCCGGGCCGGCGCCACGCTCGCGGTGACCTGGCAGTCGGAGAAGACCTTGCCGCACGTCGAGCCGCTGTTCGCGCAACTCGACGCGCCGATCCGGATGCCGCTCGACGTCGGGCAGCCCGACCAGATGGCGGCGGTGTTCGATGCGATCGCGGCGCAATGGGGCGAGATCGACTTCGTGCTGCATTCGATCGCGTATGCACCGAAGGCCGATCTGCAGGGCCGTGTGGTCGACAGTTCGCCGGCAGGCTTCTCGTTGGCGATGGACACCTCGTGCCATTCGTTCATCCGGATGGCGAGGCTCGCCGAGCCGCTGATGACGCGCGGCGGGAGCCTGATGGCGATGAGCTATCTCGGCGCGGAGCAGGTCGTCGCGAACTACGGGGTGATGGGGCCGGTCAAGGCGGCGCTCGAAGCGAGCGTGCGGTACCTGGCGGCCGAACTCGGCGGCGCGGGCATTCGCGTCAACGCGATTTCGCCGGGCGTGCTGCCGACGCGCGCGGCGTCGGGCCTGCCGGACTTCGGCCGGCTGCTTGACGACACCGCGCGCCGGGCCCCGCTGCATCACACGCTGGATATCGACGACGTCGGCGCGTTCTGCGCGTTTCTCGCCAGCGACGGCGCACGGGCGATCACGGGCGGCACGCACTATATCGACGCCGGCATGCACATGCTCTAGCGTGCCGGCGGCACGCGGTGTTCAGGCTCGCGCGAATGCCTGCACGAGGGCCGGCGGCGCGTGGGCGACCGTGACCTCCGGCGTGCCGTGCCACGCCGCGAGTTTCTTCACGGCTTTCGCGACGTCGGCCGCGAGCCCGGTGCCGAACCGCACGCCCGGCTCGACATGCACGGCCTTCAGCTCGAACGTGCCGAGCGTGCGATGCGCTTTCGCATCGACGCGGCCCACCAGCCGGCCGCGATGCAGCACGGGCAGGCAGAAATAGCCGTAGCGCCGCTTGTGCTCGGGCGTATAGCACTCGATCGTGTAGTCGAAACCGAACAGCGTCGACGCGCGCCGCCGGTCCCACACGACCGGGTCGAACGGCGACAGCAGCGTCGTGACCGTCGAGCGCAGCGTGTCGGCAGCAGCCGCCGGCAGCAGCGCGTCGAGCGAGCGATGCACGTAGGCCGGTTCCTTCCAGTCGTCGATCCGCACCGGAATCAGGTCGCCGGCCTCGGCGAGCTGCTCCAGTTCCGCGCGGTACGAACGGCGCGGCAGCCGATAGTAGTCGGCCACCCAGTCCGCGCGCACGACGCCGAGCGCGCGGCACGTGTAGTCGAGCAGCGCAGGCAGCACCGCATCGCGCGGCGGCAGGTCGCGCGTATCGTCCCAGTCGGGCAGCACGCGTTCGCGCACGTCGTACACGCGCTGGAAATTGCGGCGCTCCGACACCATCAGGTCACCCGTCGTGAACAGCACTTCCAGGTGACGCTTCTCGGGCTTGCGATCCCACCAGCCGTTGCCCTTCACACCATCCTCGCGCGCGAAATCGGCCGACCGCACCGGGCCTTGCTCGCGAATCCGCGCAAGCAGCCGTTCGATCTCCGGACGATTCTGCTCGTGCCATTCGGCCGCATATTTCCAGCCCATCCCCGACGGATCGAGCATCTTGTAGCGCATCAGCCCGAACTGCTCGATCGGCAGGAAACACGCTTCGTGCGACCAGTATTCGAACAGGCGCGCCTCGGCGAGATGTTCGTCGAGCCAGTGCGGCGGGAAATCGCCGAGGCGGCTGAACAGCACGAGATACGGGCTGCGTGCGACGACGTGGATGGTGTCGATCTGCAACTGCGCCATCCGGCGGATCGTGTCGAGCACGTCGGACTTGGTCGCCTTGCGGCGCGGCGGGGTGAGCAGGCCCTGTGCGGCGAGATGGAGGGCGCGGGCGGCGGCGGGCGAGAGCGTGAGCATCGGCGGGACGGTCGAGGGTGGCGATCGGGAGCCACTTTAGCGCGAAAGCGGCGCGCGCGTGCGACGTGCGGCTGCAACGCGTCTGACAATGGTTGACAGATGCGTTTTGCAAGTTTCCCTATAGTGCAGTTCATGGCGCGACGATCAATGCGCGCAATGATTCCGCTTCCGACGCACATATGTCCATGGCACGCAGGAAGCGAATCCGGGATTCCCGACCCCCATCGGGAGACCCGGAGCCCTGAGCGGACATCCATGCGGCTGTGCACCGGCCCCGTGTGGATGTCCGCTGATTTTTTTGCTTTTCCGGTTTTTCATCCATTGCCGCGCGACGGGGCATGCCGCGGCGCCGGCCGCTTATGCCCGCTTGCCGCGCGCGACTTCGTCGCCGGCGCCAGGCGGCAGCCGCCGCGTGATCGGAATCGACGCGAACGAGCACAGCCCGACCACCAGGAACGCGGGCCAGAAATCCGACCACATCATCGTCTGGTGACCCTGGAGCCAGTGCGACACGTGCAGCACGAGGCCGGCCACCGTCACGCCGAGGCCGAGCGACATCTGCTGCACGACGCTGCCGAGGCTCGTCGCGCGGCCTGCGTCGCGCGGCGAGATGTCCGCGTAGATCATCGAATTCAGGCTCGTGAACTGCAGCGCGGGGAAGATGCCGCCGACGAGCACGATCAGCCAGATCGCCCAGGTCGCCATGCCGGGATGGAACACGCCGTACGCGGCGATCGCGAGGCCCGCGAATGCCGCGTTGTAGATCAGCACCGTGCGAAAACCGAAGCGGCGCAGCGTATGCGTGGCGGTCGAGCGGCTGACCGCGCCGCCGAGCGCGGACGCGCACGTGATGAGCCCCGAGTGGAACGCGCTCATGCCGAGCCCTTCCTGCAGCGCGAGCGGCAGCAGGAACGGCACCGCACCGAGCCCGATGCGGAACAGCGAGCCGCCGACGACGCTCGCGTGGTACGTCGGGATTTTCAGGAAACTGAGGTCGAGCACCGGGCGCGCCTTGCGGCGCGCGTACGGCACGTACAACGCGAGCATCGCGGCGCCGGCCGCGCACATGATGATGGCGTTCGAGCGTGACGTGAGCGCACCGTCGATCAGCGTGAGACCCATCAGCAGCATCGCGGCGCCGCTGGCCGACAGTAGGAAGCCGAACCAGTCGAGCGGGCCCGGGTCGGGCTCGTGCGTGTTCGCGATGTGCTTGCTGGCGAGGTAGATCCCGTAGATGCCGATCGGCACGTTGATGAAGAAGATCATCCGCCAGTGCAGGTAGGTCGTGATGAAGCCGCCGACGAGCGGCCCGACCGTGGGCCCGAACAGCGCGGGAATCGCGAGGTAGTTCATCGCGCGCACGAGATCGGCGCGCGGCACCGCGCGGAAGATGATGATGCGGCCGACCGGGACCATCATCGCGCCGCCGACGCCCTGGATGAAGCGCGCGAACGTGAGCACGCCGAGCGAGTTGGACGCCGCGCACATCAGCGAGCCGACGACGAAGATGCCGATCGCGGTGCGGAACACGGCGCGCGCGCTGAAGCGGTCGGCGAGCCAGCCGCAGATCGGGATGAACACGCCGAGACCGACCACGTAGGCCGTGATCGCGATGTTCAGTGTGACGGGGTTGTGCCCGAAGTCCCTTGCCATCGCAGGCAGGGCGGTGACGATGATGTTCGCGTCGACGCTTTCCATGAACAACGCACAGGCAACGATGAGCGGTGCTAGAAAGACGGGCGACATGGGCAGGGCGCGCGGTAAAGACGCCATTATGCCCACAATGTGACCGTTGCGTCACGTACGACAACAGTTGTTCCGCATGTTGCAACAGTCGTCTTTTCCGGCGGGTGGCGCGGAAAGGACGACCGCGCACGTGCGAGCGTGCGCTCCTCTCCTGGGCGATGAACAACGCAGCATCGTCGTAGCGATGCGCACGCGTCTTCGATGCGAGGCAGGAGGCCGACACGGTGATCGCCGAACCGCGTGTCGTACGGCACGTCGACCGCGCGTTCGAGTCGGAATCCGCGACGAGGGATCGACGCCGGCCCGGTCATGTCGATTCCTTTTGACGGCGTGGCCGTGCGTTTCTAGAATATGAGCACTTGCTCACATTCGAAAGCCGCCTTACCGTCATGTCCGAATCGTCGTCGCGCATTCCGCTGTCGCCGCGCAAGGCGCCGCGCCAACGCCGCTCGGTGGCCACCGTCGATGCGATCGTCGAGGCCGCCGCCCGCATTCTGGAGCGCGACGGCTTCGACGGTTACACGACGAACGCGGTGGCCGCGCTGGCCGGCGTGAGCATCGGCTCGCTCTATCAATACTTTCCGAACCGCGATGCGCTGACGGCCGCGCTCGTCGAGCGCGAGAGCGCGCATCTGCTCGACGACGTCGACCGGGCCGCCGCGCTGTCGTCCTGCGACGACGTGCTGCGCACGCTGGTGCGCGGGGCCGTCGCGCACCAGATGCGCCGGCCGGTGCTCGCGCGGCTGATCGATTTCGAGGAGGCGCGCTTGCCGCTCGGCGCACGCACCGCGCGCGTCGCGGACCGCATCCACGCGACCTTGCTGCATGCGCTCGGGCTGCGCGATGCGCCGCGCGTCGCTGCACCCGACGTCGTCGCGCACGATCTGCTCGCGATCGTGAAGGGCATCGTCGATGCGGCGGGCGCGCGCGGCGAGACCGATGCGGAGGCGCTCGAAGCGCGTGCGTGGCGGGCGGTACGCGGCTATCTCCGCGAGTCGCGCGAATCGAAACTTGCTTGACATGCGTGTTTCGTGCGACAGTCAGGCCCATTCGCACCACAACATGACGCGTATCGATCGAAGGCCATCGAGACGAACGCGCGCGCGAACGAGACCTCGTGCCGATCCACTCACCATTCGAAAGGAGGGGACACGCCATGACGTCACGTCGTGCCGCACCGCTTGCATCTCGCTTTCCGTCGCGTCAGTCGCCGCCCGCGCCGCGTCCGCGCTGGGCGGCCGCACTGGCCATCGCCTATCTCGCCGTCGCCGGCTGCGCCGCGCAGGCCGACAATGCGCACCAGGCCGCCGCGCAAGCGGCCAGCCAGTCCGCGTTGCCGGCCACTTCCGCAGCCGCGCCCGCATCCGGCACGCTGCTGCCGCCGCCGAGCCAGCTCTACGGCGACCTGTTCGTCGCGGTGCAAACCGCGCAGCTCTATCCCGACCAGAAGACCTTCGTCGACGCCACGCCCGATACCGATCCCGCGACGATCGTGCAGTTGTATCAGCAACAGAAATCGCAGCCGGGCTTCTCGTTGAAGGCGTTCGTCGACCAGCACTTCACGCCGCCCCCGGAAGGCGGCGTGACGCCGCCGCCCAACCAGACGCTGCGCCAGCATATCGACTGGCTGTGGCCACAGCTCACGCGCACGAGCACCACGGCGCCCCCGTACAGTTCGCTGATTCCGCTGCCGAAGCCGTACGTCGTGCCGGGCGGCCGCTTCCGCGAGGGCTACTACTGGGACACCTATTTCACGATGCTCGGGCTGCAGGTGTCGGGGCGCGAGGATCTCGTCGACGACATGCTCGACAACTTCGCATACCTGATCGATACGATCGGCCACGTCCCGAACGGCAATCGCACGTACTACGCGAGCCGCTCGCAGCCGCCGTTCTTCGCGTACATGGTCACGCTCGCCGCGCGGGTCGAAGGCGACAAGGTCTACCAGAAATACCTGCCGGCGCTGCGCAAGGAGCATGCGTACTGGATGCAGGGCGAAACCACGACGCCGCGCGGGCAGGCGACGCGCAACGTGGTCGCGATGCCCGACGGCGCCGTGCTGAACCGCTACTGGGATGCGCGCGACACGCCGCGCGACGAGTCGTATCTCGAGGACGTGACGACCGCGAAATCGGTGCCGTCCCGTCCGGCGAACGAGGTGTACCGCGACCTGCGCGCGGGCGCCGAAAGCGGCTGGGACTACAGCTCGCGCTGGTTCGGCGACGGCAAGACGCTCGCGACGATCCGCACGACGTCGATCGTGCCGGTCGACCTGAACAGCCTGATGTTCCATCTCGAGACGACGATCGTGAAGGGCTGCGCGGTCACGCGCGACATCGCCTGCGTGGCCGATTTTTCAGCGCGCGCGGGGCGGCGTGCGGCCGCGATCAATCACTACCTGTGGAACCGTCGCGGCTATTACGGCGACTATGACTGGCAGTTGCGCAAGCCGCGCGACGGCGTGACGGCGGCCGCGCTGTATCCGCTGTTCGCGGGCGTCGCATGGCCGGAGCGCGCGAAGGCGACCGCGCGCGAAGTGCGCAAGACGCTGCTGCAGCCGGGCGGTCTCGCGACGACGACCGAGAACACGGGCCAGCAGTGGGATGCGCCGAACGGCTGGGCGCCGCTGCAGTGGATCGCGATCGACGGGCTGCGCCGTTACGGCGAAGCGGCGCTCGCGAAGGACATCGGCACGCGTTTCCTGTCCGACGTGAAGCAGGTGTACGCGGCCGAAGGCAAGCTCGTCGAGAAGTACGTGGTCGAGGGCAGCGGCACGGGCGGCGGCGGGGGCGGCGAATATCCGTTGCAGGACGGCTTCGGCTGGACCAACGGCGTCACGCTGAAGCTGCTGGGGCTGTACGGCGAGTAACGCACGGCGGCGCGGGCCGCATGCCCGCACGGCAAGCAACCACACGGGCCGGACCGTCGCGCAAGCGGCCGTCCGGCCCGTGTCCTGATGCGGCGGGTATCAGAACGTGATCGTCGTGCGCACGCCGACCACCGTTTCGTCGCCGATGCGCGCGCCGGCCGCGTTCGGGTTCGGGATGCCGCCGCCCGGACGGAAGAAGTGCTGCAGGTCGGCCTGCACTTGCCACCACGGCGCGACCTGATACTGGTACGTCGCCTCGATGACCGTCTCCGCGCGGCGCACCGGATAGCCGGGCGTCGTGTACGCGCCGGTGTCGCCGTCGAGGCCGCGCGCATGCGAGCCGATCTTCGCGTAGCCGATCGCGATGCCGGCGACGTCGTTGTCGCGTCCGACGAACGGCGCCTTCAGCGTCACGCCGGCGTTGGCCGCGAAATCGACGATGTTGCGGTCGCCCGGCGAGCCCATCACGCGCGCGAACACGCCGACCGAGCGCGGGCTGCCGGCCGACGGCCGCCACACCATCTGGTCCGCGACCGCATAGAAGCCGTAGTTGCCGCGATGCGTGGCGGGCGTGCCGTTGCTCGCCGGATCGGCGAGCGACAATCCGTCGGCGCCGTAGCGCGGATCGTTCGCGTGCTGCGACTGATACCAGACGCCGAGTTTGTACGTGCCGGGCAGGCCGGCCGGTTGCGGCGCCTTCGGATCGGCGGGCGGCGCGTTCAGCGCGTACTGCACTTCGCCGATCACGAATGCGCCGCTGCGCAGGTTGAAGTTGGTGCCGTGCGCGTTCAGCACCTGCGCGTCGCCGTCGCTGCGGCCGGCCGGGTTGCCGTCGAACACGCCGACCATTGCGGTCCACGCGTCGGCCGGCTTCACGCGCAGCCGCACGCCGAGCGACGACAGCGGATACGCGGGACCGCCGGACGGCAGGTCGGTGGACGGCAGCACGGGCCAGCCGAACGTCGCGTTCATGAACGTCGCCGCGTTCGGGCTCACCATGAATTCCTGGTCGACGCTCTGCTGGCCGACTTTCACGTCGACCTTGCCGTCGAGCAGCGATTGCTGATACCAGATCTCCCACAGGCGCGTGGTCGAATTGGCTTCGATGCCGGTCGCGGTCTGCAACGTCTGCAGGTAGCGCTGCGTGAGGTTGGTGCCGTGGATCTGCAGCCCCGACACGTTGAACGTGCCGCCCGGCAGGCCGATCGCCTTGCCGGTGTCGACGTCGAAACCGAACTGCGTGAGCCCCTGGTAGGCGCCGCCGCGCCCTGTGCCGCCGGACGTGTTGTACAGGTACTCGCTGGTTTCCTGCAGGCTCAGCGTGACGCCGTGCGCGTCGAGCACGTCGCGCAGGCCGCCGATGTTGCCGAGCAGGTTCGATCGCTCCCACAAGCCGGTCGGAGCAGGCGCGGCAGCATCGGCGGCCTGTTGTTGCGCGGGGGCGGCCGCATCGCGCGCGCCGGCCGCCGGTTCGGTTGCGGCGGGAGACGTCGCTTGCGCGAATGCGGGTGCGGCGGCGAACGACAGCAGCAGCGCGGCGAGCGCATCGACGCGACGCTTGCGCGGGACGGGTGCGAGAGGATGCTTCATTTGGGATCCGTTGGCAGTTTGATTAGTTACGCTGAAGAAACGGGAACGGGATGCGGGGGCGTATGGCGAGACGGCCCGCACGGACGGAGAGGGAGTTACGGCAGCCAGCCGCCGACGCGCCACACCTGCGCGAAGCCGACGCGTGGCGCGACCGAGCACAGCAGCGCGGCGAGCGCGAGCGCGGCGGCCGTCGCGGCGATCAGCACGCAGTCGAGCAGGCGGGGCGGCGCCGGCACGTGGGCGAGCGCGCAGCCGCGCCAGTGGCCGAATGCCCGCGCGAACGGCGAGCGACCGAAAAAAGAGCGGTCGCACGCGACGTGCACGACGCGCTTGAGTCTGACCGCGAACGATTGAAAGAACATGACGCTGCCTCCGTTCCGCCCGGCGAACGCCGGACGACGTGATCGAGCGCGGGTGCGTGACGCGACCCTGCGATCGGAGGATGGAACATAACGGAGCGTGCGACTGACGAACCGGCGATGGCCGGCCCGGGAGGACGCGCGCTAACCCGACGAATGCGAGCTAGCGGCGAAAGACATGCGTCTGGCTGCTATCTCGCGATGGCTTGGCCGGCCTGGACCGGCATCGAACTGCAACTGGAGCATGTGTCCACGGAGGGACTCCCTTGATGAATTGGGGCGGATTGTAGTCGCGACTTTTGCTGCGGCGCAAGCAAAAAACGCACGAAAGATGCGCTGTGTCGCGTGCGCGTCGCCGCGTGGCGGGGCTGTCGCGCGCCCGCCCGGCGATCGTGAAAAGGATGCGCGGCAGGGTGCCGTGCCGTTGCTCGCACGCATCGGCGCGCCGTGGCGCGATGACGGTGCTGAAAGGTTTCGGAACGTTATTTCAAGGGCAAATCTTTCAGTCGCGTCAGGCGGGGAATTTATTTCGAAAAATGGGGTTTCAAGGGGTTGACTTCACTTTCGGGCGGTCCATAGAATCCGCCATCTTCACTCTTGGGGCCGCCGCCTTGGACGCCTGCAGTAGTCGATCTTCGAACGAAATTTCCGCCTGAGCGACCGACGTCCGCGCCTCATCGAAGCCGCCGTTTGTCTCCCGGGCAAACGGTGCGCGCAGCAGTATTCCGCAGCAACTCCCTACGTGCACCCTGATTCGCGCCGGTTAGCGTGATGCGTTCTCGCATGCGCTGCCCGGTTTCACCGCCGCCAGGCAGGCGGCCGCGTTCGCGCATCCGTTCTCCGGGCGCGAATGCCGGCCCGCCCGCCGGACGGCGGTCAACCGTGTTCCCCGGAACACCGCACAGGAGCCGCCATGAACGACAGTGACAGTTGTCCCTTATGCCCGTTGCATACGCAGACCCTTTTTGAACCCGGGTCGCGGGGACAATCCGGCCGCCTAGCCTGACACGTCGTTCAGGCGCCGGACTGGCCCCGCGTCCACGACGCGGCCGGCACGATGCCGTCGCCGCACGGAGCCAGACCATGAACTTCGGCCTTCTGCTGTCGAACCTTCCGCACGTCACGGAATCGCGCCCCCACTACGACGCGATGCTGACGCTCGACGCCCGTCCGCGGGTGTTCTCCCGCCTGCTGAACCAGCTGAAAGCATTGATCCACTGAACAGAAACGCCGAGCGCGCCTCGGCATGCGCACGCGCGCCCGCCTTCGAGCGGCCGTCCCGTGCGCATTCCAAGGTCACACGCTCATCGAATCGCATAACCCTTAGCCGTACGGAATACATCATGTCCACGCCCTCCAACGTCTCTCCACCGATCGCGGTCGAGCGCAACGCCGTACTCGACGAAGCCCATCTGGGCGACATCCGCGGTGCGCTCGGCACGATCTCGCACCACGACACCGGTGCGCGCGGCACGTGGTGGGCGCGCCTGCGCACGCTGCTCGCGATCGTCGGCCCGGGCCTGATCGTGATGGTCGGCGACAACGACGCCGGCGCGTTCGGCACCTATACGCAGGCCGGCCAGAACTACGGCACGACGCTGTTGTGGACGCTGCTGCTGCTCGTGCCCGTGCTGTACGTGAACCAGGAAATGGTGCTGCGCCTCGGCGCGGTCACGGGCGTCGGCCATGCGCGCCTGATCTTCGAACGCTTCGGCAAGTTCTGGGGCGCGTTCAGTGTGATCGACCTGTTCCTGCTCAACGCACTGACCATCGTCACCGAGTTCATCGGCATCACGTTCGTGCTGGATTTCTTCGGATTGCCGAAGGTGGCCGGCGTGTGCGTGGCCGCGGCCTTGACGATGGCGGCCGTCAGTACCGGCGACTTCCGGCGCTTCGAGCGGTTCGCGATCGGGCTGTGCGTGCTGAGCCTGCTGCTCGTGCCGGTGCTCGTGTCGATCCACCCGCCGGTCGCGCAGATGACGCGCGATTTCTTCGTGCCGAACTGGCCCGCGCACGCGAAGCTGTCGGACGTGATGCTGCTCGTGATCGGTATCGTCGGCACGACGGTCGCGCCGTGGCAATTGTTTTTCCAGCAGAGCTACGTGATCGACAAGCGCATCACGCCGCGCTTCATGAAATATGAAAAGGCCGACCTGTGGATCGGCATCGCGTTCGTGCTGGTTGGCGCGGTCGCGATGATCGGCTTCAGCTCGGCGTTGTTCGGCGGCCATCCGGAAGCCGGCAACTTCACCGACGCGGGCGGGGTCATCGCCGGCCTGGAGCGGTATGCGGGCCGCACGAGCGCGACGCTGTTCGCGGTCGCGCTGCTGGACGCGTGCATCATCGGCGCGGCGGCCGTGTCGCTGTCGACCGCCTACGCGATCGGCGACGTGTTCAAGATTCGCCACTCGCTACACCGTGGCGTGACCGACGCGAAGGGCTTTTATCTCGTGTATTTCGGCATCGTCGCGGCCGCGGCCACGCTCGTGCTGATCCCGGGCAGCCCGCTGGGGCTGCTGACCGAGGCCGTGCAGACGCTGGCCGGCGTGCTGCTGCCGAGCGCGACGGTGTTCCTGCTCGTGCTGTGCAACGACCGCCAGGTGCTTGGACCCTGGGTCAACTCGACGAAGCTCAACGTGTTCACGGGCGCGGTGATCTGGGTGCTGGTGCTGCTGTCGATCATCCTGACCGCGTCGGTGATGTATCCGGACATCAGCGGCGAAGCGATCGTCGACGTGCTGGTGGGCGGCACCGTGCTCGCGATCGCCGGCTATCTGGCGACGGTGCTGATTCGCCGCAACAAGCGCGTCGTCGAGCCGGCCGTCGATCGCTCGCTGCGCGACACGTGGCGCATGCCGCCGCTCGACACGCTCGAGCCGCAGAACATGACGCTCGCGACGCGGATCTGGATGGCCGTGCTGCGCGGCTATCTGGTGATCGCGGTCGGCCTCGTGATCGTGAAGGTCGTGCAGATGACGCTGCTGAAGTAACGGCGATCGTCTGCCAGGAAGCGGCGCCGGACCCGGCACCGCGCCGCAACCCGTCCATGCCGGCCCGCGAGGCCGGCATGTGCGTTTTACGCGGGCGATGACGCGCAACGGCGTTGCGCCGCCGCCGCGTGTCAGATCAGCTCGAGCTTCGACGTCAGGTACGTGAGCTGGATCCGGTTCGCGACGCCGAAGCGCTTGCGCAGCTTGCGCAGGTGATAGTCGACGTTGTGCGCGCTGGTGTCGAGGCGCCGGCCGATCTCCTTGTCGGATGCGCCTTCGGCGATGCCGAGCAGCAACTCCTGCTCGAACGGCGTGAGCCCGTTGACCGCACGCTCGCGCGACGTCGAGATCAGTTGCGGCGACGCGAACTTGTGGACCGACAGCCCGATCGACAGCGCCTGCTCGATCGTCGCCGGCGTGATCCATTCGCGCGTGCGGCGCGGCGCGGTGAAGCTCATGAACGCGTGGAGCCGCGTGCCGGGCACGGCCATCGAATACATGATGCCGCTGCACATCCCGTCGTCCTGCATCGTCTGCAGGAAGCCGTCGAGCGCGGCCGGGCTCACCGACGGCGCGTCGTCGCGCTCGCGGTGCGCGCGGCGCAATTGCTGCAGGTCCCACACGATCGGCATGTTGCACACGCGTGCGCCCAGCGTGCGCGGATCGACGTCGTGGTGGCTGTGCCGCACGTAGTCGCCGCGATAGGTGGCCGGCGTGAACGCTTCGTGCAGGTAGAGACTTTCGACGCGCTCGCGCGCGAATTCGAGTGCGAAATACGCGAACGTCGAGAACCCGGTCAGATGCAGCAGGCTCGTGACGATCCGGTTGCGCTCGGCCGTGCTCTGCGCGTGCGCGAGCGTATCGGCGACGCCGAGCTTCGGCGCGTGCGGCTGCGCGTCGTCGCCGCGCTTCACGTCGTCGCACCAGACGACCTGCACGGCGCGCTCGCGCAACGCGTCCGCGCCGGCGTTCGATCCGCGCGACGAGCGCGGCAAGCTGGTTGGGGCGACCGCTTCTTCATGCAATGCAATATCGGACATGAGCCATCCCTCGGAATCGACGCGCATCGCCTGGCGGCGGCCGTATCGTGTACGGCATTCGCGGCGGTGCGACCGAGCATCGTTGTGATTGCGCCGATCGTCATCCCTGACGAAACGCGGGGGCATTGTACAAAAATGCCGGGGTGTGGGTAATATGCCGTAATACTAATGGCGGCGAAAGGTTCATCTTCGAACGCATATAACGACGACCAGAAAATCATAAAGAAAAGACCGGATCGTGACGGGGCGCAGTTTCACATATTGGGAAAGGGCGGGCTCCTCATGACATATGCTGACGGCGCACCACGCGTCGAGTGGTTCTCACAAGCCGATATAGCGGCCGCTGCCGCTTATTCGAACGAATATCACGCAATCGAGCGTGACGTTTTTACCGGTATTCAAATAGCGCCAGGTAAAACCGACCTTGCGTCATTCGATTTCGCGCAATGCCATGCGCGATTGCGGCAAATCGGCTTCAGCACGCTCGGTTACGGCGCGTACGAAATGATCGGGCGCCGCATTCTGCGCGCGCATCTGCTGCGCGATCTCGCGCCGGCGACGTTCATGCAGCCGTTCATCGAAGGGATGCTGTACGAAAGCGACCCGCGCTTCGCGCAGGTGCGGCAGAGCGGCTTCCCGGTCGCGTGGCGGCTCGACGAGATCGAGGCGGTTGCGCAGGGCAGCGGCGACCGCAAGGTGCTCGCGCTCGCCGGCCACTTGCGTGCGCACGCAATGAACAGCGGCGTGATCTTCAGCCTGTCGGCGCCGCGCCTCGACCTGCGCGTCGCGGTGAACCTGACGTCGGAAACGCACGGGACCGAATGGATCGACGATCGCGTGATCGGCGGCGCGCTGTCGGTCAGTCTTGCCGTGCACCGCGTCGCGCTGCCGTTCCTCGAGGCGCGTGTCGCGCGCATGCGCGGCTTCGCGCTCGGCGACGAGCAGCAGCAGGTGCTCGACCGGCTCGTGCACGGGCTGTCCGACCAGGAGATCGCGAGCGCGCTGCGTACGTCGCTGCACAAGGTCGGGCACCATATCCGCTCGCTGGAAAAGCAGTTCAACGTACAGAACCGCGCGCAGCTCGCGTATCTCGCCGCGCGGCGGCTGCCGTCCTGACCTGACGCGTGCCGGACACGCGCCGGCGCCCGCTGCGCGCAATGGAAGCGGTTCCGGCGGCGCGTGCCCGAACCTGCCGCCGGGTTTCGTAGTCCGATTCGATTGTCTGACGAAAACGCGCTTTCACGCTACGAGGCGCGCTTCTTTTTCCGCCGTTTCCCGTCGCTACACTCGTCCCATTCAACGGTCCGCGCAGCACGGGGAAGGGTTGCCCGTGCCAGCCGGCGATAACGACAGGACAACGGCACGATGGCTGAACCGAAGGCGCTCCCCCGCGACTGGCAGCGGTTGTTTTCCGCCGGCCGCGGCGTGTCCGGACGGCGCCTCGGGGGCGCGTCGCCGCGCGCCGACCTGTTTCTCGCGACCTTCATCGTCGCGGTCGTCGCGCTGTTCATCCTGCCGCTGCCGCAGACCGCGCTCGACGGGATGATCTCGCTGAATCTCGCGGCGAGCGTCGTGCTGCTGACGGTGTCGACCTACGTGCCGTCGGCGGTCAGCTTCTCGTCGTTCCCCGCGTTGCTGCTGTTTACGACGCTGTTCCGGCTCGCGCTGAACATCGCGTCGTGCAAGCTGATCCTGCTGCATGCGAACGCCGGCCACGTGATCGACGCGTTCGGGCGGCTGGTGGTCGGCAACAACGTGGTGGTGGGCGGCGTGGTGTTCCTCGTGATCGCGGTCGTGCAGTTCATCGTGATCGCGAAAGGGTCGGAGCGGGTGGCCGAAGTCGGCGCGCGCTTCTCGCTCGACGCGATGCCGGGCAAGCAGATGAGCATCGATGCCGACCTGCGCGCGGGCATCATCAGCGCCGACGAAGCGCGCGAGCGCCGCGAGAAGCTCGAGCAGGAATCGCAGATGCACGGCGCGATGGACGGCGCGATGAAGTTCGTGAAGGGCGACGCGATCGCGGGGCTCGTGATCGCGTTCATCAACATCGTCGCGGGGATCGCGGTTGGCACGCTGATGCACGGGATGGACATCGGCGAGGCGCTGCAGCGTTACGCGATCCTGACGGTCGGCGACGGGATGGCGTCGCAGATTCCGTCCCTGCTCGTGTCGATCGCGGCGGGCATCGTGACGACGCGCGTCGCGACGCGCGATGCACGGCAGCGCCAGCTCGGCGAACAGCTCGGCGAGCAACTGGGCGCGCATCCGCGCGCGCTGCTGATCGCGGCGTTCGTGCTGACCGGTTTTCTCGTCGTGCCCGGTTTTCCGAAATGGTCGTTCGCGCTGATCGCGCTCGGCCTCGGCGCGTTCGCGTTCTCGCAACTGAAGCGCAAGACGTCCGCGCCGAGCTTCAACCTGATTCATGTCGCGGGGCGCGTCGGCGCGGCCGACGACGGCCAGCCCGCGAAGGTGTCGCACGCGGCGGGCGTCACGTCGTTGATCGCGGTGTCGCTGTCCGACGACCTGCGCACGGGCCTGAACCTCGCGCAACTGCAGGCGGCGCTGTCGAGCGCGAAGGCGCGCGTCGACGCGGACATCGGCACGGTGTTTCCGCGCATCACGCTGAACGACGACGAGGGCGCGCCGGCCGGCACGTACCGGATCTACCTGCAGGACGTGCTCGCCGCGCACGGTGCGCTGAAGCCGGGCTGGCTGCTGTGGGACGGCGTCGCGCCGCTGCCCGAGCGCGCGGAGCGCCAGCCGGCCGAGGCGTTCGGCCCGTTCGCGACCGCGCTGTGGATCAAGCCGGACGGCGCGGCGCCGGACGGCAAGTGGCTGTCGAGCGAGAGCGCGCTGGCCGCGCACGTCGAGCAGATCGTGCGCCAGCATGCCGACGAATTGCTCGGCATCCAGGAGACGCAGGCGCTCGTGCATCTGGTGCGCCGCGATCACCCGGAGCTCGTCGGCGAACTGACGCGGCTCGTGCCGCTGCAGCGCGTGACCGAAGTGCTGCGCCGGCTGCTCGCCGAACAGGTGCCGATCCGCAATTTGCGCGTGATCTTCGAGAGCCTGATCACGTGGGCGCCGAACGAGCCCGACGACGTGATCGCGCTGGTCGAACTCGTGCGCGTCGACCTGCGCCGGATGATCACCGATCGTCATGCGGGCACGGCGCGCCAGCTGCGGGTCGTGCTGTTCGAGCAGAACCTGCAGGAGCGGATCGAGCGCGCGGTGATGCGCACGAAGCAGGGCAATTTCCTCGCGCTGTCGAGCGCGGTCAAGCAGGACATCGGCGAACAGGTGCGCGCGATCGTGCAGGCCGCGCAGGCGGCCGGCCCCGGCGGCCACGGCAATGCGCCGGGCGCCGCGCGGCTCGCGGTGATGGTCGCGCTCGGCGCGCGCCGCTACGTGAAGACGATCCTGCAGCCGGTGCTGCCCGAACTCGCGGTGCTGTCGTACCAGGAAGTCGAGGAGGACGTGCAGTTGCATACGGTCGGCTGGGTGAAGAACCCGCCGGACGACGGGACGGTCGGCGCGGGCGCCGACGTGCGCGCGCCGGGAGCCGTGCAATGACGAGCTCGACGATCCTCGACCTGACGCGCCAGGCGCTGATGCTCGTGCTGCTGCTGTCGCTGCCGATCGTGCTGATCGCGACCGTCACCGGCCTCGTCGTCGCGATCCTGCAGGCCGTTACGCAGGTGCAGGACGCCAACATCGGCATCGCGGTGCGGCTGATCGCCGTGATGGTCGCGCTCGTGCTGCTGTCGGGCTGGCTCGGCGGCGAAGTGCTGCGCTTTGCGCAGCAGGCGCTGGAACGCATGTTCGTTTCTTCCACAGGAGTCCTTTGATGCGTCGACGCGTCGCCTCGATCCGGTTTCAACCGCGCAGCCTGCAACGGGCCGCGCTTGCCGTGTGCGCGACCGCGCTGCTCACGGCGTCGCTGTGCATGGCGCCCGCGCAGCATGCGCGCGCCGCGGACCTGCGCTGGCGCAACAAGCCGTTCACGATCGTCGCGAACGGCAAGAAGATCGGCGACTTCATCCGCGAGCTCGCGTCGTCGCAGGGCGTGACGGCGGTGGTCGATCCGAAGGTCGACGGCGTGATCAGCGGCCGCTTCTCCGGCACGCCGCAGCAGACGCTCGACACGATCTGCTCGACCTACGGGCTCACGTGGTACTACGACGGCTCGTTCCTGTACGTCGATCCGGCCGACCAGTCGCAAACGCAGATGATCCCGATCCCGCCGAACGCGTCCGGCGAAATCGGCCGCGCGCTGCAGGCGATGCAGATTCCGGACAAGCGCTACACGCTGGTGATCAACGATCGCGCGAACAGCGTGTACGTGGCCGGCCCGCGCCGCTACGTCGAACTCGTGCGGCAGGCGATCGGCTCGGTCGGCGATCCGTCGGCGAACGGCGCGCATGCGGACATCCGCGCGTTCCGGCTGAAATACGGCTGGGCGTCGGATTTCACGATCAACCGCTCGGGCAAGGAAGTGACGGTGCCGGGCGTCGCGACGATCCTGCGCCGGCTGTTCGGCAAGACCGGCGACACGGTCGCGGCGCCGTCGAGCACGCCGCTCGGGCAGGCCGCGCGCCAGGTGAAGCTCGGCTCGGGGCTGACGATCGCGGTGCCGCGCCTCGACTTCCCCGACATCTCCGGCGGCCCGCGGCAGGGCGGCTATGGCGGTGCGGACGGCAGCATGGGCGGCGGGTTCTCGCCGTTCTCGAACAACGGCGGCGGCGACACGCTGCCGCAAATCGTCGCCGATCCGGCGATCAACGCGGTGATCGTGCGGGACCTGCCGGAGAACATGTATCGCTACCAGTCGCTGATCGGCCAGCTCGACGAGCGGCCGCGCATCGTCGAGATCAACGTGACGATCATCGACATCAACGAGGATTCGCTCGACAGCCTCGGGATCGACTGGCGCCTGCACACGACGCATGGCGACGTACAGATCGGCAACGGCCAGAACGCGCTGAACGGCAACACGCAGTACAACGGCGCCGGCAATCCGCCGCTGACGTTCGGCATCGGCACGTCGGAAACCGGGCAGACGGGCGCGTTCATGCCGACCGGCATCGCGCTGACCGCGTCGATCGGCGGGTCGCTGCGCAACTACCTGCTCACGCGCGTGAACGCACTCGCGCAAAAGGGTCAGGCGCAACTGCGATCGAAGCCGAAGGTGCTCGCGCTCGACAACACCGAGGCGATCCTCGAGAACCTCACGCAGTTCTACGTGCAGGTGCCGGGCTATCAGGATTCGTCGCTGTACAGCGTGACGACCGGCACCAGCATCAAGGTGACGCCGATGATCGTCGACGAGGCGATCCGCAATGCGGCCGCCGTGTCCGGCAACCCGCAGAGCGTGATGATGTCGATCGACATCCAGGACGGCAACATCGTGCCGGGGCAGGCCGTGTCGAACGTGCCGGTGATCCAGCAGCGCAACATCGTCACCAAGACGATGATCGACGAAGGCAAGAGCCTCCTGATCGCCGGTTTCAACGACGACGAGGTGCGGCTGAACAAGAGCGGCGTGCCCTGGCTGTCCGACATTCCGCTGATCGGCAACCTGTTCAAGTACACCGACAAGTCGGGCAACCACATGGAGCGGTTCTACCTGCTGACGCCGCGCGTCGTGACGAACGCGTCGATGTATGCGCCGGACGGCTCGCCCGTGAACCCGGGCGTCGACGGTCCGGCGAACCCCGAAGGGCTGTCGATGTATCGTCCGCCGGACAACGACGTCGCGGTGCCGCTGACGCCGAAGCCGCTGCCCGGCACGAAGTTCGGTCCGCCCGCGTTGCCGCCGCCGCCCGTGGGCGCGGCGTCGCAGCCCGCGGCGACGACCGCAGGAGTGGCCACGCATGTCGACGAGCATCATTGATCCGCACGGCGACGGCGCATTGCCCGGCGGCGCGGGAAGCGCGGGGGCCGGCTCGGCCGCGCTCGCATCGCCGTGGAATCTGTGCTTCCTGAGCGGGCCGATGTACGGCCGCACGATGTCGCTCGCGCGCGGCGCGAACTGGGTCGGCACGGCGGCCGACTGCGAAGTGATCCTGCCCGATCGCGAGATCGGCGCGAAACAGGTGTGCCTGCAGGTCGGCGCGCTCGCGGTGACCGTGCAGAACCACGGCGGCGACGCCGGCGCGCCGGTGCTGTTCAACGACGAGCCGCTCGGCGCCGGCCGCCGCTCGCTGACGCCGAACGACGTCGTGACGGTCGGCTCGATCCGGCTCGGCATCGCGCGGCATGCGCAGGCGAGCGTCGCGGTGCCCGACGAAACCGATGCGCCGGACACCGCGCGCGAGGCCGCGTGGCTCGGCTGGCTCACGGGCGGGCTGCGGCGGCTGGGCAGCCGGCGGCTCGTGATCGCGCTGGTCGCGCTGTGGGTCGGCGTGCTGCTCGGCGCGCTCGGCTACGGCTTCGTCGCATGGTCGGGGCGCCTGCCGTGGCAGCACGAATCGGTGCTCGCGCGCACGCACCGGCTGCAGCAGCTGCTGCACGCGTATCCGGAGCTGGCGGTCGCGCCGCGCGACGACGGCGTGATCGTGTCGGGTTACGTGAGCGATCCGGCCGCGCGCGAACGCGTCGCGCAGATCGTCGCGGGCGTCGACAACGCGGCGCTCGGCAACATCTACGTGGTCAGCGATCTGGTCGCGACCGCGCAGACCTATTTCAGCGATACGGCACTGACGGTCACGTATCTCGGGCGCGGCCGGATCGAGCTGACGGGCACGGCCGCGCGCGCGCAGATCGAGCCGCGCATCCGCAACTACATGAAGGATGCCCGGCCGGCGCTCGAGGTGGTCGATCACGTGCGCGACGCCGATGCGGCCGCGCCGCGCACGGCGACGACGCTCGGCGGCACGGCAGGCATTCCGGAGATCACGACCGTATTCGCCGGCGACGGCGACCAGCG
This sequence comes from Burkholderia sp. A2, assembly GCF_001729305.1. NCBI lineage: Bacteria > Pseudomonadati > Pseudomonadota > Betaproteobacteria > Burkholderiales > Burkholderiaceae > Burkholderia > Burkholderia sp. A2. Next base: position 1,906 of record NZ_LZXX01000081.1, on the reverse strand, counting down.
CTACATCGAAACGATCGACGGCAGCCGCTATTTCGAAGGCGCACGGCTGAAGGAGGGCGCGACCGTCGTGTCGATCGGCCCGGACGAAGTGGTGTTCGAGCGCAACGGCCAACGCATCACGATGCCGCTCGGCGGCCCGTCCGCGCATGCGCCCGAGCAGGCGCCGGCGCCGCCCGTGGCGCCGCTCGCGAGCGGGGCGGCGGCGGGCGTCGCGCAGCCGGTGCCGGGGCCGACGCTGCTGCCCGATGCGCCGGCGCCGCCGCCCGTCGCGGCGGCCGGCGCATCGAAGGGCGCGACGCACTAGCGTCGCGACAGGATTTGCGCATCGCGTCGCGCGATGCGCGCATTACGCGACACGCCGCGCATGCGGCGCGTCACGTCGCCGGCGGGGCATGGGGCCGCCGCCGGAAGGTGGAGTGTGGTTCACGTAAAGGAGCGAAGCATGGGTACCTCGGCAGCAGGTGGTGTGACGAATACGGGCGACGTGCAGAAGCAGGCCGACGACCTGACCAAGACGCAGCTCGAACTGACCAAGATCAATTTCCAGGTTCAGCAATCGACTGCGACGTTCGAAACCAGCAACGCAGTGACCGCGCAGGAAGGGACGGCGAACGCCCAGGTTGCGCAACACCTGAGTTCCGCCGGCCGCGCGTGACGCCGGTCGCCGGCCGAGCCGCGCGACGTCGCATGCCGGGGCCGCCCGTGACGGGCGCCCGGTGGGGCGTCGATGCGTGCCGGCCGGCCCGTTTCCGGCTCTGCCGGTCAAGGAGGACACGATCATGTCGGTAACAGGCGTAGGCGCGGCGCCGCCGGGCGCGGCGGCGCTCGCGAGTGCCGCGCAGCAAACGGGCGCGGCGTCCGATCCGGCGCAGGTGCGCCAGTTCGATGCGCTGATGCAGCCGGGCGCGTCGACGGCCGCTCCGCCGTCTTCGTCGGGCGTCGCGATGGCGCGCGCGCCGGCGGATGCGGCGCCGGCCGTGCAGATGACGCCCGCGCAGGCGAACCAGTCGTCGCTCGTCGAGCGGTTGCGCACGTACGGCAACGATCTCGATTCGCGGTACGCGAACATCGACAAGCACCGCAACGAGATGCTGACGTCGATGGCGGACAGCCGCAGCGACCCGCTGATGACAATGGTGAAGGCGATGGATTTCCAGTGGACGGCAACCACCACGATTTCGGAATACCAGTTGAGCCTGTCGGTTGCGCAGGCGGCGAACGGCTTCACGCATACGGTGCTGAAGACGCAGGAGTGAAAGCGCGCGTGCGGACCATAGGGTCCCATGCGCCCTGAAGCGGACAAACGATGACGACGATCGATTCGACGCCGCGCACGCATGCGTGGCGCAGCCGGGCGGCGCGCGCGCTGCTCGCGGGGCTGCTCGTGCTGTTGGCCGGGTGCCAGAAGGAGTTGTACTCGGGCCTGTCGGAGCGCGACGCGAACCAGATGATCGCGGTGCTCGGCGACGCGGGCATCAGCGCGTCGAAGGACAACGACGCGCGCGACACGTCGGACCGCAACGCATGGCTCGTGAGCGTCGCGGACGGCGACATGCAGGCGGCGCTCACGGTGCTGCACGCGAACGGGCTGCCGAAGCCGAGCTATGCGAGCCTCGGCGAGCTGTTCCAGAAGCAGGGCCTCGTGTCGACGCCGGCCGAGGAGCGCGTGCGCTACCTGTACGGCGTGTCGCAGGATCTGTCGCGCACGCTGCAGGACATCGAGGGCGTGGTGGTCGCGCGCGTGCAGGTCGTGATTCCGGAAAACGATCCGCTCGCGGACAAGATCAAGCCGTCGTCGGCCGCGGTGTACATCCGCTACCGGCCGGGCGTCGACCTGCGCGCGATGGCGCCGATGGTCAAGGATCTCGTCGCGCACAGCATCGAAGGGCTGCAGGAACAGCGACAC
>NZ_LZXX01000080.1:0-654 GCF_001729305.1 Burkholderia sp. A2 | reverse complement strand
AATCACAACTGCCCCGCCGCCCCCGTCCACCGCAGGTAATCCCCGCGCGTCCAGTCGAGCGACACACCCACGCGCTTCGTCCCCGGCCGGATCTTCGGCTTGTACGCCGACAGCGTCAGCGACTCCAGCGCCGGCCATTCGCGAAACGACAGCACCGCGATATCCGCAACGAGCGTCTCCAGCAACCGCGTATGCGGCTTGTGCGACAGAAACGACGCGACGCGCGCGCAGTACCCGTCGTAGTCGATCCACTCGCCCTGCTCGCTCGGCTCGCAGCGATACCCGAGCCGCGCATCGATCACGATCGGCTGCGGCGCTTCATGCTCGTGCGCATGAATGCCGATCCGCGCGGGCACCTTCAGCTCGTCGACGAACACGCTCCAGCCGCGCCCGCGCAGGCGCGGCGCGTCGATCGCCACGAACGGTTCGTCGAACGGCTTCATGATGCGAGCGGCGCCGCGGCGTCGAGCATGATACGCACGAAATAGTCGGCGAAGCTGCGGCGCAGGACGATCTCGAACGTGTCGTCGCCGGTCGGGATCAGCGTGATCGGCGACTTGAAGTAGTGCGATTGCGCACACTGGCCCGGCTTGAACACGCGCGGATGCAGATCGAGCGGGCAACCACGCGCGATCACGTCGCGCACGCGTTCGC
>NZ_LZXX01000079.1:0-37769 GCF_001729305.1 Burkholderia sp. A2 | reverse complement strand
CAACCGCACCCGGCATCGCCGGCCGCCACCCCACTGCACCCGCCGCCGCCAGCCCTTCCTGCTCGTGCCCAGCTTGTACGAACCGCTCAGCAATCCACTCGACGAACGCCCGCACGCCGGGCGACACATGCGGGCGCTTCACATAGACGGCCGACACCGCGAGCGCATCGGGTTGCCAGCGCGGCAGCACTTCCCGCAACCGCCCCGCGTCGATCAGGGGCTGCGCGGCGACGCGCGTCGGCTGGATCAGCCCGAGACCGTGCACGCCGCATGCGAGATACGCCTGCTCGTCGTCCACACTGACGATGCCGTCGAGCTGCAGCTTGCGCACCGCGTCGTCCACCACGAACTCGAGCTCGCCCGGACGCTGGCCGGACACGTGCGACCCGGCTACCACGCGATGCGCATCCAGATCGTCGAGCGTGCGCGGCACGCCGAAGCGGTCGAGATACGCGGGGCTCGCGCACGTCACGCGCTCGAGCGAGCCGAGCCGGCGTGCGACGAGCGACGAATCGGGCAGCGCACCGAGCCGGACGCTGCAGTCGATCGCGTCGCCGATGCGATCGCCCGCGCGCCCGGCCATGGCGAGCATCAGCTCGAGATCGGGATGCCGTGCATGAAATGCGCCGAGCGCCGGCAACACGATCGCGCCCACCACCGACGCCGGCAATTCGACGCGCAACGGTCCGCTCGGATGCAGCGCGGCGCCGCGGATGCTCGCTTCGAGCTCGTCGACGTCCGCGGTGATGCTGACGCAGCGCCGGTAATACGCGTCGCCTTCGGGCGTCGCCCGCAACGCGCGCGTCGTGCGCACCAGCANNNAGCAGCGGCATGCCGAGCGCCGCCTCGAGTTCCTGCACGGTGCGCGTCGCCGTGGCGCGCGAAATGCCGAGCGCCTGCGCCGCGCGCGTGAAGCTGTTCATTTCGACGATGCGCGTGAAGATGCGCATCGCACGGATCGGATTGTCCACCCAACACCTCTGCGTGGTTGCGATATGCCGCGGCGCGCGTTCGCGCACCGTGCGTGTCGATGTCGATGCCGATGTCGGCGCAAGCCGCGCGACCCGCGCGGCCGCCGGTCAGGCGTTCGCCGCCGCGACGCCGGGCGCCGGTTCGGCGAGCAGCCGTTGCGCGAGCGCCAGTGCGTCGTCGCGGCTCGCCGCCGCGCTCAGCGGATAGCCCCAAACCTTCTCGAAGGCGCCCGAAAACGCATTGAGCGCCACGCGCCGCGCCGCATTGGGCTCGATCGCGATCATCCCGGGGATCCGTTCGCGCGACAGTGCGCGGTTGGCCTTGCTCCACTTCGCGAGCTGTTTGCGCATCTCGTGATCGTTGTCCGCGCGATCGTCGCCGGACGGCGCATCGTCGGTCAGCAAAACGAAGCGCTCGCGGCGCGCGAGCAACGCGTCGAGTTCGGCAATCAGGTGAGCGGGATCGGTGTGGGTCGAGCCGCTGTAACGCAGCCAGACAAACGGGAATTCAGTCGTGACGATTTGCATGTCGACCTCCAGATGAGAACGATTCTCATCTTATGGATCGAGACCCGATGCGTCATTTCTCATCCCGGCCAACTGCTTTTTCAATCCGGCCAAACGTGCGCGAGCGCGCCGCGTGAACGGTCAGCGTTGCCGGTCGGTCAGGAATTGCGTGGGCGACTTGCCGGTCGCCTTGCGGAACATCGTGACGAAACTGCTCGCGCTCTCGTAGCCGAGATCGATCGCGATCTGGTGCACGCGGCGGCCGGTTGTCAGCATCCGCAGCGACAGCGCGACGTGCAGCCGACGGCGCCAGTCGCCGAGGCTCATCCCGAGTTCCTTCGTCGCGAGCCGCGTGAGGCTGCGCTCGCTGATGCCCGCGCGCCGCGCGAGTTCGGGCAGCGGCGACTTGTCGGCCGGATCGTCGAGCAAATGGTCGATCAGCTTGCGCAACCGGCGGTCGGCCGGCATCGGCAGGTACAGATCCTCGACCGGCGCCGCGACGAGTTCGTCGAGCAGCGTCGCCACCAGCCGCCCCTGCGGCCCGTCGACGTCGTACAGGTTCGGGAAGCTGGCCGCCTTCAGCAGCAGTTCGCGCAACAGCGGCGACATGGCCAGCGTGCAGCAGCGCGTGGGCAGCTCGAGCGCCGCGTCGGGTTCGACCAGCACCGCGTAGAAGGTCGCGCCGGCCGAACCACGCGCCGCATGCGGGACGTCGCCCGGAATCCAGACCGTGCATTGCGGCGGCGCAGTCCACACGCCGCCGTCGATCTCGCAATAGACGACGCCGGTCAGCGTGTAAAGCAGTTGCGCCTGGCGATGGCTGTGCCGCTCGAGCCGCCATTCGGGCTCGACGACGGAGCCGCCGAACACCACGAGCGGACGCGGCACGTGATAGACGTCCGCGTCCGCGGCGGGATCGGTGATCGGTGGAAGGTCGCGCATGGAACGACGGGTTGAGAAGAAAGCCGGACGCCGGCGCGTCCTTTCGTGCTTATACCAGAAAGGCGCCGGCGCGGCCGCGCCGTTTGAAAACGGCCGTCTGCGGCCACGCGCCGAACCGAATACAATCCGCAGATCCCCGCCGCTGCGCCAACCTGCCGGAGCCGCCATGTTCGACCTGACCACGCTGACCACCTTCACGGCCGTCGTTCTGGGCCTGTTCCTGATTCCCGGCCCCGCCGTGCTGCTCGTGCTGAGCCGCACCGTGCAGGGCGGCCGCAAGACCGGCATCCTGACCGGCCTCGGCGTCGCCAGCGGCGACTTCGTGCATACGCTGTTCGCGGCCGTCGGCCTGTCCGCGCTGCTGATGACGTCGGCGCTCGCGTTCAACGTCGTGAAACTGATTGGCGCCGCGTACCTGATCTATCTCGGCGTACGCGCGCTGCTGGAGAAATCTGCCGACCCGTCGTTGCCGCAGGTGTCGCCCGTCACGCCGCTCAAGGCGTACCTGCAGGCGATTCCCGCCGAGGTGCTGAATCCGAAAACCGCGCTGTTCTTTCTCGCGTTCATGCCGCAGTTCGTGCACCCGGAGCGCGGCTCGACGTTCGCGCAGTTCGCGGTGCTCGGGCTGATCTTCGTCGTGCTCAGCTCGCTCTACACGACGCTGATCGCATGCTCGATCCGGCCGCTCGGCCGCATCGTGAAGCGGCTCACGTGGCTCACGCGCTGGCAGGGCAAGATCATCGGCTCGATCTTCATCGCGCTCGGGCTGCGCGTGGCCGTGCAGCAGCGCTGATGCGCGTCGCCACATGACGCGCGTCGCCGCGGACCTGCTCTACACCGACCCGCGCCTCGTCGCGGTGTACGACCTGTTCAACGCGGGCGATCGGGACTTCGCGTTCTACGCCGCCGCGATCGGCGCCGCCCGGCAACGCATCCTCGATCTCGGCTGCGGCACCGGCACGTTCGCGCGACGGCTCGCGGCGGCCGGGCATGACGTCGTCGCGATCGATCCCGCGCCGGCGATGATCGATTACGCGCGACGCCAGCCGGGCGCCGACGCGGTACGCTGGCTCGCGTGCGCGCTCGACGGCCTGCCGCCCGGCGCGCCGTTCGATACGGTCGTGATGACCGGGCACGCGTTCCAGTGCCTGCTCAGCGACGACGACATCGACGCGACGCTGCGCGGCGTGCGACGCGTGCTGGCCGACGGCGGCCGTTTCCTGTTCGACACCCGCAACCCGCGTACCGAACCGTGGCGAGCATGGACGCCCGCGCAGTCGGCACGCAGCGTCGAGTCGCACGCATGCGGCATCGTCGATCTCCATCACGCGGTGCGTGCGATCGACGGCGCGATCGTGACGTTCGACACGCACTACCGCTTTCGCCGCGACGATACGGTGCTGACGAATACGAGCCGGCTGCGTTTCATCGCTCAATCCGAATTGCAGGCCCGCGTGACGGCGGCCGGTTTCGCGTCGGCCGACTGGTGCGGCGATTGGGAGCATGCCCCGTTCGACGAGGCGACCAGCGCGGAGATCATCGCGATCTGCCGCGCGTAACGGGCGCAGCGCAGGCATCACGCGCCCCGCTCGTCGTCACACGCCGTCGAGCGCGCGCCGAACACCGTCCCAATCGAGCCCGAACCGCGCGAGATACTTGCGCAATCGATCCGCATCGTTCGGCTGCTTCTTGCTCTGCCGCGACACCGCGAACAGCGTGCGCCCGGCTTCCGACAGGCTCGCCGACGTGCGGCACACGTCGAGCACGCGTTCGAGCTGCGCACGGTCGAACAGGTCGAGTGCCGCCGCACGCGCGCCGAACACCGCGTCGACGCATGCATCGGACGCCTCAGCGCCACCCGGCGACGACCACGTGCGCGTCAGCCGTTCGACCTCCTGCTCGGCGAGCGCCTCGGTAATCCGCCCCGCATCGGCCAGCGTCGCCATCCGCGTGACCGACGCCGACAGTTCGCGGAAGTTGCCGGCCCACGTCGCGCGCGGTGATGTCGCGAACGCGAGATAGCGCCGCTTCGCCTCAACGTTGAACCGCACCTGCTCACCCTGCTCGCGACCGAAACGGTCGAGCTCGAATTCGAGGTTCGGCTCGATGTCCTCGCGGCGCTCCGCGAGCCCCGGCAGTTCGTAGGTCCACAAGTTGATCCGCGCATAGAGGTCCTCGCGGAACGTCCCGGCCGCCACCATCTGCCGCAGGTCGCGGTGCGTGCCCGCGATCAGCTCGAAATCGCTGGTCGCCTCGACGTCCGCGCCCACCGGCAGGAAGCGCTTTTCCTCGATCGCCTTCAGCAGCATCGCCTGTTCGTCGAGCCCGAGTTCGCCGATTTCGTCGAGAAACAGCAGCCCGCCGTCCGCCGCGCGCAGCAGCCCCGCGCGCGCCGACTGCGCACCCGTAAACGCGCCTTTCATGTGACCGAACAGCGTCGACATCGCCGCGTCGCCGCGCAGCGTCGCGCAGTTGATCTCGATGAACGGCCCCGCGAGCCGATGCCGGCCGCGCTTCAGTTCGTACACGCGCTTCGCGAGAAACGACTTGCCGGCCCCCGTCGGCCCGACCAGCAGCATCGGCGCGCGCGAGCGCACGGCCACGCGCTCCAGTTGCTCGATCAGCGCATTGAAGCGCGCGTTGCGTGTCGCGATGCCGGCCTTCAGGAACGACACCGTTTCGTCGCGCTCGCGCGTGAAGCGCTGCGCGATCCGGTTGTAGCGGGACAGGTCGAGATCGATCACCGAGATCGTGCCCGGCCCGCTCGGCCCCTCGTCGGTCCGCTGCGGCGGCCCCGTCTGCACGAGGCGCGCGGGCAGGTAGCGCGCTTCCGCCAGCAGGAACCAGCAGATCTGCGCGACGTGCGTGCCGGTCGTGATGTGGATCAGGTAATCCTCGTGCTCGAGGTCGAACGGATACGCGCGTGCGAAATCGTGCAGCGTCGCATAGACCTCCTCGAAATCCCACGGATCGCGGATCGTGACCGGCGTGAGCCGCACGTCGGTGTGCGGCGACACGCGCGCGAGATCGTCCCGCACGTGCTGCGCGAGACGCACGTATTCCTGCGGATACAGCAATTCGAGCCGGTCGATCGGCAGTTCGGGCTGCTCGCACAGCGAAATCGTCGGCCGCCATTTCGGGTAGCGACGCGACGTGCGGTCGCCCTGGTCCAGCACGATGCCGAGAAAACCGATTGCGACGGTTTTACGCATGTTTATCTCATGGGATAAGAGGCGATCCGATTGTATCGGATATGCATGGCGAGATGGAGCAACAAGCGCCGCCATCAGGCGGTGAGAAATAAAGATTTCCCTTTGTTTTCAATCGCCTGGGAAATTTCATGAAGGCCCCTGCCCGCACTGGCACGCTCCTCGCTAAATAGAAGACGCCGGATGTCCCGCTGGCCCACGAGCCAGGGTTCAACAAGCCCTGCTGGTGCGCCGCCGCCGAACCTCGTTCGTCGCGGCAGCGCATGCCGCCATGGACAGACGAAGGCAAAGGGGCGCGCGCCAGGATGCCTCGCCCGGGTTCGAATCCCGGGGCGCCCCATTGTTCGGAAGCTCAGTCAGGTGGAGCAGCCGGCGAAAGCCGGCCGGTGGCGGGTTCGAATCCCGCTCGAACGCTGTCCGCAAGGACGGTCTCGTATGAAAAGCAGTACCCGCCGGTGCGGGCCGACAGGCCCGCCGCGCGTCGGACCGGTTGCGGTTCCGCGCGATCGGCCGGACGGCCGCACGGCCCGCGCGAAGGCGCACGACGACGCGATGCAGGATGCGTCGTCGTGCACTTCGACGCCGGGCCGGCGCGCCGCCCGCCCGGTTGCGTCGCACCGCGATCCGTCCGATGCGCGTCACCCGGCGGTCATTGAAAAAAAGGACAAAAATATGTGGAAGCGTCATGTCGTAAAAAAGAACGAACGCGCGCTGCTGATGAGCGAAGGCGATTTCGTGAAGGTGCTGGAACCGGGCGTGTTCAAGGCCTTCGATCCGTTCAAGCGCCTGTCGGTGCAGACCGCGCGTCTCGATGCGCCGCTCGCCGACGAAGCGCTGGCCGATTACCTGCGTCACGACGCACAGGACGTGCTCGCGCAGTATTTCGTCGCGATGGATCTCGCCGACGACGAAGCCGGCCTGCGCTATGAAGACGACGTGCTCGTCGAGATTCTGGCCCCGGGCACGCGCCGGCTGTACTGGCGCGGCCTGACCGCGCATCGGCTTGAGCGCGTTGATCTCACGCAAGACAGCATGCTGCCGGCCGCGCTCGTGAAGCGCATCGCGCAACCGTCGCTGCGTGCGCGCGGTGTGGCGGGGCTCACGGGCGTACTGCTCGCGCAGGTGCCGGCGTACCACGTCGGTGTACTGAAGATCGACGGCAAGATCGAGCGGTTGCTGGACGCGGGTACGTCGGCGTTCTGGCGCTTCAACCGCGACGTCGCGGTCGAACTCGTCGATCTGCGCTTGCAGGCGATCGAAGTCGGCGGGCAGGAAATCCTGACGCGCGACAAGGTCGCGCTGCGGCTGAACCTGTCGGCGACGTGGTGCTACGCGGACGTGCTGCACGCGTTCGGCCAGTTGCAGAAACCGGTCGAACACCTGTATCGCGAGCTGCAGTTCGCGCTGCGTTCGGCGGTGGGCACGCGCTCGCTCGACGAGCTGCTGGAGGACAAGCAGTCGCTCGACGACGTCGTGATCGCGCAGGTGCGTGCCCGTCTCGACGATTCGGGCGTGAACGTGCGCAGCGTCGGCGTGAAGGATATCGTGCTGCCGGGCGACATGAAGACGATCCTCGCGCAGGTGGTCGAAGCGGAGAAGTCCGCGCAGGCGAACGTGATTCGCCGCCGCGAGGAAACGGCGGCCACGCGTTCGCTGCTGAACACCGCGAAGGTGATGGAAGAGAACCCGACCGCGCTGCGGCTCAAGGAGCTGGAAACGCTCGAGCGCGTCGCGGAACGGATCGACCGCATCTCGGTGTTCGGTGGTCTCGACCAGGTGCTGAACGGACTCGTCAGCATCAAGGGCGCGTAATGCAGGACCGACGCCGCGCGGATGTGCGGCGTCGGCTCCGAAATGAATCAGGTGAAGCAAATGACAGACATGGATTATCAGGTGATGGAACTGGCGAACGGCAAGCCGGTGAAGATGTGGACGCAAGGCGTCGCCGTCGAAGAGGAAGCGCGCGCGCAACTGCGCAACACCGCGCAAATGCCGTTCATCTTCGGCCACGTCGCGGTGATGCCGGACGTGCACCTCGGCAAGGGCTCGACGATCGGCAGCGTGATTCCGACGAAGGGCGCGATCATTCCGGCCGCGGTCGGCGTCGACATCGGTTGCGGGATGATGGCCGCGCGCACGACGCTGACGGCGTCCGACCTGCCGGACTCGCTTGGTGGGCTGCGCAGCGCGATCGAGCGCGCTGTGCCGCACGGCCGCGCGCCGGGCCGCCGCGATCCGGGCGCATGGGGCGATCGCACGCCGGCCGCCGTGACCGACGCGTGGAAGTCGCTGCAACCGGGCTTCCAGCGGATCGTCGACAAGTATCCGAAGCTGGAGAAGACGAACCACTACGCGCATCTCGGCACGCTCGGCACCGGCAATCACTTCATCGAAGTGTGCATCGACGAAGCGGACCGTGTGTGGTTCATGCTGCACAGCGGCTCGCGGGGCGTCGGCAATGCGATCGGCAGCCTGTTCATCGAACTCGCGCAGGCCGACATGCGCCAGCACATCGCGAACCTGCCGGACCGCAACCTCGCGTATTTCACCGAAGGCAGCCGGCACTTCGACGATTACGTCGAGGCGGTCGGCTGGGCGCAGGACTACGCACGGCGCAACCGGCAGGCGATGATGGATGCGGTGATCGGCGCGGCGCGCGGCGTGATCGGCACACCGTTCTCGGTCGACGAGCATGCGGTGAACTGCCACCACAACTACGTGCAGCGCGAACGCCACTTCGGCGAAGACGTGCTCGTCACGCGCAAGGGCGCGGTGTCCGCGCGGAAGGGGCAGCTCGGGATCATCCCGGGCTCGATGGGCGCGAAGAGCTTCATCGTGCGCGGGCTCGGCAATCCGGAAAGCTTCTGCTCGTGCAGCCACGGCGCGGGCCGGACGATGAGCCGTACCGAAGCGAAGCGCCGCTTCACGGCCGACGATCAGGCGAAGGCGACGCAGGGCGTCGAATGCCGGAAGGACGCGGGCGTCGTCGATGAAATCCCGATGGCGTACAAGGACATCGACGCGGTGATGGCGGCCCAGCGCAGCCTCGTCGAAGTGGTGCATACGCTGCGTCAGGTGGTGTGCGTGAAGGGATAGCGCAGCGACGCCCGCCACGCTCTTGCGCGGCGGCCGACAGGCGATGAAAACGAACGGCGCGGTGCCTGCGGGTATCGCGCCGTTTGCGTGCCGGTCGATGACGTGCGTGCCCCCGCACCGTTTCGTCACGTCGATCATCCGTTCGGCAGCGGTATACTGGAGGCCGTTCGCGCCACTGCACTCGACCTGCACCGCTTGCTGACGATGTGCTTGCAGTCCGGCATCTTCCGCCCGCTTTCTCCCAGTCGATCCGAACCGCCATGTCGCACCGTTTTTCGCTCGCCCTCGCCGTCCTCCTCGCCGCTTCCCCGATCGTCACGCAGGCCCGTCCGCTGTCGCGGCCGCCGGTCGAACGCGAGTTCAAGAGCTGGTCGGTCGTCTGCGACAACGGCAATCGCTGTATCGCGGAAAGCCACGCCGACGATATCGACGATGCGCGCACCGGCCTGGTCCTGCGCGTGACGTGCGATGCCGGCCCCGACGCGCAACCGTCGCTCGACCTCTACGCATCGGCGCCGGTCGACTTGCGCACCGCACGCGTCGACGGCCGACCGTTCGATGCAATGCCGGCGCAATGGCATGCGTTCGGCGACAAGACCGACGATGTTGCCCGCCCGTTCCGAATCCGGACCAATGATCCGGCCACGGTGGCCGCGTGGCTCGCCGCGGCGCGCAATGCACAACTGTTGAGTTTCGGCGATCCCGCGTCGGCGCCCACTGCGCGTACGCCGTTGTCGGGATTGAATGCCGCGCTGCTGCTGATCGACGATACGCAGGGCCGCGTCGGTACGGTCACGGCGCTGCTGCGCCCGGGCACCAAGCCTGCATCGTCGGTGCCGGCCGCGCCCGTGTTGCCGCCCGCGGTCACGCCCGCGCCGCCGCCCGCTTCGGCCCTGTCGGCCGCCGAACAGCGTCCGCTCGTCGATGCGGTCCTCGCGAAATTCGGCGCCGACGTGAAGCAATGCGCGGCCGATGTCGAAGACGAAATGTCGGCGAGCGACCGCAGGAAGGCGTCGCGAGCCGTCGCGATCTCGTCCGACGAGGCGCTCGTCGCGATCCCGTGCCAGACCAGCAGCCTGTATAACCATACCGACCTGTGGTATCGCGTGCGGCGAACTGCGCCCTACTCGCCGACGGCGATGAATTTCGGCGAGAACGCGAATGCGGGACTCGATTCGGCGTCGTTCGCGAACGAGCTGACCGATGCCGGGTACGATATCGCGAGTGCGACGCTGTCGAGCACGGTCCGGTTGCGCAGTGCGGGCGATTGCGGCTCGACCGCGTCGTGGGTGTTCGACGGCCGGCGCTTCGTGCTCGACGGCCTCGCGACGCATAGTACGTGCAATGGCCTGTTCCGGGCCCAATGGCCGCGGCTGTACCGCCGGGCCGATGCGGCCGGCGGCCCACGCTGACGCGTCACCTCACGCGGCGCCGACGATCGAGATCGAGAACCCGTCCCAGCCCTTCTGCCCGACCGTCTGCACGGCCGTCGTCGTGAGCGCTGGCTCGGCCGCGAGGCGCGCGAACCCGTCGCGCACGCCAACCACGTCCGGCTCGCGGTTGTCCAGGTCGGCCACGCGCCCGTTGCGCACGACGTTGTCGACGACGATCACCGTGCCGGGCCGCGACAGCTTCAGCGCCGCGTCGAGATAAACGGCATTGTTGTCCTTGTCCGCATCGATGAAGATGAAATCGAACGGTGCCTCCCCGGCGTCGACGAGCCGCGCGAGGCTGTCCTTCGCGCTGCCGACCACTACCGACACGACCTCCGCGAAGCCGGCGCGTGCAATGTTCTCCGTCGCGACTTTCGCGTGTGCCGGATTCAGCTCGAGCGTCACGAGCGAGCCGCCCGGCGGCAACGCGCGCGCCAGCCAGATCGTGCTGTAGCCACCCAGCGTGCCGACTTCGAGAATCCGCCGCGCACCACGGATCGTCGCGAGCAGCTGCAACAGCTTGCCCTGGTTCGGCGCGACGTTGATCGCCGGCAGCCCCGCCGCGTCGCTCGCCGCCAGCGCGGCGTCGAGCACGGCGTCGGACGGCACGAGCGTTGCCGAGAAATACGCATCCACCTGGTTCCACCGATCCTGATCCATCGCGCACCTTTCGTCTGCGGAAAAACGCATTCTATGCGCCGCGCCGCCATAAGCAACGAACCATTCGTTCTAAAGGCAGCCGCACACGTGCTCCTATAATCGCCGGACGGCAGCCCCCATCGACCTTCACAACAACAAACGGAGCACCCATGACCGATCAGGCCCATTCGAACTGGCGTCTCGAAACCATCGCCGTGCACGGCGGTTATCGTCCCGACCCGACCACGCGTGCGGTCGCCGTCCCGATCTACCAGACCGTTGCGTACGCATTCGACGATACGCAGCACGGCGCCGACCTGTTCGACCTGAAGGTCCAGGGCAACATCTACACGCGGATCATGAATCCGACGACGGACGTGCTCGAGCAGCGGATCGCCGCGCTCGAAGGCGGCATCGGCGCGCTCGCGCTCGCGTCGGGGCAATCCGCCGTCACGTACGCGATCCAGACGATCGCCGAAGCCGGCGACAACATCGTGTCCGCGAGTTCGCTTTACGGCGGCACCTACAACCTGTTCGCGCACACGCTGCCGCAATACGGAATCACCACGCGCTTCGCCGATCCGCGCGACCCCGCGTCGTTCGAGCCGCTGATCGATGCGCGCACGAAGGCGATCTTCGCGGAATCGGTCGGCAACCCGCTCGGCAACGTCACCGACATCGCCGCGCTCGCGGCCGTCGCGCATCGCCACGGCATCCCGCTGATCGTCGACAACACGGTGCCGTCGCCGTACCTGCTGCGCCCGTTCGAGCACGGCGCGGACATCGTCGTGCACTCGCTGACGAAGTATCTCGGCGGACACGGCACGAGCCTCGGCGGCGCCATTGTCGATTCGGGCAAGTTCCCGTGGGCCGACCACGCGGACCGCTTCAAGCGACTGAACGAGCCGGACGTCAGCTATCACGGCGTCGTCTATACCGAAGCGTTCGGTCCGGCCGCGTACATCGGCCGCGCCCGCGTGGTGCCGCTGCGCAACATGGGCGCGGCGATCTCGCCGTTCAATGCGTTCCAGATCCTGCAGGGAATCGAGACGCTCGCGCTGCGTGTCGAACGGATCAGCGACAACGCGCTGAAGATCGCGCAGCATCTCGCACGCCACGAGCACGTCGAATGGGTGAACTATGCGGGCCTGCCCGATCACCCCGATCATCCGCTCGTCGCCCGCTACCTGTCGGGCCGTGCGCCGGGCATCCTGACGTTCGGCGTGAAAGGCGGCCGCGACGGCGGTGCGAAGTTCCAGGATGCGCTGAAGCTGTTCACGCGGCTCGTGAACATCGGCGATACGAAGTCGCTCGCGACGCATCCGGCATCGACCACGCATCGTCAGTTGTCGCCGGCCGAACTCGCGAAGGCCGGCGTGAAGGAAGAAACGGTGCGGCTGTCGATCGGCATCGAGCATATCGACGACCTGCTCGCCGATCTCGACCAGGCGCTCGCGCAGCTTTGAGCGGAACGGGCGCACCGGCTTGTCGGTGCGCACGCATCGAATCGCTTGACCCTGGAGCGGCTTCAAAGTGTTCAATCGCCGGCTGATGCCCGGGCGACGCCCGGCGCATACGATCGTGCCACGCAGCGTCCGGCTTCATCGTGTTCTTCCTGATCGAAAGATCGCTGAAAGCCGGGTAAGCCGCGCGCGACGGCGCTGCGGCTACCAGGTCGTCGCACCGGTCGGATAGGTGTCGACGACACGCGTGCCGTTCACCGGCGTGACACCCGCGTTGCGCAGCGCGGCCCACAGGTCGATCGCATGTTCGCGCGATTTGCGGCCGCGATCGTCGGTCAGCACGTTCAGCGCGATCACTTCATCGCGCGTCGTCAGTTGCATTTGTTCCTTCAGCTTACGCGACTGATGCGACGCGGTGCGGACGTCACCGAGCGCGATCCGTTTCTCCGTGACGGTCGGCGCGTCACCGGCATCGGCCGGCACGAACGTCAGCCGGCCGTTGTCGACTTCGCATTGCCCGCGCGCGAACGTCGCAGTCCACGCGCCGGCCGGCACGGCCGCGAACTCGCAGCGCATCCGCTCGTTCGCGGGGCTGCCGACGTCGTGCGCCGGCGCGTGCGATAACGCACGTTCCGGCCAGCCGGCCGCCAGCGCGGCCGTCGACATCAGGCACGCCGCCAGCGCGATTCCTTTCGCGATATCGCGCATGACTTTCTCCGTTTCGTCATTCCGTGACAGGAGCCTTCACTTTGATCCCACGGCGGTGCGGATTCGTGATCGGTTCATGACGGTTTCGTCACCGTTCCGACGATTTTTGACGTCCGCTGACTATGCGCTATCGACGCCCACCGCATCTTCATGCGGTCGGCGCTTTCGCAGGGCATCGTCAAATCTCGGGTGGCGCCACAGGTTCTGATTTCAGCGCCCCCTCATGCGCGGTGCGTGACGAAAATTTCATGTTCCGATCAGGTTCACGATGCGTCGCATCGCTACGATCGGAACGGTAGCGGGCCCTGCCCGTTCCCGTCCACGCAGCGGGTCGCTGCCGCACGGCGCGATCACGCATTAGGCCCGGACTCGTCGAGCGCCGGGCCTTTTTTTATGTGTGTCCGACGATCACCGCGCGGAATTGCGCTGCGGGTACACGCACGGATGCGTTTTCACATGCATGTTCGGATTACCGCACCGATGCCCGGCATAGTCGACCTGCTCGCCAGGCGTCAGGTCGGCCGGCACGGGCTTTCGCGCGGCGGCAGAAGCAGTGGCCGTGGTGCCGGAACGTGTCGATGCGCAGCCCGCGAACAACGGGACGATCAGGACTGCGATCAAGGCGAGGAGAATGGCGGGACGATGCAATTTTCAATCCGGGATGAAGGTCTGAACGGCACCGCCCGCGATCGATGCTGCTGTCTGTCGCGACCGGCACGAACGCCGCCGGCGCGTGGCCAACGGCAGACTGCATGTTCCGCTTCCCGCTCATCGCACCCATGACGCGAACATGACGGTTGCGTCATGTCGATCGAGTCCGCCCAGCACACCCCCGCGCCGCGCAATCTGACGCATTTTTCATCTCGCGATCACGATCACGCACGGCTGCTTTCGCATACTGGGTCCATGGTTCGCCACCCGGCGGCCCTGATCAAGGAGAGCACTCGATGAAAACGGCACAACTCACAGCACTGTTCGTCACCGCCACGCTGTCGCTCGGCATGGCCACGCAGGCCGCGTTCGCCCAAACGCAAACGCAGGGCAAGTCCCGCACGCAGGTCGTCAACGAACTGAAGCAGGCGCAGCACGACGGCATCGTGCCGATCAGCAAGACGCAGTACCCGCCGACCGCCGAGGTCGTCGCGCGCAACAAGGAGCTTCACGTGATTTCGGTGCATGGCGGCGAGAAAAAGCCGCAGGCCGACAACCACGACGACCTCGCCGCGAAACAATGATGCGCGGCCAGACGGCCGCCGGCAGCGCGCCGCGCGCGGTTGCGTTGCGGCGAATGCGCGGGCGTGTCCGCCCGTGCTGTCAGGTGCTGATCGCTGCCGGCCGTTCGGGCTCGGCCGGCCGTCGCGGAAAGCGCAGCCAGAAGGTCGTGCGACGCCCCGGCTCGCTGTCGACGCCGCATTCGCCGCCGTGGTTGTCCATGATCGACCGGACGATCGCGAGGCCGAGCCCCGTGCCCGACGCCGAATTGTGCCGAGACGGATCGATGCGATAAAAGCGCTCGAAAATCCGCCCGACATGTTCCGCCGCGATGCCGGGCCCGGTATCCGACACGGCGATCGTCGTCGCGCCGCGCTGCTCGACGCAGTCGATCGTCACGACGCTGCCGCGCGGCGCATAGGTCAGCGCATTCGACAGCAGGTTGCTCAACGCGCGCTGGTACAGCGTCAGATCCGCATCGACCCACGCGTGGCCGTCGACCTTCACCGTCACGCCTTCATCTTCCGCCAGCGGCTCGTAGTAGCCGGCCACCCGCTCCGCCTCCTGCGCCGCATTCAGCCGCCGCAAGCTGATCGACGTGCCCGCCTGTTCAGAGCGCGCGAGAAACAGCATGTCCTCGATCATCCGCGACAGCCGCTGGTATTCGTCGATGCTCGACTCGATCACGCTCCGGTATTCGTCCGCGCCGCGCGGTTGCGACAGCACGACCTGCGCGGCCGCCTGCAGGTTGGTCAGCGGCGTGCGCATGTCGTGCGCGAGATTCGACGAGAACTGGCTCAGCCGCGTGAACGATTCGTTCAGCCGTGCGAGCATCCCGTTGAACGCGTGCTCGAGCTCCTTCAGCTCGCCCGACGTATCGAGCTCCGGCAGCGGATGCGCGAGCCGGCTCGTCGACATCTGCTCGGCCCGCGCCGCGAACCGCCGCAGCGGGCTCAGCCCGAGCGCGGCGATGCCGTACGCGATCGCCGCCGCGATCACCACGCCGACCACCTGGATCACGACGATCGTATAAGCATGCGTGCGCAACAGCAGCATGTCGGCGCTGCGGTCGTACTGCACGGCGACGCGCACCACGGGCGCACCCGCGCCGGCGAGCGGCACGGTCGTCAACAGATACTGGTGCCGTGCGCCGGGCGGGGCAACGCCGAACGGCACGCGCCCGACGTTCATCGACAGCAGCGGCGCGTACGGACGGAATCCGGGCGTGCCGACGAGGCGCGCGCCGCCGGCATCGAAGATCGCGAGATCCATGTTCGGATGCCCGTGCAACTGGTCGATCCAGATATCGGTATGGCGCGCGACGTCGTCCGTCGTGCGCGCCTCGGCCAGGTGCGCGCCCAACGCGGCGGAAATACCGGCCATCTGCTCGGCTGCCGTCGTTTCGACACGGTTGCTCAGCGCTTCGTACAGTGCGACGCCGCTCGACGCGAGGATCACCGACGTCGACAGGACGATCAACGCGGTCAGCCGGCCGCGCAGCGTGCGCGGCAGCAGGCGCGCGATCATGCGGCCGCGCCGCCGCGCGCTTCGAGCACGTAGCCCATGCCGCGCACCGTATGGATCAGCTTCGGCTCGTACGCGTCGTCGATCTTCGAGCGCAGCCGGCGGATCGCCGAGTCGACGACGTTCGTGTCGCTGTTGAAGTTCATGTCCCACACCTGCGACGCGATCGTCGCGCGCGGCAGGATCTCGCCTTCGCGGCGCATCAGCAGCCACAGCAGCGCGAACTCCTTCGCGGTCAGCAGGATCGTGTCGCCCTGCCGCGTGGCCTTGCGGCGCGTCAGGTCGAGTTCGAGATCGGCCACGCGCAGCGTGTTCGAATCGCGCGGCTGGCCGCGCCGCAGGATCGACTTGATGCGCGCGGTCAGCTCGACGAAGTCGAACGGCTTCGCGAGATAGTCGTCCGCGCCGAGTTCGAGCCCCTTCACGCGATCGCCGACGTCGTCGCGCGCGGTGAGGAACAGCACGGGCGTCGACTTGCTGCGCCGCAGGTTCTGCAGCAACGTCCAGCCGTCCTGCCCGGGCAGCATCACGTCGAGCACGAGCAGGTCGTATTCCTCGGTTTCGGCCTGGTGCTGGCCCGTGATGCCGTCCTCGACCCAGTCGACGACGTAGCCGGCCTCGGTCAACCCCTTGCGCAGATACGCGCCCGTCTTCGGTTCATCCTCGACAATCAGAATTCGCATCACGCATTACCCTTGAAGAAACCCAGCCGGCGCATCATGCCCGCGGCGAAACCACCACGCAACGCCGCGCGCCACGACACCGCATGGCTCACGCGATACAGCACCGGCAGCACCAGCAGCGTCAGCGCGGTGGACGACAGGATACCGCCGATCACGACCGTCGCGAGCGGGCGCTGCACCTCGGCGCCGGTGCCGGTCGCGAACGCCATCGGCAGGAAGCCGAGCGACGCGACCAGCGCGGTCATCAGCACGGGCCGCAGCCGCGTGAGCGCGCCGTCGTGCACGGCCGCGTCGAGCGGCATCCCTTCGTCGCGCAGGTTGCGGATGAACGAAATCATCACGAGGCCGTTGAGCACGGCCACGCCGGACAGCGCGATGAAGCCGACCGCCGCCGTGATCGACAGCGGAATCCCGCGCAGCCACAGCGACACGACACCGCCGCTCAGCGCGAACGGAATGCCGGTGAATACGAGCAGCCCGTCCTTCACGTTGTTGAACATCACGAACAGCAGCACGAACACCATGAACAGCGCGAGCGGCACGACGAGCTTCAGGCGCTCGCTCGCGCTTTGCAGCTGCTCGAACTGGCCGCCCCACGACACCCAGTAACCGGCCGGCACGCGCACGTCCTGCTGCAACTGCTCGCGCGCGTCGGCGACGAACGAGCCGACGTCGCGGCCGCGCACGTTCGCGCTGACGACCACCCGCCGCTTGCCGTCCTCGCGGCTGATCTGGTTCGGGCCCGGCGCCACGTCGATCGTCGCGAGCTCCGCGAGCGGCACGTACGGCGCCGCCGCGAGCGGCGCGCTGGCACCGGCCGCAGGCGCCGGCAGCGCGATCGGCAGCCGCTTGATCGCCTCGATATCGGTACGCAGTTCGTCGGGCAGCCGCACGACGATGTCGAAGCGACGATCGCCCTGGAACAGCGTGCCGGCCTTCTGCCCGCCGACGGCCGCGGCCACCGAATCCTGCAGGTCGGCGACGCTCACACCGTAGCGCGCGAGCTTGTCGCGATCGAGGTTGACGGTCAGCACCGGCAGGCCCGTGGTCTGCTCGACCTTCACCTCCGACGCGCCCGGCACTTTCTGCAACGCGGCCGCGATCTGCTCGCCGGTCTGGTTCAGCACGGCCATGTCGTCGCCGAAGATTTTCACGGCGACGTCGCTGCGCACGCCGGAGATCAGTTCGTTGAAGCGCAGCTGGATCGGCTGCGAGAACTCGTACGCGTTGCCCGGCAGCTCGGCGAGCGCGTCCTCGATCTCGCGCACGAGCTGCTCGCGCGGCTTCTTCGGATCGGGCCACGTGTCGGCCGGCTTCAGCATGATGTAGCCGTCCGACAGGTTCGGCGGCATCGGGTCAGCCGCGATCTCGGCCGTGCCGGTGCGTGCGAACACGCGCTCGATCTCGGGGAAGCGCGCCTTCAGCGTCTTCTCGATCGACTTCTGCATCTCGACCGACTGCGACAGGCTCGTGCCGGGAATCCGCAGCGCGGACACGGCCAGATCGCCTTCGTTCAGGCTCGGAATGAACTCGCTGCCGAGCCGCGTCGCAAGCCCGAGCGTGACCAGCACGATCGCGCCCGCGCCGAGCATCACGCGCGTCGGGCGCGTCATGAACGCGGCGAGCACCGGTTCGTACGCGCGCCGCGCCCAGCCCATCAGCCGGTTCTCCTTCTCCTCGACCCGCTCGCCGATGAACAACGCGACGGCCGCCGGAATGAACGTGACGGTCAGTACCATCGCCGCCGCGAGCGCCATCACGACGGTCATCGCCATCGGATGGAACATCTTGCCTTCGACGCCGGTCAGCGCAAAGATCGGCAGGTACACGACCATGATGATCAGTTGCCCGAAGATCAGCGCGCGGCGCGCTTCCTGCGATGCGCCGAACACTTCGGCGAAACGCTCGTCGCGCGTGAGCGGCCGCCCGGCCGCCGACTGCGCATGCGCAAGCCGCCGCACGCAGTTCTCGACGATCACCACCGCGCCGTCGACGATGATTCCGAAGTCGAGCGCGCCAAGGCTCATCAGGTTCGCGCTCACCTTCGCGTTGACCATGCCGGTGAAGGTCATCAGCATCGACAGCGGAATCACGAGCGCGGTGATCAGCGCCGCGCGGATGTTGCCGAGGAACAGGAACAGCACGGCGATCACGAGCACCGCGCCTTCGAGCAGGTTCTTCTTCACCGTGGCGACCGCCTTCTCGACGAGCACCGTGCGGTCGTACACCGGAATCGCCTTCACGCCGGCCGGCAGCGTGCGGTTCACGTCCTCCATCTTCGCGGCGACGGCCTTCGACACCGTCCGGCTGTTCTCGCCCATCAGCATGAACACCGTGCCGAGCACGACTTCCTCGCCGTTCGACGTCGCGGCGCCGGTGCGCAGTTCGCGGCCGATGTCGACCACGCCGACGTCCTTCATCCGCACCGGCACGCCCCCGACGTTGGTCAGCACGATGTTCGCGATGTCGTCGACGGTGCGCGCCTGGCCCGGCACACGCACGAGATACTGCTCGCCGCGCTTTTCGATGTAGCCGGCGCCGACGTTGTCGTTGTTGCGCTCGAGCGCCCGCACGACGTCGGCGAGCGTCAGCCCGTACGACATCAGCTTCGCCGGATTCGGCGCGACGCGGTATTCCTTCACGTAGCCGCCGATCGAGTTGACCTCGGTCACGCCGCGCACGTTGCGCAATTGCGGCCGCACGACCCAGTCCTGCAGCTCGCGCAGGTCGGCCGCCGTATAGCGCGTGCCGTCGGGCTTGCGCGCGCCGGCATCGGCCTCGACGGTCCACAGGTAGATCTCGCCGAGGCCGGTCGACGTTGGCCCCATCGCGGGCGCGATGCCGGCCGGCAGCTTGTCCTTCGCCTCCTGGATGCGCTCGTTGACGAGTTGCCGCGCGAAGTAGATGTCGGTGCCGTCCTTGAAGATCACGGTGACCTGCGACAGCCCGTAGCGCGAGATCGAACGCGTCTGTTCCAGCCCCGGCAACCCGGCCATCACGGTCTCGACCGGATAGGTGATGCGCTGCTCGGCCTCGAGCGGCGAGTAGCCGGGCGCGGACGTGTTGATCTGCACCTGCACGTTGGTGATGTCGGGCACCGCGTCGATCGGCAGCCGCTGGTAGCTGAACACGCCCAGCGCGGCCACCGCCGCGATTGCCAGCATCACGAGCCAGCGGTGCGCAATCGCAAAGCGGATCAGGCGCTCAAACATGTCGGAATTCCTTGAAGCGGGGCACGGTCGTCCGCACCGGGCGAGCCGCGCGGCCGGTCACCCGGCCGATTGGAAAGCGGGCCGCATAGCAGGCCGCCAGTCGCGCCACGGCGCGCACGTATTGCTGCTCATTCATGTTCCGCGCTCCCCTTGCCGAGCTCCGCCTTC
Source organism: Burkholderia sp. A2 (assembly GCF_001729305.1). Lineage (NCBI taxonomy): Bacteria > Pseudomonadati > Pseudomonadota > Betaproteobacteria > Burkholderiales > Burkholderiaceae > Burkholderia > Burkholderia sp. A2. Next base: position 18,002 of record NZ_LZXX01000079.1, on the reverse strand, counting down.
AGCACGAAGCTGTTCGACGCCGCGTATTCCTGGCCCGGCTTGATCCCCTTCAGCACTTCGATCGCGCGTTCGTCGCGCCGCCCCGTTTCGACGGCCTGCGCGACGAAACCCTTCGGCGAGCGCACGAACACCGACGGCGCGCCGTCGACGTCCTGCAGCGCGTCGCTCGCGACCGCGAGGGGCACGCGTTGTGCGCCCGCGTCGACCGATACGTTCACGAACATCCCCGGGCGCCACACGCGGTCGGGGTTCGGCAGCACGACGCGCGCCGGCGCGGTGCGCGTCTGCTCGCCGAGCAGCGACCCCACGTACGCGATCGGGCCGCTCGAGCGCGATTCGAACGCGGTCGCCATCACCGTTGCGTCGCGACCGACGCGCACGTCGTTGAGCCGCTGCGCCGGCACCGCCATCTCGGCCCAGACGGTCGACAGGTCGGAGATCACGAACATGCTCGCGTCCGCGGCAATCGCCTCGCCGGGCGTCGCATGTTTCTCGACGATCGTGCCGGCGAACGGCGCGCGCAGTTCATAACGGTTCAGCGCCCCCGCGCCGACCGGCGCGTTCAGCGCGGCGAGCTTCTGCCGCGCGTTCTGCACGGCGATCTCGGCCTCGCGCAACTGCACCTGGGCCTGCTGGTAGTCCTGCTCCGCCGAAATGCGCTCCTGCCACAGCGTGCGTTCGCGCTCGTAGGTCGCGCGCGCGCCCGACAGCCGGCGCTCGGCCGTCAGCAGCTCGCTGCGGCGGTCGGCGAGATCGGTGCTCGCGATCACGGCGAGCACCTGCCCCTTCGCGACGTTCTGCCCGAGCGACACCGCCACCTGCTCGACGATGCCGGCCACGCGCGGCACCACGTGCGCGGTGCGGTCCTCGTTGAACTTGATTTCGCCGGGAAGCTGGAACGGCGTCGCGATCTGCGCGGGGCCGGCTTTCGCGAGCGCGATCCTCGACGTCGCCAGTTGCGCGTCGGTCAGCGCGATCGCGCCGTCGGCGCGCGCGAACGGGAACGACGCGGCGTCGTTGCCCGCCTTCACGTCGATCGTCGCATCGAACACGTGCGGCTTCGCGATCGACTGCGCGGACACGAACTTCTGGCCGGCCGCGTCGAACCGCAACGGTTCCTGCGTGCGGTCATACCGCACCAGCGTGCCGGACACGGTCACGCCCTTGTCCACCGGCTTGCCGTCGACGGACGGATAGACGACGAGCCGCGCGTCGCCGGGCTTTTCCGTCATCACGATCTCGACGGACAGCTTGCCGCGCCTGAGCACGACACCGCCGCGCGCGCCGGCGCCATCGGCCGGCTGCGCGGCTTCGGCGGCCGTCGGCGCCGATGCGCTGCCGCCGCTCCGCGTAACGGCGAGCGCGCCGATCACGATTCCTGCGCCGCCGAGCACGGCCGCCGCGATAACGAAGATTCTGCTGCGTGACATGATGGTCCTTCCGGTAAGAGGGGCGCTTATGGCGCGACGGCCGCGAGCGGCGTGCCGACGAGCCGGCCGATGTCGGCGCGGGCCGCATGAGCGTCGGCGAGCGCACGCACGTATTGCGACTGCCCCTGGAACAGCGTGCGCTGTGCGTCGAGCACGTCGAGGAAACTGAACTTCCCGAGTTCGTAGCCGCGCGACATCGCATCCAGCGCGAGGCGCGCGGCCGGCAGGATGTCGGACTTCAGTCGCTGCGCTTCCTGCTCGGCCCCCTCGAAATTCGCGTATGCCCGCGTCAGTTCCAGCCGCAGGCGCGTGCGTTCGCGATCGAGGTCGGCGTTCGCGCGCGTAGCCTTGTGCGTCGCCTCGAGCAACGCGCCCTTGTTCGTGTCGAACAGCGGGATCGGGATCGACACGCCGACCACGGCCTGGTTGTCGGGCACGCCGCCCGTGGTCACGCGCTTTACGCCCGCGCTGACGGTTACGTCCGGCATGCGCCGCGCGCGTTCGAGCGACACAGCCGCGTTCGAGCGCAGCATCTCGGCTCGCGCGGCCCGCGCGAGCGGAGCATCGTCGAGCTGTGCGGTCAGCGCGGACAGCGGCTCGACTGACGGCACGGTTTCCAGGTCGCCGAGCACCGCAAGCCGGTCGTTGCGCGCCTTGCCCATCACCGCGTTCAGTTTTTCGCGCGCGACGTCGACACGGCCGCGCGCAGTCACGACTTCGATCTGCACGCCGGCCGCCGCCACCTGCGCCTTGGTCGCCTCGACCGGCGACACCTTGCCGGCCTGCGCGCGGCGTCCGGCGAGATCCGCCGAGCGCGCGGCGATCGCGGCCGATTCCTCGGTCACCTGAAGCTGGCGCTGTGCGGCGAGCAGCCCGTAGAACGCGGCGATCACGCCGGCGCGTACGGCCGCGCCCTGGTCGTCGAACGACGCGTTGGCTGCCTCGCGGCCGTAGGACGCGACGTCGAGCCGCGCGCGGCGCTTGCCGCCCAGTTCGATGGTCTGGTTGATCAGCGCGGTCGACGTGCGTTCGGCGCGGCTGAAACCTTCCTGCAGGAACGACACTTCGGGGTTTGGCCGCGCGCCGGCCTGCATCAGCGCGCCGAGCGATGCATCGACGTCCGCGCGCGCGCCGCGCAGTGCCGGATTGTTCCGGGCTGCGACCGCGAGCGCATCGGACAGCGTCAGTGACGATGCCGGAAATGTGTCGGATGGCGATGCGCCGATCGGCGCGGCGGCGGTAGCCGGAGCCGGCGACAGCGAGGGCTGCGCATGAGCCGTCGCGGCCATCGCGAAGACGATGGCCGCGACGAGGTTGAGCTTGAGCATGTTCGGTTCTGCGGTAACGGTTCGCGACCGATGCTACGGACCGGCCGCAGTGCGAACATGAGGCGAAGATGATATTTCCGTCATGTTGGGCGCAACCGTACGCCGACGTGCGGTGCCCTTGGGGGAACGGCGTCCCTTTCGACAATCAGGAAGATTCGGTGAGCGCGCGGCACGATGGCCGCACGAAAGAATGCAGAAGTTCGGAGATTCGAGACGTGCCGGCCATACGCCCCGCGCGTGAATCAGGTGATGCGCTGCTTCCCCCGCCGCCGCTGCACGAGCCAGTCCAGCAACTGCCGCCCGTCGCGTTCGCCGAACCAGCGCGCGTGCCCGATCAGATAGCCGTCGTACGCAATGTCCACAATCGCCGGCGCATCGATGATGCAGCCGAAATACGCGACTTCCGACAGCGCGAACTCCGTATGCACGATCGGCAGCAGCGCGACGAGCGCCGCGTATGCGTCGTCGCTCAGCGGTTCGAGGGATTCATAGCCATCGAGCAGCGCGTCGATCTGGTCGTATTCCACGCGCCGTGCATCGGCCGGCGCCATCCAGTCGACCGTATTGCGCTCGATCGCCAGCGCGACATCCATCACCGCGCAAGTGCGGTCCGACAAGCCGAAATCGAGCACGGTCCGTACCTGCGCGCCGGGCCCCGCCTCGGTCCACAGCAGGTTCGACGCATGCCAGTCGCCGTGCGTCCACAGCGGCGTCAACGTGGGCAGCAGCGGCACGAGACGCGCGTGAAACGGGCCGATCGCGTCGGCCACATCACCGCGCCAGTCACGCGAGCCCAGCGCGCGCACGAGCAGCGGCTGCGCATCGACCCAGCGTTCGAGCGCGCCCGCCAGATCGGCGGACGACAGCACGCGAAAACTCGACAGCAGCGTGCGCACGGGCCGCGCGGGCGCATCGTAGCCGGCCGACGCGCGATGCAGTTCGGCCAGCGCGCGGCCGGCCGCATACGCATGAGAAGCATGCGTGAACGGCTGCCACGACATCACGCCGCGATACGGATCGACGCCCGGCGCGAGCACGTGCACCTCGTACGTCCACTCGCCGGAAGCAAACGCGGTCGCACCGTGACGATCGGCCAGCACGTCCACCACCGGCATCCCGCGTTCGCGCAGATGCGCGATGAAACGATGCTCTTCCTCGAGCCCCGCGACATCGCGCAGGCTTGCGTGATGTCGCTTGACGAACAACCCGCGCCCGTCCGCCATTCGCACGAGCACGGCGGCCGCGAACTGCCGCGGGCTGTGCCACGTCAGCCGCACCGGCTCGCCCACGCCGTCGATCCGCGCGAGCACGGCCGCCACTTCGTCGTGCGTGATCAGCGGCCAGTCGCGTTCGGCCTGCTCGCCGTCCACGCCGAATTGCGGCGGCGCGACGTCGCGCGACAGGGGGCCGTCCGGCTCGAGGGGGAATGACATGAACGGCGTTGCTCCGTAGTTGAATCCGTGAATCAGCGTGTACCGCCACCCGAAGCGAGCGGGCCGCCCGATGCCGCCCGCAACGCGGCGGCCGTCCGGCTCCAGTCGCGCCAGCCGACGACGGCCAGCCCGATGAACAGCGCATAGAGTCCGGCCGTCAGATACAGTTCCTTGAACACGAACATCCCGACGTACACCACATTCACGACGATCCACAGCCCCCACGACGCGATGTAGCGCCGTGCGGTCCAGTATTGCGCGACGAGGCTGAACGCGGTCAGCGACGCATCGACGAACGGCAGCGCCGCATCGGTCCAGCGCGCCATCATCCCGCCGAGCAGCGCGCTGCCGATGACCGCCGCGATCAGGTCGGGCAGCATCGTGAGTGGCCGCACGCCGGTGACAGGCGCGACATCGCCGGCCGGCGCCGCGTCGCCGCCTGCCTCGCTCGCGCGCTGCGCGAGCCAGCGCTGCCAGCCGTACACCTGCAGCACCGCGAACGCGCCCTGCAGCAGCATGTCCGAGTACAGCTTCGCGTCGAAGAAGATCCAGCCGTACAGCGCGACCGACGCGAGGCCGACCGGCCAGCACAGCATGCGCCGCTTCGCGGTCAGCCAGATCGCGAGCGCGCTGACGATCACGCCGGCGATTTCGAGTGGGGACATCGTCTGTGCTCTCCTGGTGGGCTGCCGGAGCCGCGCGTCACGCGGCCGCTTCCGGTCGGTCAGAAATCATAGGTCAACGATACGCGCGCGGTGCGCGGCGCACCGGGGAACAGGTACGCATCGCCCTGCTGCTCGCCTGCGTCGCGCCAGTAGAACTTGTTGAACAGATTGTCCACCGACACGCGCAACACCGTACGATGGCCGCCGATCTTCGTCGTATAGCGCGCGCCGAGATTGAATACGAACCACGACGGCACGCGCGCGGTGCCTTCCTCGTTCGCGTTGCGTGCGGCGCTGTACTCGACGCCGCCGAGCACGTTCAGGCCTGCGACGCCCGGCACCGCGTAGTCCGCGTACAGCGACGCGCGCAACGCGGGCACGTTGATGACCTGATGTCCTTCGTAGGCGGGCGAGCCCGAATCGACCGCGCGGGCGCGAATCGCCGCGACGCTGGCCGTGAGGCCCAGCCGCTCGGTCACGCGCCCGGCCGCGCCGAGTTCGATCCCCTGGTGCCGCTGCGTGCCGCGCTGCACGAACGTGTAGGACGTGCCCGACGCGTCCGGGTCGGCGAACTGGAACGGCTTGCTGATCGAGAACACGGCGGCCGTCAGGCTCAGCCGGTCGAGCCAGTCGTATTTCGCGCCGACCTCGATCTGGTGCGATTCGACGGGCGGCAGGAACGCATACGCGTTGGTCGCGCGCACGGGCGCCTGGTCGCCGAGCGACAGCGCCTTGCTGTACGACGCATACAGCGACAGCACGTTCACCGGCTTGTAGACGAGCGCGACCTGCGGCAGGAACACCGAGCGGTCGGTATGCGTCGTCTCGCCGTCGAGGCTGCTCCAGCTACGCTGGCGCAGCAACACTTCCTTGCCGCCCGCGAGCACCTGCCAGTGTTCGCCGATGCTGATGCGGTCGAGCCCGAACACGCCGTACTGCCATGCGTCGAGGCGCGGATACGACGGCCCCGGCGCATTGGGTGACGGCGGGAAGGTCAGGTCCGGCCCGTAGATATTCTCACTGCCCACGTAGTCGTACACGGCGTCGGCCATGTGCACGACGCGGCGCTGCACGCTCACGCCGAGCGTCAGTTCGTGCCGCAGCGGCCCAGTCGCGAACTTGCCGGTCGTGACCGCACGCAGATCGTCGTTGCGCCGGTATTCGCCGGGGCTGCGGAAGTCGTACACGTCATAGTCGCCGTTCGCGCCGAAGAAGAACGGCGACGTCGCGCCGGCCGCGCAGCTTGCCGCGTACGAGCAGCCGTACGCGAACGCGCTGTTGTCGTCGATCATCGTGCGGCTGCGACCCGCGGCGATATAGGCCTTCCAGTCGTCGTTGAACTGGTAGTCGAAACGCGCGTTCAGGTTCAACGCATCGGTCGTCACCGGCTTCGCCCACGGCTGCGTGCCGAGCGCCTTCGACGTGGTCTTCACCGACGGCACGACCGTGCCGCCCAGCAACTGGTAGCCGGGCGCGGAACGCTGGATCCACTGCTGGAATTCCGCGTTCAGCTGCAGGCTCGCGCGGGGGCTGATATCCCAGTCGGCGGCGATCGAGCCGAACGTGCGCCGTCCGTTCGTGCCGTCGATATACGAGTGCATGTTCTCCTTCGCCGCGTTGATCCGGAAACCGAACTGATTGTCCGGGCCGAAGCGGCGGCCGAGATCGACGGCCGCCGACGTCGAGCCGCGGCTGTCGACGCCGCCCGTGACGCTCGCGACGTTCGCGGAGCGCTTGGTCACGAAGTTGATCACGCCGCCCGGCGCGACGACGCCGCTATCGATGCCCGCGAGCCCCTTCAGGATCTCGACGCGTTCCTTGTTTTCGAGCGGCACGTTCTGCTCGCCGGATACCGTCAGCCCGTCGATCCGGATCGCGCTCGCGAGATCGACCGGAAAGCCGCGAATCGCGAAGCCCTCGAAATAGCCGACCGGCGCATAGTCGTTGACGACCGACGCATCGTTGCGCACGACGTCGCTCAGCCGCTTCGCCTGCTGATCGTCGATCAGCGCGCGCGTGATGACGTTCACCGACGCCGGCGTGTCGCGCAGCGGCGCGTCGTCGAGCCCCGCGACCGACGCTTCGCGCGCGCGCAACGCGTGGCCGCGCTCGCCGCTCACCGTGATCGCGGGCAGCGTCGCGTTGCCGGCCGCGTCGGCGCCCGGTGCGGCCGTGTCGCCCTGAGCCGCGGCAGCGTGCGCCGCGAAAAGCGTGACGCCGAGACCGACACCGAGCCCGACCTTCGCGCGCCGCCGCCGTGCGCGTGCCGCTGTTGTTCTATTCACCGTCATTGTTCTGGATGGAAAACTCGCCATTCGACCTGTCGAAACCCGAAACCCGAAAACCCGTTAGGAAGCTGCGAAGCGTGCGTCCGCGAACGCCGCCGCGCCCGTCGCCGGACACGTTCCGTCGACACGATATTCATCGGACGAACCAGACCCTGCGGCGTGCAAGCGGGCCGGCCGGTCGGAACAACGCAGGATGGGACATCGGATTCGGATGACGCGCCGGAAGCCGATGCAGCGGCCGACGGGTTCGTCGGGTGCCTGTCGGGCGGCGGCTGCGTCACGCGGTCGTGTCATGCGGGGGACGCTTCGAACGCCCCGGTTCGGGCGGCGGGCAGTCGCGCCGGCCGTTCATCGGAACGGCGGCCTGTCCGTCGCGCGCGACATCGCGGCGTGGCGCGCATTTTACCCCGGGCGGGGCGAAGGGCCGCGGAATCGGGCGGAACGGGAGACGCGGAAGGCGGGAACGGGGCAGGCGGTTCGGGCGGCGCGACAACGGTGGCGATGCGGTCGCGATTCCCGCGGCGTGTGCCGACGCTGAAACCGGCGTCATCGTGCGCCGGTCGGGCAACCGCAAACCGGAGCGGGAATGGCGGCCCGCTACCGGTTCACCGGCTGTTCGCTCAGAAGCCCTGCATCGTCACGGTCGGATCGACGACCAGATGCACGACGCCGTAAATGACCGCGCCGACCAGCAGCGCAAGCAGAAGCGCCACGAACGGCAGCAGCGTGAAGTTGGCGTTCGCGAGATCGTTCGCGTGCGCCTTGCTGTTGCGTACGCCGAAAAAACTCCACAGGACCAGGCGGACCATGCCGAGCAGTTTCATGATGGGCTCCTTTATCGAATCGGTTGACGCTATCGTCGATCCGGACGGCATCCGAAAAAAGAAGCAGTTGCGCGTGCTTTTCGCGCAGCAGGCCATCTGCGGCCGCAGGCCGCAGGTGCGTCAGCGGTCGAGCACGAGTGGCGCCGTGGCCCCTTGCGCGGGCCGCGCGACACACAGCAGCGCGCAGCCGGGTTCGACCGGCGCATCGGGCGTTTGCTCGTAGTCGACCGCGCCGGACAGCACGCGTGTCGCGCACGTGCCGCACGACCCGGAGCGGCATTCGGACGGCACGGCCACGCGCTGCCCTTCCGCGAATTCGAGCAGCGTGCCGTCGGCGGGCGTCCACGCGGCTTCGCGCGCCGTGCGCCGGAACACGACGGGCACGCTTTCCGTCGCGGGCGGGGCAGTTGCCCGGGCCGCACTGCGCGAGACACTCGACGGCCCGAACGCCTCGAACCGGATGCGCTCGTCCGGCACGTTCAGCGCGCGCAGCCCGTCGTACAGGTCGCGCATGAACGCTGACGGCCCGCACAAATAGAAATCGTAATCGTCGAATGAAAGGATCCGCTTCAATTGCCCGATGTCGATGCGGCCGGCCCGCGCAACTGAGCCTTCGTGAGGATGACTGTTGAACCAGTGAAGCGACACGCGTGCATCGGTGGCCGCGATGCGCACCAGTTCCGCGGCGAATGGCCGGTCGGCCGCTTCGCGTGCGCCGTGCACGAACACGACGCGACGCGACGGCGTGTCGTCGGCCAATGCCCGGCGCAGCATCGCGACCATCGGCGTGATGCCGATGCCGGCCGACACCAGCACGGCCGGGCGCGGACTTGCGAGATCGAACGTGAAGCGGCCGCGCGGCATCTGCGCGTCGAGCGTCATGCCGGCCTGCGCGTGATCGTGCAGCCACGCCGATACGCGTCCTTCGCGCTTCACGGTGATCCGGTAGTGTGCGCCGCCCGGCGCGTCGGACAGCGTGTAGCTGCGCATCGTCGGCGCGTCGCTGCCCGGCAGCGCGATGCGCAACGTCAGGTGCTGACCGGCTTCGTAGGCCGGCAATGCGCCGCCGTCCGCCGGTTCGAAATGAAACGACCGGACCGCGCGCGCTTCGTCGACGATCTTCGCGATCCGCAGCGACCGCCATGCGGGCGCCGATGCCGGCGCGGCCGCGGACGGCGCAGATCCGGCCGTTGTCGCCGCGCCACCCGACGACGCCGCCATCGCCGCGAACTGCGGCGCGCGCTCGACCGCCGACCACCGGAACGGCAGCACCGCCCGCATGCGCCGCACTTCCCGCACGTGGAAACGCACGACGCGCTGCGCGCCGTCGAACGACGCGACGACCGGGCCGTCCCACACGATCTCCGCGTGCGCGGCGACATACAGCACGTCGCCGCTGTCGAAATCGACGAACAGCAGCCCCGCGCGCGGATCGTGCTGCAGGTTGCCCAGCGTATTGAAGAACCGGTTGCCGCTGAAATCGGGCGTCGTCAGCGTGCGCGCATCGTCGACGCGCACGAAGCCCGGCATCCCGCCGCGATGCGACACGTCCGCGCCGCGCGCCGCGCCCGCCTCTGCCGACGTGTTCGCACTCGCGACGAAGAACGTATCGGCCTGCGCGAGCAGCGCGCGGTCCGCGTCGCTCAGTGCATCCGATACGTCCGGCGCGACGGACGCCCCGACGTCCCGCGCGACGAAAGTCGGCTTGCGGCCCTGGATGTACTTCGCACAATTGCCGAAGCTCTGCTCGACCGCGATCGTCAGCGCATCGCCGTCGGCCGAGCGCACGACGCCGTTCACGCGATTGCGCCGTCGCGTATCGAATTCGATGCCGAGCCCGCCGAGCGGTGCGCCAGCCTGCCACGCGCCCGCAAGCGGATCGCCCGGCAGCGCGCGCGCCGCGATGCGCAGCGTGCGTGCATCCGGCGACGTGACGAAACCCGGCGCACCGACCCGCAGCGTCGCCCACGGCTGCCCGCTTGCATCGACGCCGCCGAGCACGAAGAACGGCAGTTGCGCGAAAAACGTCCGGTGCTGATCCGGCATGAAGCGCCGGATTCCGCGCCGGCCGGCCGCGCCCGCCGCGTCCGTCACGCCTGCGCGCTGCTGCACGGCAAGCTCGCCCGCGTGAAACGGCGCGGTATCGAGTTCCCAGCCCGGTACGACGGCGGTCGGCGCATTCATCGCGTTCTCTCCTGGACAAGCGCGGCGTCAGTGAGCGTCAAGCGGCGAGCAGGCCCGCGCGCGTCGTCGGCATCGCGACGAAGCCTGGCAGCGCCTCGATACGGGCCAGCCAAGCACGCACGTGCGGATACGGTTCGAGCGACACGCCGCCTTCCGGCGCGTGCGCGATGTACGTGTACGCGGCGATGTCCGCGATCGTCGGCTGCGCGCCGGCCGCGAACGGCTTGCCGGCCAGCTCGCGATCGATCACGTCGAGCACCTTCGCGGCCGTGCGCTTGGCCGCTTCCGGGTCGAGCTGCGCGCCGAACACGGTCACGAGCCGCGCGGCCGCGGGGCCCGATGCGATCGGGCCGGCCGCGTACGACAGCCAGCGCTGCACGACGGCCGCGCCGACGGGATCGTCGGGCAGCCAGTGCGCGTCGCCGTAGCGCTTCGCGAGATACACGAGGATCGCGTTCGAATCGGCGATCACGGTACCGCCGTCGTCGATCACCGGCACTTGCCCGAGCGGATTCAACGCGAGGAACGCCGGTTCGCGCTGCGCGCCGGCCGCGAGATCGACGTCGATGGTCTTCGACGGCAATCCGAGCAGCGACAGGAACAACCGGACACGGTGCGCGTGCCCGGACAGCAGGAACGAATAGACGCGGATCGGCGAGGCGGGCTTGCTGGCGGCTGACATGGAAACACTCCGGAATCTCGCGCCGCCGGGGATCGGCGACGAACGGCTCCAGCGTAGCGCTCGCCGTTCGTCACCAGAAGACGGATAATCGTGGAAACATTCTCCGCTTTCATAGGACAATCGACGATGGCCGATCTGCGCGACGTGAACCTGAACCGGCTGGCGATCTTCGTCGCGGTGGTCGACGCCGGCTCGCTGACGGCGGCCGCCGAGCGGCTCGGCCTCGCGAAGACGGTCGTCAGCACGCACATGCAGCGCCTCGAATCCGAGGTCGGCGCGAACCTGCTGGTGCGCACGACGCGGCGGCTAAGTGTGACCGATGCCGGCCGCGTGTTCTACGACGCGTGCCGCGATATCGTGCGCGCCACCGAAGCCGCGCTCGACGCGGTGTCGTCCGACGCCGGGCCGCTGCGCGGCACGCTGCGCGTGAGCGTGCCGATCGACTATGGCGCGCTGGTGGTCGCGCCGGCCGTCGTCGCGCTGCGCGACCGGCATCCGGCGCTCGCCGTCGAACTCGTCGCGAACGACCGCGTCGTCGATCTCGTCGCGGACAACCTCGACGTCGCGATCCGCATCGGCCGTCTCGCCGATTCCAACTATCGCGCGGTGCAGCTCGGCACCTACGAGAAATGGCTGGTCGCGAGCCCGGCGTTCGTCGCGCGGCACGGGCTGCCGCGCGATCCCGATGCGCTCGCCGCGCTGCCGTTCGTGATGCTGTCGTCGCTGCCGCGCCCACATACGCTCGAACTCGATAACGTGCGCGGCGGCCGAGCGTCGGTGCGCTGCGTCGCGCCGGTGGTGTCGAACACCGCAACCGCGTGCCGCGCGATCGTGCTGGCGGGCGGCGGCTTCGGGCTGCTGACGGATTTCTCGACCGCGGACGACGTCGCGGCCGGCCGGCTCGTGCGGCTGCTGCCGGGCTGGCATACGGCGCCGGCCGGGATCCATGCGGTGTATCCGTCGACACGGCTGCCGTCGCCGAAGGTGCGGGCGTTTGTCGAGGCGATGAAGGCGAGGCTTGGGGAAACGCCGATCGCGCCCACGAAGAGACGCTCACGCTCGAAATAGCAAAAAAACGGAGAAAGGCAGGGGTCCGCGTTCAATACGCCTGCATGAGCCGTCTCATGAGCAACGACTTCAAATCCCTACGCGTATCGCACACGATATGCACATGGATCGTGTCGCCGCGCACGTCGTAAATGATGCGATTTATTCCGGCAACGACTTCGCGATACTGACTGAGGTTGATATGCGCGAACTCGTCGGGAATCCGGCCCTGAGCAGGAAAGGCACGAAGCGACGCGATGGCATCCTTGATCTGGCCATAGCTCGCCTGCCAGGTTTCCGAACCGAAATTCGACAGGAGATAACGCTTCAACGTCTTCAGATCTTCTTCCGCCGAACGAAGAACGACAACGCGTAACGTCATTGATCATCATCCTTGTCGAGGTCGGCGAAAACATCCTCGACAGGACGAAAGTGACCTTGGTCGATCTCGCGGTTGCCCAGCGCAAGCAATTTCAGCAGCGCGAGTGTCTCTTCATGCTCCTCATACGACTTGACGTCCATGACGACGAGCTTCGCCTCGCCGTTCTGGGTGATGAGCATCGGCTCGCGGCTCTCGGAGATGTCCTTGACGATCTCGGCCGCGTGACTCTTGAGATAGCTGATCGGTTTGACTTGAGTGGAGAATTTCATGGAATGCGTCCTTTGGCCGGGCACCGGATGAGACCGATTATAGTCTGAATTCGGTCTTGCTCAGGCGAGGATAGTCGACCGATCACCGCGTCCTTACCCACCCGCTTCCCCCAACGTCCCCAACAACACCTTCCTGCAACTCGCGATCATCTGCGCCTCCGGATCGCGATATTCGGTCAGCAGCCACGCCGCGCCGACGTTCGTCATCGCGCCCACCAGCGCGAGCCCGATTAGCCGCTGCTCGGTGCGCTCCGCGGGTGTGACGGCCTCGCCCGGCGCGCCGATCGCCATGATCAGCTTGCCGAAGTCGATCAGCATGCGCTGATACGTCATGTCGGTATCCGCGCTCACGCCCATCACCTCGAGCAGCAGCACGCGCGCCGCGCACGGGTCGCGCAGAAACGCGAAGAACGCGGCGAGTCCCGCGTCGACGCGCTCGCGCAAATTGCCGCCGCGCGCGGCGACCGCCTGCGCGACCGCGTCATGCAATTGCTGCGCGTGATGCAGGTAGGTGCAGCGCAACAAATCCTCGGTGCTGTCGAATGCCGCATAAAAATAGCGGTCGTTCAGCTTCGCTTCCTGGCAGATCGACCGCACGGTCGCCTTGCGAAAACCCACCGTGCCGAACACGCGCGTCGCCGCGCGGATCAGTGCGTCGCGCCGCTCGGCGGCCCGCACCTCCGGCGCCACGCCGCCATACGACCGCCCCTTTTTTTCCGTTTCGAGTGCTTTCTCCATTCCGCTATTTGACATCAGGACACCCGAAAACTAAAGTGGTGACGAACAACACCACAATAGTTGCGCCGCCGGTACAGCGCAAGCGGAACGGGAGGAACGACGGATGAAGGGATTTTCCGGCAAGGTCGCCGCGGTCACGGGCGCCGGTTCGGGCATGGGCCGCAGCCTCGCGGTCGAGCTGGCGCGGCGCGGCTGCGAGGTCGCGCTCGCCGACGTCGACGATGTCGGGCTCGCCGGCACGGCGGCCATCTGCGCGCGGCACGGCGTGCGTGTGAGCACACGGCGGCTCGACGTCGCCGACCGCGACGCAGTGTTCGCGTGGGCCGATTTCGTTCGGGCCGAGCACGGCAAGGTCAACCTGATCTTCAACAATGCGGGTGTGTCGCTGGCCGCCAGTGCCGAAACCGCACGTCTCGCCGATCTCGAATGGATCGTCGGCATCAATTTCTGGGGCGTCGTGCACGGCACGCAGGCGTTCCTGCCGCATCTGCGCGCGTCGGGCGACGGCCACGTCGTCAACACGTCGAGCCTGTTCGGCCTCGTCGCGATGCCGACGCAAAGCGCGTACAACGCGACCAAGTTCGCGGTGCGCGGCTTCACCGAGGCGCTGCGGATGGAGCTCGAACTCGACGGCGCGCCGGTGAGCGCGACCTGTGTGCATCCGGGCGGCGTCGCGACGAACATCGTCGACGCGGGCCGCGTCGACACCAGCATCCACGCGCTGACGGGCCAGGACGAAGCGACCCATCGCCGCCAGGCGAACCGCCTGATCAACGCGACGACGCCCGACGAAGCCGCGCGGCAGATCCTCGCGGGTGTCGAACGCAATGCGCGCCGCGTGCTGGTCGGTGCCGACGCGCGCCGGCTCGACCGGATCGCGCGGCTGCTCGGCGCCGGTTACCAGCGGCTGATGCTGCGCCACGTACGCCGCGCCCGCGCACGCAACCTCGAACGCGCGCACGCTCCGGCCGCGCGCCCGACCACGCCGACCCAGGACCCCGCATGATCTCGACGACGACCGACCGGCACGACGCGCCGCCCGCCGCCGACGCCCGCCACGACGGTGACGATCACCGCGACCTCGACGTGCTGATCGTCGGCGCCGGCCTGTCCGGCATCGGCGCCGCGTATCACCTGAAGCAGCGCTGCCCGCATGCGAGCGTGGCGATCGTCGAGGCGCGCGACGCGATCGGCGGCACCTGGGACCTGTTCCGCTATCCGGGCGTTCGTTCGGATTCCGACATGTTCACGCTCGGCTACAGCTTCCGTCCATGGCACAGCGACAAGGCGATCTCCGACGGGCAGACGATCCTCGACTACATCCGCGACACCGCGCGCACCTACGGCATCGACAAGATGATCCGCTACGGCCGGAAGGTCGTCGCGGCCGACTGGGATTCGAACCGCGCGCGCTGGACGGTCCGCGTCGAGCGCACGCGGGACGGCGCGACCGACACGCTCGTCTACACCTGTCGCTTCCTGTTCATGTGCAGCGGCTACTACGATTACGACGCCGGCTACCTGCCCGACTGGCCAGGCATGGACACGTTCAGGGGCAAGCTCGTGCATCCGCAGCACTGGCCGAAGGACCTGTCGTACGCGAACCGGCGCGTGGTCGTGATCGGCAGCGGCGCGACAGCCGTCACGCTGGTGCCGTCGATGGCGGCCGACGCACAGCACGTGACGATGCTGCAGCGCTCGCCGACCTACATCGTGTCGCTGCCCGCGCGCGACAAGATCGCGAACGCGCTGCGCCGCGTGCTGCCGTCGCGGCTCGCGCACCGGCTCGTGCGCGTGAAGAACGTGCTGCTGA
Organism: Burkholderia sp. A2; assembly: GCF_001729305.1. Lineage (NCBI taxonomy): Bacteria > Pseudomonadati > Pseudomonadota > Betaproteobacteria > Burkholderiales > Burkholderiaceae > Burkholderia > Burkholderia sp. A2. The sequence goes on along the minus strand of NZ_LZXX01000079.1, from coordinate 2,919 downwards.
CGATGTACCTGTACAACGTGTCGCGCCGCAAGCCCGACCGGACGAAGCAATTCATCATCCGCGCGGCCAGCAGGCAGCTCGGCCCCGATTTCGACGTCGCGAAGCACCTGACGCCGCGCTACATGCCGTGGGACCAGCGCGTGTGCCTCGTGCCGAACGGCGACCTGTTCAAGGCGATCCGCGCGGGCCGCGCATCGATCGTCACCGACGAGATCGAGCGCTTCACGCCGACCGGACTCGCGCTGAAGAGCGGCCAGCAGCTCGACGCGGACGTGATCGTCACCGCGACCGGGCTGAACGTGAAGATGCTCGGCGGCGCGCGCGTGACGGTCGACGGCCGCGCGGTCGATTTGCCGGAAACGGTGTCGTACAAGGGGATGATGTACAGCGACGTGCCGAACCTCGCATCGTCGTTCGGCTACACGAATGCATCGTGGACGCTGAAGGCCGAGCTGATCGCGCGCTATGTGTGCCGGCTGCTCAACCACATGCGCGCGAACGGGTACGACACGTGCGTGCCGCGGCTCGGCGCGGGCGAGCTCGGCGACGTGCCGGCCGTCAACCTGAGCTCGGGCTACATCCAGCGCGCGGCCGGCATCCTGCCGAAGCAGGGGCACCGCAAGCCGTGGAAATTTCACCAGAACTACGTGCTCGATCTCGCGTCGCTGAAGTTCAGCGCGCTCGCCGATTCCGCGATGCATTTCGAGCGCCGCGCCCGAACCGGCCCGGCCGCCGCCGCGCCGGCAGCCGAACCCGCACTCGACACCCGCTGAGGCCGACATGACTCCTACGCTCCACCTGATCCAGAACGTGCTGCTCGGCGTCGTCGCGGTGCTCGCCGCGCTCGCGCTGTTTTCCGGCTACGTGGCCCGTCGCGTGACGCGCGCGTTCCCCCCCGAAGGCCGCTTCGTCGACATCGACGGCGATCGTATCCACTACGTCGAATACGGCAACGGCCCGCCGATCGTGTTCGTTCACGGGCTCGCGGGGCAATGGCGCAATTTCGCGTACCTGCCGCTCACGCGGCTCGCACAACAGCATCGCGTGATCCTGATCGACCGCCCGGGCGCCGGCCGCTCGCTGCGCGGCGCGGCCTCGCAGGCGAACGTGTTCGCGCAGGCCCGCACGGTGGCCGCATTCATCGACGCGCTGCAGCTCGACAAGCCGGTACTGGTCGGCCACTCGCTCGGCGGCGCGATCGCGCTCGCGGTCGGCCTCGACCATGCGGACCGCGTGAGCCGGCTCGCGCTGATCGCGCCGCTGTCGCACGAGCAGACCGAGCCGCCCGCGCCGTTCAAGCCGTTGATGCTGCCGTCGCCGCTCGTGCGCCGTTTCGTGTCGTGGACCTTCGCGATCCCGCTGACCATCCTGACGGGCCGCAAGGCCGTGCGCCAGGTGTTCGCGCCGGAGGACGTGCCGCGCGACTTCCCGGTCAAGGGCGGCGGCCTGCTCGGGATGCGCCCGCACGTGTTCTACGCGACGGCGACGGACCTGTTGTCGGCGCCCGTCGACCTGCCTGCGATGGCGCGCCGCTACGCGGAGCTCGCGCTGCCGGTCGACGTGCTGTACGGCCAAGCCGATCCGATCCTGAACTGGCGCGAGCACGGCGACGCGCTCGCGAAGAAATCGGCGCGCGTGCGGCTGAAGGTCGTCGACGGCGGGCACATGCTGCCGGTCACGATGCCCGAGGCGACGGCCGACTGGCTGCTCGAAGTCGCCGCCGCGCCGGCCGACGTTGCGGCACAGCCCGTGCGCATCGCGTAGATCGCGGCGACGACGCGCGGCCTGTTCCGTGGCGGGCAGCCGGCGCCGCGACGGAATCAGGCTTCGTCGTCGGGCATCGACAGCCCGCGCTCCGCGAGCACCTCGCGCGCGCTGCGAAACGCCTCGACCGCAGCCGGCGCCCCGGCGTACAGCGCGCTGTGCAGCAATACCTCGCGGATCTCGACGAGGCTCGCGCCGTTGTTTAGCGCGCCGCGGATGTGCCCCTTCAGCTCCGTGCCGCGGCCGAGCGCCGCCAGCATCGCGCACGTGCACAGGCTGCGCGTCTTCAGGTCGATCCCGCCCCGCTGCCACGTGCTGCCCCACGCATGCTCGTTCAGCCAGTTCTGCAGCGGGCGCGAGAATCCGTCGAGGTCGCTCATCGCGCGCTCGACGAACGCCTCGCCCATCACGTCGATCCGCCGCGCCTTGCCGTATTCCCTGTCCTGTTCGCTCATGTCGGTGTCCTCGTGGTTGGCGTCGTGGCCGCTGCTGCGCCGCCGGCGGCCGGGGGTTCCGCGTCATGTTCGGCGGGACGGCGCGTTTCGTCAAAGGTGCGGGCCTCGGCTCGCGGCCGCGCGCGTCACGTGCGGTCGAACGCTACGTAACATCCCGTCGCGCGTTACGGCGCCTTACGGGAACATCGCAGCCGCGACGTCCGCGCGCCGCGCGTGCCTGTCGCGCGAAACCGCCATTCCTCCGTTTAAATCGCATCGATATACCCGATTCCCGCAACAAATCACGACACCGTGTCGCGAAACATGCCGTGGCGCGGAATTTGCAGTGAAGGCTTGGACACACTTCCAATGTCGAGGCCAACATGCACATTCTCTTCAAGAAGACGACGGTAACGATGGCCGTCTCGTCACTGCTCGCGCTGTACGGCTGCGGCTCGGTCGATGGACCGACGACGCCGACCATCAAGCCGAGCACGTCCGGGACAAGCGGCACGTCGGGGACTTCCGGAACATCGGGCGGCGGTTCGTCGGGGACGTCGGGCGGCGGTAGTTCGGGGTCGTCGGGGACTTCTGGTACGTCGGGGACTTCTGGCACTTCCGGCACCTCGGGTACGTCGGGCACTTCCGGTACGTCGGGGACTTCTGGCACTTCCGGCACCTCGGGTACGTCGGGCACGTCCGGTACTTCGGGTACTTCGGG
>NZ_LZXX01000078.1:446-721 GCF_001729305.1 Burkholderia sp. A2 | reverse complement strand
GATCGACGAGGCGCTCGCGTACCTCGGCCGCTATTTCGATCACCACGATTTCACGCAGTACGCGCTCGACGCGCCGTTCCCGGAACTCGGCGACCTCGGCCGCAACAGCTTCCGCTCGACCACCGACCGCATCAAGGCCGATGCGAAGCGCAAGGGCCTGTCGCTGCGCGAGACCGCGCTCGCGGTCGCGACGCCGCGCCCGAACTTCATCGGCACGGCCGAGCACGTCGCCGACGAGCTGATCCGCTGGCACGACGCGGGCGCCGGCGACGGCT
>NZ_LZXX01000078.1:0-385 GCF_001729305.1 Burkholderia sp. A2 | reverse complement strand
GGGCGCCGGCGACGGCTTCATCCTCGGTTTTCCGGTACAGGCGCAGGGCGTCGACGATTTCATCGAGCTCGTGATTCCGGTGCTCGAGGCGCGCGGCCGCTACAGCCGCGACCTGCCCGGCGCCACGCTGCGCGACCACCTCGGTCTGCCGCGCAAGGCGAGCCGCTACGCGACGCCCGGCGCAGCACAGGAAACGGCTGCCGAAGCGCACGCCTGACGCCGCCGCACCGCGCGCGCGGCGCGCCCGCCGATCGATCGATTCGAGGATTCCAACGACATGAGCGACACGACCCACCTCGGCGGCGCGCTGCCGCCGCTCTCTTCCCCCGGCGCACGCGAGCCCGGCACGCATTTGCGGATCGTGCCCGCGCGCCACCGGTCGCGC
>NZ_LZXX01000077.1:562-813 GCF_001729305.1 Burkholderia sp. A2 | reverse complement strand
ATCGCCCGCGCGCCGTGGCTCGCGCGGAAATTCACCGCATGATGTTCGACGAGATCGGCAATCTCGTTCGGCTCGCCGTGGCGGGCAAGGTAATCGGGCGACGCGCACGTCACGCGCTTGAGCATCCCGATGCGCCGCGCGACCATCGACGAATCCTCGAGCGGCCCGACCCGGATCATGCAGTCGATGCCCTCCTCGACCGGATCGACGTAGCGGTCGGACAGCCCCAACTCGAGCGTGATGTCCGGATA
>NZ_LZXX01000077.1:0-360 GCF_001729305.1 Burkholderia sp. A2 | reverse complement strand
GCGGCGCCCTCCGGCGTCAGCGACAGCCGGCGCGTCGTCCGATGCATCAGGCGCACGCCGAGCAGTGCCTCGAGATTCTGGATGATGGTCGTCACCGACGCACGCGGCATCGCCAGCGTGTCGGCCGCCCGCGTGAAGCTGTTCGCGTCGACCACGCGGGTAAAAACTTCCATTGCCTGGATTCGGTCCATGCTGCTTCCCCTTCGAATCGCCAACGGAACAGAATAGAGCCCGCGGCGGTCGCGGCACAAGCCCCCGCCTATTGTTGTCCGATCCTGAATAGTTTCGGCGCTTCGGACCGGAAATCGATCGGTTTCCGCGCAGTTCCGGCAGCGCCCGCGCCGGCCCCGCTCATCCCGG
>NZ_LZXX01000076.1:528-860 GCF_001729305.1 Burkholderia sp. A2 | reverse complement strand
GACCTCGGCGCCGACGACTACATGGCCAAGCCGTTCGCGCTCAACGAGCTCGAGGCGCGCGTGCGCGCGCTGACCCGGCGCGGCGCGGGCGGCGGCCCGACGGTCGTGCGCCACGGTTCGCTCGCATTCGACCAGGTCGGCCGCATCGCGTATGCGAACGATCACGTGCTCGATCTCTCCGCACGCGAACTCGGCCTGCTCGAGGTCCTGCTGCAGCGGATCGGCCGCCTCGTGTCGAAGGAACAGCTCGTCGACCACCTGTGCGAATGGGGCGAGGAAGTCAGCAACAACGCGATCGAAGTCTACGTGCACCGGCTGCGCAAGAAGATCGA
>NZ_LZXX01000076.1:0-318 GCF_001729305.1 Burkholderia sp. A2 | reverse complement strand
CGTTCGCGCCGCCCGACGAAACCGAATCGCCCGAAACGCCGCGCCCGCGCTCGCTGTTCGGCGAAATCCTCGACTGGATGCTCGCGCCGCTGCTGCTGCTGTGGCCGATGAGCATCGCCGTCACCTATCTCGTCGCGAAGACGATCGCGAACAGCCCGTTCGACCGCGCGCTCGAGACCAACGCGTACGTGCTCGCCCGGCAGATCCATCCGGTCAACGGCGTCGCCGAACTGACGCTGCCGGAGCAGACGCGCGACTTCCTGCGCGCGGACAACATCGACAGCGTCTACTTCCAGGTGCTCGGCACGCGCGGCGAGC
>NZ_LZXX01000075.1:0-506 GCF_001729305.1 Burkholderia sp. A2 | reverse complement strand
TGCGCGCGTCGTGCAGCAGCGCGACGAGCCGCGCGTCGCTCATCTGGACGAGCCGCAGCGCGGGCTCGCCGCCGTGCGCGAACGGCGCGGCGGAGGGCAACAGCGGACTCGGACGCCGTTCGGCGCGGGCTGGATGCACGGACACTTCGATTTCCTCACTATGCGGCGCAGGCCGCGCGACAACGCGGCACCGCACCGTGTTGCGTTACGTCAGGCCAACGCGGCGCGCGTCGTCACGCGAGCCCGCCGTTGACGGACATCACCTGCCCCGTCACATAGGCCGCGGCGTCGGATACCAGGTACGCGACCATCGCCGCGACTTCGTCGGGCCGGCCCGCGCGCTGCGCGGGCACGAGCTGCTTGATGCGTTCGGCGGGAAACGCCTGTTCGGCCATCGGCGATGCGATGATGCCGGGCGCCACCGCGTTCACGGTGATGCCGCGCGACGCGAGCTCCAGCGACAGCGACTTCGTCGCGCCGATCAGCCCGGCCTTCGCGGCCGCGTA
>NZ_LZXX01000074.1:0-572 GCF_001729305.1 Burkholderia sp. A2 | reverse complement strand
GGCGCTCGTCGTCGCGGCCGTGCATGCGGCCGCGATGATCGCCGCCGGCGGCGGGCTCGCGTGGCTCGTGTACCGCTATCTCGGGCTGAAGTTCGTGTCGCGGAGCTGGTTCAATCTCGATGCGGTGTGGGCGTCGAGCCTGATCGTCACCGGGGCGCTGTCGCTCGGGCTGGCGGCGGCGCGATAGCGCGGGCAGCGCTGACGGCCGGGCAGCACGGTGTCGGCCTGAACGGCCGCACCGTTAAAAACGCGACGGAACGGCGATGCCGGCCGCGCGCCGCAGTGTTCGCTACGTCACCCTGACGTCGCGATGCGCCGCCCGACCGGGCCCGGCGGCCGCGATTCCGCTAAAATCGGGCCATGCGCACCCGTTCCCACTCGACCGCCTTGTCGTCCTTCGTCCGCCGCGCCCGTCACACCCGTGTCGTGTCGCGCCCGCCCGTCCCGTTCCGGATGGCTGCCCGATGAGCCACGCCAATCCGCCGGATTTCGACGCGGCCGCCTTCCGGCAGGCGCTCGGCCAGTTCGCGACGGGCGTGACGGTGATCACGACGCGCGCGCCGTCCGGCCAG
>NZ_LZXX01000073.1:497-834 GCF_001729305.1 Burkholderia sp. A2 | reverse complement strand
CATCAATCCGGTCGCGCTGAGCCACGGCCGCGACCAGCCGTTCTTCGATCCGGTCGCGTACGGCAACGGCCCCGACGACTCGGTGACGGACACGACCGAGGCGGCCGCGATCACGCATCACACGATCCTGATCGACGGGAAGCGCATCGCGTACACGGCGACGGTCGGCCACCTCGTGACGGTCGATCCGAGCAGTTCGCAGCCAGCCGCGAAGATCTTCTACGTTGCGTTCACGGCCGACGGCGCGAAGGAGGAAACACGGCCCGTGACGTTCTTCTATAACGGCGGGCCCGGTTCGTCGTCGGTGTTCGTGCTGCTCGGCTCGTTCGCGCCGAAG
>NZ_LZXX01000073.1:0-264 GCF_001729305.1 Burkholderia sp. A2 | reverse complement strand
CGTACGGCACCGCGCGCAGCTGCGTGCTCGCATACAAGCTGCACGAGGACGGCGTCGACCTGAACGGCGTCACGCTGCAATCGTCGATCCTCGATTACCGGCAGGCCGGCAACCCGGTGGGCGCGCTGCCGACCGCCGCGGCCGACGCGTGGTATCACAAGAAGCTCGGCATCAAGCCGGCGCCGAGCGATCTCGGCGCGTTCGTCGAGGAAGTCGCGCAGTTCGCGCGCACCGACTACCTGAGCGCGCTGCGCGCGGTGCCGC
>NZ_LZXX01000072.1:0-542 GCF_001729305.1 Burkholderia sp. A2 | reverse complement strand
TGCGCGAACCATTCGCCGGTGCGCCCGAACCCGCCTATCACTTCGTCCGCGACGAGCAGGATGTCGTACTTGCGGCAGATCCGCTGGATTTCCGGCCAGTACGTCGACGGCGGGAAGATCACGCCGCCCGCGCCCTGGAACGGCTCGCCGATGAACGCCGCGACGTTCTCCGCGCCGAGCTCGAGGATCTTCGCTTCGAGCTGCTGTGCGCGTGCGAGGCCGAACGCTTCGGGCGTTTCGCCCGGCTGCGCTTCGCCGAAGAAATACGGCTGGTCGATGTGCACGATGTGCTCGACCTTCGACGGCATCTGCTCGTGCATGTAGCCCATCCCGCCGAGCGTGCCGCCCGCGATCGTCGAGCCGTGATAGCCGTTCTTGCGCGAGATCACGTATTTCTTCTGCGGCTTGCCCTGCACGCGCCAGTACTGGTGCACGAGTCGCAGCACGGTGTCGTTGCCTTCCGAGCCGCTGTTGCAATAGAAGAAGTGGTTGAAGCCGGCGGGCGTCACTTCGGCGAGCATCGCCGACAGCTCGATGATCGG
>NZ_LZXX01000071.1:0-591 GCF_001729305.1 Burkholderia sp. A2 | reverse complement strand
CGCGCGCGGCGCGACGCCGCCGGGCGATTTGACGAACGCGCTCGATCTCGGCTGACACCCGGCCGATCGCCGAAACGACAACGCCCCGGGCCATGCGATGGATGGCCCGGGGCGTTCATGCCGCTTTCAGGTGGTGACGTCGATTCCTGTCGTCAGCCGCCGATACGCCGCTCGATCTTCTTCATCGTGTCGGTCATTTCGGCCGGCAAGCGCAGCTTCAACGTATCGAACAGCGCCGCGTGCAGCTTCAGTTCCTCACGCCATTCGTCGGCGTTCATCGACGTCACCGCATCGAACTGGTCGCGCGTGAAGTCGAGGCCGTCCCAGTGCAGGTCTTCGTACGCAGGCGACACGCCGAACGCATGCTCGCCGCCACCGCCCGTGCCTTCGAGACGATCGAGCATCCACTTCAGCACGCGCATGTTCTCGCCGAAGCCCGGCCACACGAACTTGCCGTTCGCGTCCTTGCGGAACCAGTTCACGCAGTAGATCTTCGGCAGCTTCGCGCCGGCGGCTTCGAGCTGCTGGCCGAGTTTGAGCCAGTGCGCGAAATAATCGCTGACGTTGTAGCCGCAGAACGGCAGCATCGCG
>NZ_LZXX01000070.1:0-1073 GCF_001729305.1 Burkholderia sp. A2 | reverse complement strand
GACGCGTTCGCGCAACCGGCGTCCGAGCGGCTGTGCTTCCTGCCGTACCTGACCGGCGAGCGTTCGCCGTGGATGAATCCGGATGCGCGCGGCGGCTGGCTCGGCCTCGGGCTCGGCGACACGCGCGGCGCAATGATGCGCGCCGCGTTCGAAGGCGTCGCGTTCGCGCTGCGCGCGGGGCTCGATGCGATCCGCGACGCCGATCGTCGCGACGCGGTGACGACGCTGCGCCTCGCGGGCGGCGGCTCGGTCGATCCGCGCTGGCGCCAGTTGCTTGCCGATGCGCTCGGCGCGTCGCTGCACGCGATCGATTGCCCGAACGCCGCGACGCGCGGCGCCGCATTGCTCGCGGGCGTCGCGATCGGGCATTGGCGTGAAGAGGCGTTGCGCGCGCTGGCGCCGAGCGCATCGCCGGTCGCGGCACCGCACGACGACCGTCTGCTGGCCGCACGCCATGCGCGCTTCGTCGATCTGTACGCCCGCACGGATGCATGGTTCACGACGGGCGTTTAAACTCGGACGCTTGTTCTTTTGCGCCAGCGATGACGCATCCTGGCAAGCCGACGACCGTTTCGCGCACGCGATGCGCGGCGGGAGCGGCCATCATGGTGAGCACGATATTGTTGCGCCGCGCCATGCGGCACGGTTTCTACGCCTTGCATGAAACCCCGGCCGGCGTCGACGCGCCGGCCCGGGCCGACCTCACAGACACACAGGAGTGACACGATGAAAACGAAAGCCGCGATTGCATGGAAGGCCGGTGCGCCGCTGACGATCGAGGAAGTCGATCTCGAAGGGCCGCGCGCCGGCGAAGTGCTGATCGAAGTGAAGGCGACGGGCATCTGCCACACCGACTACTACACGCTGTCGGGCGCCGATCCGGAAGGGATCTTCCCGGCGATCCTCGGCCATGAAGGCGCGGGCGTGGTGGTCGACGTCGGCCCCGGCGTCGGCACCGTGAGGAAGGGCGACCACGTGATTCCGCTCTACACGCCCGAATGCCGCGAGTGCAAGTTCTGCCTGTCGCGCAAGACCAACCTGTGCCAGAAGATCCGCGCGACGCAGGGCAAGGG
>NZ_LZXX01000069.1:465-1152 GCF_001729305.1 Burkholderia sp. A2 | reverse complement strand
GGCCGTCGGGCGGCGCGGGCATGGTCGGCACCGCACACGATTGCCTGACGCTGCTCGATACGTTGCGCACGGGCCGCGACGGCTGGCTCGCACCGCGCTGGATCGACGAGATGGCGCGGGTGCAGCCGGGCGCGCGCGACTTGCCGGATGCGCCGGGATTCGGTTTCGGGCTCGGCTTTTCGGTGCTGCACGATCCGGCAGCCGCGCAGTCGCCGGAGTCGGTCGGCACCTGGCGCTGGGGCGGCGCATACGGGCATGCGTGGTTCGTCGACCGTGCGGCCGGGCTGACGGTCGTCGCGCTGACCAATACGTTGTACGAAGGGATGCACGGGCGCATCGTCACCGACGTGCGCGATGCGGTGTATGGCGTCGACGACCGGAGCGCGGCATGAGCGAGTGCGTATCCGCTTCCCCGTCCGTTTCCGCGTCCGCGGCCGACCGGGCCGGACTTGCCGCGGGTTCATCTGCACCGGGCCGTGCGCGCCTGCCCGTCGCGAACCTGCTCGCGCTTGCCACCGCCGGCTTCATCACGGTGCTCACCGAAGCCCTGCCGGCCGGCCTGCTGCCGCTGATGAGCGCGGACCTGCGCGTGACCGAGGCGCTGATCGGCCAACTGGTGACCGTCTATGCGCTCGGCTCGATCGTCGCGGCGATTCCGCTCGTCGCCGCGACGCGCGCGATGCGGCG
>NZ_LZXX01000069.1:0-357 GCF_001729305.1 Burkholderia sp. A2 | reverse complement strand
CGGGCGATCGCGGTCGCGATGCTCGGCATACCGGCGGCGATGTCGATCGGCATTCCGGCCGGCACCGCGCTCGGCGCGACGTTCGGCTGGCGCGTCGCGTTCGCGGGGATCACGGTCGCGGCGCTGGCGCTGATCGGCTGGATTCGCCTGCGCGTGCCCGACCACCCGGGCCAGCAGGCCGGCGCGCGCGAGCCGGTGCTGGGCGTGATGATGCTGCCCGGCGTACGGCCGGTGTTGACGGTGATGTTCGCGTACGTGCTCGCGCACAACATGCTGTACACGTATGTCGCGCCGTTCCTTGCGGGTGTGCGGATGGGCGCGCAGGTCGACGTGGTGCTGTTCGTGTTCGGCGTCGCG
>NZ_LZXX01000068.1:0-70863 GCF_001729305.1 Burkholderia sp. A2 | reverse complement strand
CGGAAATAGCGCAGGCCAAGATCGTAGGCGGCCTTCGGCTGGGTCTTCGCGGTTTGCTTGAGCGCGGCGATGCGTGGATCGTCGCGGTCTTGCGCATCGCCCCTTTTTTGATAGGAGACCTGATCTTTAGGGCGATCGGAACAACCTGTGTCGTCGCAAATCCGTACCGTGCCGGCGGTGATCGACGGATCCTGCGCGCACGCGGCCAGCAGCAACAGCAGCCCCGGTGCGAGTAAACGGCGATACATGGGTACTTTCCTCACGTTTCATTGGCGCCGTATTGCTTCGCGCGCTCGCCCGCGAGCCTGCCCCGGGCGGTGCGAGGCGCGGACGTTCCGCGGGCTCGCATGCCGAGGCTCTCTCAGGTTCTCTTTTCGGCTTGAAACATCGTTGCAGCATCCGATACGGCGGAAAACAGAGAGCGGAACACAGCCCCGCGTTCCGCCTCTTTAATCCACGCAATACCGATCGATGCTTTCTGGATTCAAATGATACATATCGGTCTATCCAATAGTCAAGATGACTTGATGACCGGTGCCGGCCGCCGGGATTGCCCGGCGGGACAACGCCGGGATGCCGATTTCGTCGAGCAGCATGATGCTAGAATAATCGGTCTATGCTACTGAAATATCGAGGAGGAAGCCGTTCGTGCGAGCCAACAAACGCCAGCTGGTGGTGGACAAAGCGACCGAACTGTTCTCCAGGCACGGATTCCACCCTGTGGGTGTCGACTGGATCATCGACGATTCCGGTGTCGCCCGCATGACGCTGTACCGGCATTTTGCGAGCAAGGACGAACTGATTCGCGAAGTGCTGGTCCAGCGCTACGACCTCATCGTCGGCAGCATCGCCGCGCAGTTGCAGCACGTCACCGATCCGGTCGAGCGCGTCAAGACCATCTTCGACTGGTACGCGGCATGGTTCAGGACACCCGAATTTGCCGGCTGCCTGTTCGAGCGTGCGCTGGCCGAATTCGGCACCGCTTATGCGCCGATATCGGATGTCGCGATCCGCTATCGCCGCACGATGGTCGAATGGATCGCGGAGCTGATCGGGGCCCTCGTGCCGCCCGAAACCGCCAACCGGCTGGCAACGGTCTTCATGATGCTGCTGGACGGCGCGACGGTAGAAGCACGGGCCTTCAACGATTCCGCGGCTGCCGCGCGCGCGTGGCAAGCCGCGCACGCCCTTCTCGAACAGGCGATGCACGCGACGGTCTCGCCCGCCGACGGTGCAGCTAGCCCGACGTAACGCGCGTCGCGCGCCGCCGGCGATGTGTCGGGACTCGATGCAAACGAACCGGTGCGCGTGAAGTTGCGCATCGGCAGCGGGAGCATGGCCGGTGCGCGGCCGGTCTCGAAGGAACACGCGATCAAGATCGACGCTGGCGACATGGCGAAGCCGAACGGGCCGTAACGCCCGGCCGGGCCGCCGCGGCGCGACGCCCGCCGGGCGGGTACGGCGATTGCGCGTGCCGCACGGGAGGCCCGCCATCATGAACGACAACGATTTTCTCCAGCCCGAGCCGACGGAACCGGCCCCGAATGCGGCCACGTGGGTCCGGCGTCTCGGTCCCGGCCTGGTCACCGGCGCCGCCGACGACGATCCTTCCGGCATCGGCACCTATTCGCAGGCGGGTGCGCAGTTCGGCTTCGAATTGCTGTGGGCGCTGCTGTTGACGTATCCGCTGATGACGGCCATCCAGCTGGTCAGCGCGAGAATCGGCCGCGTGACGGGCAAAGGTCTCGCGTCCAACATGCGCACGCACTACCCGCGATGGCTGCTGCACGGGACGGTCGTGCTGCTGATCACGGCCAACGTGATCAACATCGCGGCCGACCTGTCGGCCATGGGCGCGGCCGTCAATTTGTTGCTGCCCGGCCCGCAGCAGCTCTACATCGTGTGCCTCGGCGGCGTGTCGGTCGTGCTGCAGGTGTTCATTCCATACGACCGCTACTCGCGATTGCTCAAATGGACCGCGCTGACGCTGCTGGCGTATGTCGCGGTCGCCCTCATCGTGCCCGTCAGCTGGGCCGAGGTCGGTCGCGCGATCGTGCAGCCCGATGCGCAACTGACCGCCGCCTATCTGACCACGGTCGTCGCCGTGCTCGGCACGACCATCAGCCCGTATCTGTTTTTCTGGCAGGCGTCCCAGGAAGTCGAGGAATTGCGCGCCGCGCCGAACCAGCGGCCGTTGCGGCGCATGCCGCGCCAGGCGCCCGCGCAGTTGCGCCGGATCAGCTTCGACACGTGGTTCGGCATGGGCGTGTCGAACGTGATCGGGTTCTTCATCGTGCTGACGGCGGCGGCCACACTCCACGCCCGTCACATCGACGTCAAAACGTCGGCGGACGCCGCGCGGGCACTCGAGCCGCTTGCCGGTCACTTCGCGTACGTGCTGTTCGCGCTCGGCATCGTCGGCACCGGCCTGCTGGCGCTGCCGGTGCTCGCGGGATCGGCCGCCTATGCGGCGGCCGGCACGTTCCGCTGGCGCAATAGCCTCGCGTTGCAGTGGGGCGTCGCGCCCGAATTCTATGCGGTGATCGTATTGGCGATCGTCGGCGGAATCGCGTTCACGTTCATGCATTTCGACCCGATCCGCGCGCTGTACTGGAGCGCCGTCATCAACGGCGTGAGCGCCGTGCCGATCATGGTCGTGATGATGCTGATGGCGAGAAGCCGACGAGTCATGGGCGAGTTCGCCGTCAGAGGCCCGCTTGCGTGGGGAGGATGGGTCGCGACGCTCGCGATGGCGATCGCGGCGCTAGGCGTGTTCGTGCCGGGATAAAACCCGCGGCGCGGTTGGCGCGGCTCGCTGCGCTCACTCCAGTTTGCCCCTGCTTATCGCCGAGCCGACCGCATTGCGCAGCACGTCCGCGAGCCGCTGGTTTTGGCCGGCTTCGCGCGATGCGTGACGACGCGTGCACGGTAAATCCGGCGTTTCTTGTCCACGACCGAAAACAGATCGTCCGCCGCGTCGGCCGATTCGGCGGTGCCGAGGAACAGCTAGCCGTTCGGACGCAACGCGAAATGGAACAGCTCCAGGATTTGCCGCTGCACCGCCCGTTCCAGATAGATCAGCACGTTGCGGCACGAGATCAGGTCGAGATGCGAGAACGGTGGATCGCGCAACAGGCAGTGCGCCGCGAACAGGATGCGTTTGCGCACCGCCTTCGCGATCACGTAGTGCGCGCCTTCCCGCGTGAAATACCGTTGCAGCAGCGGGGCGGGCACATCGCTCGCGATCGACAGCGGGTAGGAACCGGTCCGCGCGCGGACGATCGCCGCTTCGTCGATATCGGTCGCGAAGACCTGGATGGCCTGGCTCGACATCGCGGCCTCGCGCGCCCGCGCGAGCAGCAGCGAGATCGAGTACGCCTCTTCGCCCGTCGCGCATCCGGCCACCCACACGCGTACCTCGGTTGGCGAAACGCGATGCTTCCCGTCGATCGCCATCGGGAACGATTCGTGCTCGTGCGTCGGCCCGTCGGATTCAATTTATTTCCTTTGACGGATGCCGTATTACCGGCGAATATTCGCGTCGATCAATCAGTTAGTACCGCTCAAAAACAAAACGAGACGATGCTCGCCCACGTAGTCGGGGACGTTACGCTGCTTCGCCAACAGATACTTGATCGAAGGGGAAGAAATGACGCCGTTTTCCCAGGATGTGAGCATCAAGCAAACCGCCGCCGTCTCCAAGGAAGGCACGCCGTCGCCCGTTTTCTGGAAAGCGGGGCCGATCGTCGAAGCCGCTCCGCCGGAGCCGAAATCCGCGACGCCGGACCTGCGCGATTTCTTCGCCGCCGCCGCGCTGCAGGGTTTGCTGTCGCGCGACGCCGGGCGCAACGTGTCGACGATCGCCGATTACGAATCGAAGCGCGCGGTCAGCGCCTACCGGCTTGCCGACGAAATGCTGAAAGCGCGCTGAACCGGCACGCCGGCCGGCGCTGGTCGGCCCGCGCGCCCGTCGTCATCCGGTTCGCGCGGCATCGCGGGGAATAGCGGCTGCCACGATCGTCCGGACGCTGACGCACCGGCCATTCAGGTGCCGCCCGACCGCGACGCCACCGCGCCGATCGGCCCCGCCAGCAACGCGGCAGTCCGTCGCGGTGCGCTCCTTCGCCGCGCGTCGCCATCGTCACGAAACGGGCGTCACGCGCCCCATGCTGCCGAAACGACAACCGCTTGGAAATCCGGCAACGACGGTTGCAAGTCACGCGACGCGCTCGTATTGCCGCCGACGGCGCCCTTCCCTCGCGCCGCGTCCTTGCATCGGCAACCGTCCACCCCGTGCGCGAGAAGCGACGCCTCGCGAACCGATCGCGCCTTCGTCATCCGGCGCCGACCGGTGCCCGACCGGCCATTGTTCGCCGAAAGCCGCTCCCACGGCTCAGCGCACGCCGGCCGGAATCGCGCCGCGTACCCGGGATCGTCGGCCGGCCACGGGATCGATTCGTGCTGGGTCGCCACCGCGAATGTCGCGCAACCCTTTCCACGGAGATGCCATGTTCATCCACAACACACGGCTTCAGTACACGGTGCGCGTCGGCGCGCCGAACCCCGGCCTCGCCAATCTGCTGCTCGAGCAGTTCGGCGGCCCGCAGGGCGAACTCGCCGCCGCGATGCGCTATTTCACTCAGGCGATCACCGAGGAGGACCCCGGCCGCAAGGACATGCTGCTCGACATCGCGACGGAGGAGCTGAGCCATCTCGAAGTGATCGGCTCGATGGCCGCGATGCTCAACCGCGGCGCGAAGGGCGAACTCGCGGAAGCAGTCGACGAACAGGCCGAGCTGTACCGCAAGCTGCACGGCGCCGGCAACGACAGCCACGTGACGCAGGTGCTGTACGGCGCGGGCGCGCCATTGACGAATTCGGGCGGCGTGCCGTGGTCGGCCGCGTACATCGACACGATCGGCGAACCGACCGCCGACCTGCGTTCGAACATCGCGGCCGAAGCGCGCGCGAAGATCATCTACGAACGGCTCATCAACGTGACCGACGATCCGGGCATTCGCGACGCGCTCGGCTTCCTGATGACGCGCGAGGTCTCGCACCTGAAGTCGTTCGAGAAGGCGCTGTATGCGATCACCGCGAATTTCCCGCCCGGCAAGCTGCCGCCGAAGGCGCCGTACGACAGCGTGTACTTCCGGATGCAGCCGGACGCGGCGCCGCTGGTCGGCCCCTGGAATCATGGCGAAGGTCTCGAAATCCGCGACGCCGAGCCGGCGGTCGACGGCGGCACCGGTATTGCCGAAGGGATGCTCGAGCCGCAGCAGGTGGACGCGATCGACGCGATGGCGCAGCGGCTCGCGTCCGATCCGAACAGCGACCCGGTCACCGGCGCCGAGCTGGGTGCAGGCCAGCCGGTCCCGCAGGGCCGCGCGCCCGGCAAGCCGGACGGTGGCGGCTGACCGCAAGCGCGAAGACGGGTGCTCGGGCGCCGCCGCGAGCGTCGCTTCGTTCTGCGATGGAGGATGACATGACAACAGACTGACACTGCGGGCGACGAACGTTCGATGGAATCGCTGCTCGGCGCGCACACGCACTTGCACTCGCCAGCGCGCGTTCAGCGCCCGTCAGGCGCCTGCTTCGCCGGGCCCGGCCTGGTCGGTCTGGTCGGCCATCAGGTACTGGATGACCAGCGTCGGATCGGCGATGTCGAGAATCAGGCGGCGCATCACGCGCTTGCGCATATGGTCGTCATCCAGCGTCCACGGCCCCGCCGCGTCGCCGAGGTAGCGGCCGATCGCGACGCGATGGTCGCCGTCCGGCGGCAGGCCGAGCCGCGCGGCGAGCAGGCCGGCGATCACGTCGTCGATCTCGACGTTCAGCGGCCGGGAATCGATCGAAAGTTCGAGCTTCATGGTCGGTCTCGCAAACATGAAAAAGCGGCGCGGCGCGTCCCCACTGTCGCGCGCGCCGGCAAAAGCCGCTCCGGCCAGCGGCTGGTCGACCATCGCAGGCGGGCCTGCGACGCCGGTCAGTAGCCGAGCTCGGGCGCGGAGGCCGGCTCGGCGCTGTCCTCTTTCGGCGCTTGCGCGACGGTCGCATCGGTCGTCAGCACCAGGCTCGCGATCGACGCGGCGTTCTGCAGCGCGGTACGCGTGACCTTGGTCGGGTCGACCACGCCCGCGTCCACCAGATCGCCGTACTCGCCGGTCGCCGCGTTGTAGCCGAAGTTCCCGGTGCCTCCGAGCACCTTCGAGACCACGACCGACGGTTCGTCGCCCGCATTGGCCGCGATGACGCGCAGCGGCGCCTCCAGCGCGCGCAGCGCGATCCGGATGCCGGCGTCCTGGTCCGCATTCGCGCCCCGGATGTCCGACAGCGCCGCGCGCGCGCGCAGCAGCGCGACGCCGCCGCCGGGCACGATGCCTTCCTCGACCGCGGCGCGCGTCGCATGCAGCGCATCGTCGACGCGATCCTTCTTCTCCTTCATTTCGACCTCGGTGACCGCGCCGACCTTGATCACCGCCACGCCGCCCGCGAGTTTCGCGACACGCTCCTGCAGCTTCTCGCGATCGTAGTCGCTCGTCGCTTCGTCGATCTGCGCGCGAATCGCCTTCACGCGCGCGTCGATGCGCGCCGCATCGCCCGCGCCGTCGATGATGATCGTATCGTCCTTGCGTATCTCGACACGCTTCGCACTGCCAAGATCCTCGAGCGTGGCCTTGTCGAGCTGCTTGCCGGTTTCCTCGGAGATGACCGTCGCGCCGGTCAGGATCGCGAGATCCTCGAGCATGGCCTTGCGTCGGTCGCCAAAGCCCGGCGCCTTGACGGCGGCGACCTTCAGGATGCCGCGCATCGAGTTCACCACGAGCGTCGCGAGCGCCTCCCCTTCGACGTCCTCGGCGACGATCAGCAACGGCTTGCCGGCCTTGGACGCTGCTTCGAGAATCGGCAGCAGGTCGCGGACACTGGAGATCTTCTTGTCGTGCAGCAAAATCAGCGCATCGTCGAGATAGGCCGCCTGCTTCGCCGGATCGTTGATGAAATACGGGCTCACGTAGCCGCGATCGAACTGCATGCCTTCGACCACGTCGAGTTCGTTCTCCAGCGACTTGCCGTCCTCCACGGTAATCACGCCATCCTTGCCCACTTTCTCCATCGCGTCGGCAATGATCTTGCCGATCGCCTCATCCGAGTTCGCGGAAATCGCGCCGACCTGCGCGATTTCCTTGTGGGTCGAAATCGGCCGGGACAGCTTGCGCAACTCGTCGAGCACCGCGCCGACGGCCTTGTCGATGCCGCGCTTCAGATCCATCGGATTCATGCCGGCCGCGACGTGCTTCATGCCTTCCTGCACGATCGCCTGCGCGAGCACGGTGGCGGTGGTCGTCCCGTCGCCGGCCACGTCGGCCGTCTTGGACGCGACCTGCTTGACGATCTGCGCGCCCATGTTCTCGAAGCGGTCCTTCAGCTCGATTTCCTTCGCGACCGACACGCCGTCCTTCGTGATCACGGGCGCGCCGAAGCCGCGTTCGATCACGACGTTGCGGCCCTTCGGGCCGAGCGTCACCTTCACCGCGTCGGCCAGCACGTTCACGCCCTTGACGATCTGCTGGCGGGCGCCGTCGCGGAATTTCACGTCTTTTGCAGTCATGTTCTTGCTCCGGATACAGTCGTTGAACGGGATGCCGCGCGCATCGGGCAGTCACCCGTGCGACGCGGTCGAATCGACATTCAGGCCGCTTTCCTGGCGGCCGGCGATTCGGGTTCGAGTACGCCCATGACGTCCTCTTCGCGCATCACGAGCAGTTCCTCGCCGTTCACCTTCACGGTCTGGCCTGCATATTTGCCGAAAAGAACCTGGTCGCCGACCTGGAGCTGCAGCGGGCGCTGCGAGCCGTCCTGGAGCAGCCGGCCGCTGCCGACCGCAATCACTTCACCCTGCTCGGGCCGTTCGGCCGCCGAATCGGGAATCACGATGCCGGAGGCCGTCGTCCGCTGCTGTTCGATTCGCTTGACGATAACCCGGTCGTAGAGGGGACGAATCTGCATTTTCATCTCCTGAGCGATGAGATCACCTGGAAAAGGGAATCCGCCGGCGCGTGCATGCGCAAGGGCTGCGCTGCGCCGGCGTGCCGTCGATTGGCGAAAAGCGAAATAGTGGCGCGGGAAGCGCGCTTCAAGGGGGTGAGAAAAGGACGTTTGTAACAAGATGTTTCAGCGCGGAAACGCCTGTTGATGATCGGCGGTTGTCTCGCGACGCCCCGTGACGAGCGGCAACACGACGCCGACGGCCGCCGCACAGGCCACGCGAATCGTCACGGAGGCGGCGCTTGAAATCCGCGCTTCCCATCCTATTTTGGGTATCGCTCAAGCAGCCGCGGCTTACGCGCTGCGTGTTTCGATTTGTTTGTCAGCGAGGCCTCTCGCGGATCGACGAACTGGAGCGCGTGGTCCGGTTCGTCCTCCGTGCGAGGCTCAACCGGGAGCGAATCATGAACGATCCTTTCCTTCTCTTCGATCGGCTGCCGGGGGTCGGCCGCCGACCACGACGCGCCGCCCGCGTCGTCACGGGTCTGCCGGCCGGCCTGCGGACAGCGCGCAACGGTACGAGTCGCCTGGCGCCGATCGGCGCTCGCGTACGTGCTGCGCGCAAGCCATTCGCGTTGCGCGGCGCGGCCCAACCCGCCGCGATCGGCCAGCCGAAGCTGCCGCGCCGTCGGGTCGCCGCGCTTGGAAGCGTGCAGCACCCCATTTCGTTTTTCCGCGTGATGCCCGCTATTGGCAGTACCGTGCGCGACGGGGGACGGCCATGTTGAGCCCGCACGAATTCGCGACGCTGATGCTGGTGTGCCAGGCGCCGGATCAGCTCGACATGAATCGCGCCGAACTCGATGCGTTGCTCGAACGGCAGCTCGTCATGCTCGAACATGGCGCACCCGGCCGCCGACGCGCGTATCTGACGAAGAAAGGCCGATCGATTCTCCATGCGCTCGGGGGCGACATCGCTTCCCGCCGGAGCCATGGGGTGACAGCGAAGCGCGGCGGTCAAGGCGAAGCGCCCGTCGCACTATCGGACGAGGCCGGATGACGCGGCTCGGTCGCCGACTCGGCGACCGACGCGCACGCGGTCGTGCCAGCTCGGCCTGCCTCAACGCACAGGTGATCTGTTCTTCGGTGAACTTGCTCTTCTCGATCACCCCCAAGTGGCTTGCAAAAAGCGTCGGGCCGCACATGCCCGCACAGTCGATACCCTCTTGTCGCGATAAAACTGCACGCGACGTGCGGCTACCGCGTGCCAGGTTGTCGATCGTAGGGATCCGCCACGCCGTCTCCCGAACCGGGCGATCGTTTCGCAATTTTCACCTAACCCAGGAATTGTATAAAATTCCAAAAAAAATGGAATCAACATAATAAATCCCACATGCGTTTCTCGATCCACTATTACAAAAACAGATGAGGTGCGATTCTTGACATTCACGAATCGCCCTCCTAGATTTAACCAAACATAAATTCTACTAAAGAGCCGGCGCGGATCGTTCCGGCTCGGCATTCATTGCTTGACGGAAACACTTCCTGATTTACAACGTGCACAGCAACCACCGCCTGCCTGCCTTCGTTCGTAACGGGGCGGCGTCATCGGAGGGCGCTCTGCATATGGGTAATGACATGGCTCGTTTCGACTCGCCACGCCTTCCATTTCAATAATCGCACGAACGCAATTTTCGCTTTCATATTGATCGCGGTAATTCAATATTCGCTTTCGAAGGAAAATCTGTCGCATTGCGCTGCACCCTACCGAATCGAATTCCACCTTCGAGGCGGCGCTTCATTTTTTAAATGGCGAATCCATTTAGGCGAAAGTAAATGGAAGAAATACTGATTCAGGCGCACGAAAACGACGCGCAGGTAGAAACCGATACCCAAACCCACATGCACCAGCCCGGCCTGCTGCTTCGCGAAATTCACGCGCGCGTTCGGCTCGATGACGCCGTGCTCCAGCCACGTGCCGCGCTCCTGTCGGTATCGACATAACCCACCGCCCCTATCCCCCGGAATACGGACATGGATGCCTTGAGTGCAATCGACGCGCCGGCCGACCTCAGGAAACTCGCGCGCGCGCAATTGCCTGACCTCGCGACCCAACTGCGCGATTTCGTGCTGCACAGCGTCGCCGCCACCGGCTGGCATCTCGCGTCCAATCTCGGTTCCGTCGAACTGGCCATCGCGCTGCACTACGTATTCGATACGCCGCGCGATCGCATCGTCTGGGACGTCGGGCACCAGTCCTATCCGCACAAGATCCTGACCGGTCGGCGCGAGGCGATGAAGACACTGCGCCAAAGCGGCGGCATCTCCGGTTTTCCGCGCCGCAGCGAATCGCCGTACGACGCGTTCGGCACCGCACACTCCAGCACGTCGATCTCCGCCGTGCTCGGCATGGCGCATGCCGCCCGGATCAACGGCGAAGCGCGGCATTGCGTGGCGGTGATCGGCGACGGCGCGTTGAGCGCCAGCATCGCCGAGCAGCACGCGATCACGTTCGCCGGCGGGCTGGCGGCCGACGGACTGAAACCCGTGGTAGCGATCTACTCGACGTTCCTGCAGCGCGGATACGACCAGCTGATCCACGACATCGCGATCCAGCGCCTGCCGGTCACGTTTGCGATCGACCGGGCAGGCATCGTCGGCGCGGACGGCGCGACCCACATGGGTGCGTTCGACATTGCGTTCCTGCGATGCATCCCGGATCTGGTTCTCATGGCGCCGGCGGACGAAAACGAGTGCCGCCAGATGCTGCATACGGCGCTCAATCACGATGGCCCCGCGGCCGTGCGCTATCCGCGCGGCTGCGGCCCTGGCGTGCCGCCCGTTCAACAGATGCAGCCCATACCGATCGGCAAGGGCGCGGTGATACGTACCTCGTCACAGCCACCCGGCGCCCGCATCGCGATCCTGGCTTTCGGCTCCATGGTGGAGGCCGGCCTAAAAGCCGGCAACCGGCTGGATGCGACGGTGGCGAACATGCGCTTCATCAGACCGCTGGATATTGATCTCGTGCGTACGCTCGCCGACCAGCACGACGTACTCGTCACGGTAGAGGAAGGTTGCGTCGCCGGTGGTGCGGGTTCCGCCTGCCTGGAAGTGCTGGCCGCGCAGCGTGTGCCGATTCCCGTATTGCAACCCGGCCTGCCGGACCAGTTCGTCGGACATGGCGCCCCGGCCATGCTGCTTGCCGCCTGCGGCCTCGATGTCGACGGGCTGGTGCAATCCATCGATCGTTTTTTCAGTGAAGCCGCCGCCCCTTGTCGTTCGCCCCGAACCATGACGCACATGAGCCTGGCGTCCTAGCCCTGCCGCCCCGCTGGCCCGCAACCTTTCCTTCCCACCGGGAGAAAAAGATGATTCCGCTCTCGAAAGCCCACGACATGATCCGGCAGTACAGCAAGACGTGGTATCTGCCCGTAGTCGGCCTGCCGCCCAGGCTGAACGAGGCGGCGTCGTGCGCCTACCTGTGCATGCGCGGCATCGATGAAATCGAGGATCACCCGACCATGGCCGCCGCGGACCGGGCTCGCCTGCTTCGGCGTGTCAGCGCCATTCTGCAAACCCACTTCTCGCCAGCGGATTTTCAGGCCGCATTCGAAGGCTATGAAGACGTTCTCCCACCGGTTTCGCTGCAACTGGGCCAATGGGTCACGCTCGCGCCGATCGACATCGCGCCTCGCGTACTCGACACGTTTTCCGTCATGGCAGAGCGAATGGCGGATTGGGTCGAATCGGATTTCGCGATCCGGACGGAGCAGGACTTGAACCGGTATACCTATGCAGTGGCCGGTACGCTGGTACTGCTACTCAGCGATCTGTGGGGCTGGTTCAATCACACCGACACCAACCGTACCGACGCCATCGGATACGGCCGCGCGCTGCAGGCCGTCAACATCCTGATCGATCGCGACGAAGACACCGGGCGCGGGGTCGATTTCTGGCCACACGGCTGGGGCTTGCGCGAGATGCTCGGTTATGTCGGGCGAGAACTCGCACTGGCGCAGGCGTATCTGGACGCGCTGCCACCAGGCCCCGCGCGCAGCTTCTGCGAACAACCGCTGATCGCTGCGCGGCACGCCGCGCTGAATCTGAAGCAAGCGATCGACGCCGGCAGCGAACCACGCGCTTACGCGGCAGCGGACGGACTCGCCGGTCGGCCATGACGGCACCACGTTCCGCGTTTATCGCCATATCGCGCTTTCCCGGAGGCTTCAACATGCGCGTCATCCTTGCCGAACCTCGCGGCTTCTGCGCCGGAGTCGTACGCGCGATCGACATTGTCGATCGCACACTGGAAAAATACGGTGCTCCCGTCTACGTCCGGCACGAAATCGTCCACAACCGGCGAGTCGTGGACGGCCTCAGGCGCAAAGGCGCCGTCTTCGTCGAGTCCCTCGCCGACATTCCCGAGCAAGCGGTGGCCGTGTTCAGTGCGCATGGTGTCGGTCAAAAGGTGGAGGCCGAAGCGCGACAGCGTGGCTTGCATGTGCTCGACGCCACCTGCCCGCTCGTCGCCAAGGTCCACGTCCAGGCCCGGCGTTATGCGTCGCAAGGGAAGACTGTCGTGCTGATCGGGCATGCCGGACACCCCGAAGTCGTCGGCACGCTGGACCAGGCCCCGGACGCGACGGTCCTGGTGGAAAGCAAGGCCGATGTGGCAGCCCTGCCGTTTGCCGCCGACGCGCCGCTGGCCTATATCACGCAGACCACACTCAGCGTGGACGACACGCGCGACATCATCTACGCGCTCAAACAGCGATATCCCGGCATCGTCGGCCCGGATGTCCACGACATCTGCTATGCCACGCAGAACCGGCAAACAGCCGTACGCGAGCTTTGCCGCAGAGTCGAACTGATGCTGGTGATTGGCGCCCGCTACAGCTCGAACACCGTTCGACTGCACGAGATCGCGCTCGAGTCGGGCATCCCCAGCCACTTGATCGCCGATGCGAGCGAACTGGGGCGCCAGTGGTTCCAGGGCATCGGAACCGTCGGCGTCACTGCGGGTGCATCCGCACCCGAAACGTTGGTCGACGAGGTGATTGCGGTACTGCGAACGTACACGCCGCTGGAGATCGAAACCCTGTCCGGACGGCGTGAAACAGCGATCTTTCCGCTGCCGACCGAATTGCTGCCCGGCACCGCATCGGCGGTCACGCTGCATACCTGACGCGCTGCCCGGCGCAACCGTCGCATTCGGAGATGTCCCATGCGGAATCCGACCTACCCGATCTTGCCCCGACACAGCCCCGTAGTGGATGCGCGCAGCCCGCTGCCCTACCCGAACGGCTGGTTCGGCGCGTGCTTCAGCCGCGATCTCAAACCGGGCCGCGTACAGGCCGTTCCGTTCATGGGTGGCGAACTTGTCGTCTACCGCACGCAGTCCGGCGCCGCCAAAGCCATCAGCCCGTATTGTCCGCATCTGGGCGCCCATCTCGGCCATGGCGGCAAGGTCGACGGCGAACATCTCGTCTGCCCATACCACGGGCTTTCCTTTGCGCCGGGCGGACAATGCCAGCCGGATCGAGACAGCCCGCCCTTGCACGGCGGCCCCCGACTGACCGAATGGCCGCTGCGTGAAGTCAACGGCGTGGTATTCGTGTGGCACGACGCCGAACGCCGGGCGCCCACGTGGGATATACCGGAGCTCGACCTCCGGACGTTCTCCCGCGCGGACCGGAACACGTTCGACATTCCCGGATACGTGCAGGACATCGCCGAAAACGGCATCGACAGGTTGCATCTGGTGCGCGTTCACCAGTTTGCCGACGCGCAGGTCAGCGCCTTTCGCGCCGCCGGCCCCAGACTGACGTACGAGATCACGACGCACGCTTCCGGCCAGTGGCTGCATTTCCGGAACACGTACTGCGGCCTCGGATACATGATCGGCGAAATCGACGTGCCGACGCTGCGCGTGCAGTTGAAGGTGCTCAGTTGCCCGGTCCCGACCGCACCGCTCGAATGGCGCGCCCGGGTACTGAATTTCATTCACGTCGACGCGCTCGACCGGTGGCCGGCCCCGCTGCGATGCGGGCTGCAGGATACGCTGGTGCTGGCGCTAAGGGCGTGGTTCCGATACCAGATCGGCAACGACATCAAGATCTGGAATCACCGCCGCTACAACCACGAAGCCAGGCTGGTGCCCGGCGACGGACCCATCATGGCGTTTCGACGCTGGGCGGCCCAGTTCTACCCGACCCATGAATCCGTCGCCGATAGCCGTCGAAGCCTCGAGCGCGTGAACGAAACCTGAACGGGAGAGACGAGATGAACTGTCCGGCCATTCCTATCCAGCATCGTTGTGTCACGGTCGAAAAGCGCAGCGTCCAACCGTATCCGAGGGGCTGGTTTGCGGTGTGTTACAGCCACGACGTCAAGTCGGGGACGGTACGGACCTTCCCGCTCGCCGACGGTGAAATCGTGCTGTACCGGACTCGATCCGGCGTGCTCAACGCAATCAATTCGTATTGCCCGCATTTCGGCGCGCACCTCGGCCACGGCGGCAAAGTGAAGGGCGAAAACCTCGTCTGCCCCTTTCACGGTTATGCGTTCGGGCCCGATGGCGCGTGCCTGCGCCCGAAAAACGAACCCCCATCGCCGGGTCTGCGGTTGAGCAGATGGTACTTGCGTGAAACCGGCGGAATGGCGTGGGTCTGGTACGACTTCGACGGCAATCCGCCGATGTGGGAGATCCCGGCCTTCGACAGCATGGAATTCTCCCGCACCGTGTACCGCTGTACGGTCATCGCAGGACATATGCAGGATTCGGCCGAAAACGGCGCCGACATGGGCCATATGGCGCACGTTCATCACTTCCGCGCGCCCGTCATGCCGGAGGTCACGATCGATGGCCCCATTATGGTTGCCTACACGAAGACGATGTACGAGAACCGGTGGCCGTTCAACTTCCGCGCCAGTTGGTATGGCATTGGCTATCTGATCGGCGAACTCGAATTTCCCGGCATCGGACTGGAAATCCGGACGCTTGGCGCTTTCACCCAGATCGGGCCGGCCAAATGGACGCTCAGATGGAGTCATGTCGCCCGCATCGCTGCATTCGATGCCCTCCCACGCCTGCTTTGCCTGCTGCTCAACACCCTCGTCGTCAGACTCTATGAACCGTGGTTTCACATGCAGAACATGCGCGACAAGCGCATCTGGGACTACAAGACTCACCGGCCCCACCCTGCCACCACGCCCATGGATCGCTCCGTCCTCGAATATCGGAAATGGGCGGCGCAGTTTTATCCGTCGGAAATGGAGACGGTCGACAGCGTGACGACGAACAGGCCCGGCGTCCCGCGCATCGAACCCGCCCGCATGACATCCCGGAGTGCCGCCCATGAATGATCCGCGCCAGCTCACCCCAGTGCCGGACACCCTGGTGATTCCCGAGCGCTATTGCCCGCTGCTTCAGGACGTCAATCCCATGCGCGCGCGACTCGACGCGAGTATCGAAGCCTGGGTCCAAAAATTCGGGTTGGTACGGACGGAGCGCGAGTGGACCTTGTTCCATGCGGCGCAAACGGGCTTGCTGACATCGCTGTGCTATCCGCGCATGCCGTTCGAGACGCTGGAACCCGCGGGCCATCTATGCACATGGATCCTGCAATTCGACGAGTCCGGCTTCGAAGGCCCGGCCAGCCAAGGCAATTTCTCGCAAACGACGGCCAACCTCGCCCGCTTCCAAAAAATCGCCGATGCGCCACAGCAGGCCCTCGACGTTCAGGAACCGTATTGGGTGGCGTTGCAGGACATCCTGCTTCGGCTGCACAAGATCGCCACTGGCGAGCAACTCTACCGATTCGACATGGGTATCCTGCGCTGGCTGCACGGCAACGGGTGCGAACTCGGCTACCGCGTCAAGGGAACCATGCCCACGCTGCAAGATTTCCTGGTGATCCGCGGCAACACGGCCGGGTCGAGCCTGTTCGCGTCGATGATCGACATGGGCAGCGACCGACCGATTTCGAGCGCACATTGGGGCAGCCCCGCGCTGCGCGAGCTGAACCTGCTCGGCGATTTTCTGTACGGAATCGACAACGACATCGCGAGCTACTTGCGCGATGCGCAATCGCCCCGGCAACTGCGCTGGAACGTCGTGGATGTGCTGGCTCACGAATACGGTATATCCGCGGAACACGCGATCCAACGCGCCTGCGACATGCACCGCGAAAAGATGCAGCAGACGGCCGATCTCTGCAGCAGCTTGCGCCATCATCCGGACACTGGCGTCCGGGAATTCGCCACCGACTTCGAATACATGATGTCGGGGCCGTGGAAGTGGTATCAGATGATCAACCGATATCGGGTGGTCGATGAGTTCTGATTGACAGCCTCGAAGCAGAGGTCGGCACCGACGCGGAATCGGAACACTGTCACGACATCACGGACCTGCGTGCCGCGCAATAAAATCGTCACCGCACGTCGTATCGCGAACGTCGGTGTCAATTCCCCTGCGGCGCCGGCAGTGGCGGTCACGCGTTGTGCGAAATCCGAGTTTGAGCCGACAATCGTGCCATCGTGACAACTCGGGCGCGGGCCGCCATCGAGGCTCCATGACTGCCCGGACGGGGGCAGGACAAGGAGGCGTTCGTCCCACACCACGGGTTGAGGACCTGCCACGACGATTCGCGCCGCGTCAGGACGTGCCGGATTCACCCGCACGTTGAACTCTGCCCGGACGACGACGGAAGGGATGACCCGGCGCGCTGTCCTCGATTCGGTCGGCCATGCATCGGCGAGCTGCCGTGCTACCTGCAGTGCCGCCGCATCCCATTCTCTCGGCAACGTTTCTGCCGCTGCCTGGCACACACCGACAAAAGCTGCCTCAGGCGACACAGGCCTCCTTCGTGCCCAGCACGTCGAAGGGCAGCTCGGAATGGACGCCCTGTCCGATTCGACCGGCAAGCCAAAGTCCGGATTCGCCACGCGGCTCGAAGAACACTCAAAAGACAATAAAAACCGCGCCGCGAACAGATGCTCGGCCAACATCGGCGGCTCACCCGCTCGATGGCCCGTAGCCAGCCGGCGCTTCGGCACGTTCCAGCCCACCTCGACGGCACATCCCAATCATCACGATTCATTTAACTTTGAATCGTGCCCGCGCCGTGAGCCAGTACCCGCACGGCTTTCCGCTCCGGCCCCTCAAACTCGGTTCAGCGTGTCCCCACCGGAACACTAAATAGACACTAAAAAGCGGACGCGATCTGCGTGCCGCGTTACTCGCCGCCCGGGCAACACCGGTTACGTACCGCGCAGCCGACGGCCGCCGCATCCACGACACAGTCCAACGTATCGTCACATATTTTCACCGGTTAATCGACAGATGCTCGAGCGTCCGAGTACATCCAGATCGAGTCCTTGCGAAGCGATTCAGCAAGGCTGCGAGGCTGACCGGTCCAGATGTCGGATTTTCGACCCATCGTGGACTCACCGACCGCCGGCAATCCAGCGGCGGAGGCGCGATAGCTGCCACGCGCTCGCAGTCACCCGAGCAGCACCGTAGCACCCACGTTCTCCGTCCGGTTGCAAACCACAACCGGACGGTCGACAGACCGATCAACCTCAATTGCTGAAGATCAGACCGCGAGCGGCCCCATTGACGTAAATCCGGCCATATGTGTTCCAGTCGCCGGCCATCACACCGGAGTCGCCGAACTGGTGCGCGTCATCGTTGAAGCGCGCCCACGTTGCGCCGCCGTCGTCGGAATGGTAAATGCCCCAGACGCCGTTCAATGTGCCTTCCACATAGACCGCGGCCGAGTATGGCGAACCGGTCGGCGCCCGCCCCAGGGCGATCACGGTGGCACCCGGTGCGCCGTTGGCCGATGCAAAGACGCCGAGCTTCGTCCAGCTCGCGCCCGAGTCCACCGAGTGGTACACGGCCGTGCCGTCGGCCAGCCAGATGTCGCCCTCGGCATTCGGATTGACCGCCATCGACGTATCCCGCCACGAATTCCACGCGAGGTTCGCGTTCACCGAGCCCTGGCTCAGCGTGAACGTGTGGCCGCCGTCGGTCGAGACGTAGACCTTGCCGCGCTGCCAGCTCCACGATGCACCGCCGGAGTCGTAGGCATAGACCTTGTTCGGATTCTTGCGGTCTGCGGCCAGGCGGTAGGCACGGGGGAAGCCATTCCACGCGGCACTGAACGCCGGCAGGTTGGTCGCCGTCCAGCTGGCGCCATTGTTGGTCGTGTACGACGGCACCGAGTCCGGCGGTGCCCAGGTCACGTTGTTGCGCGACGGGACGACCAGATTGCCCACGTGGCTCTGGCTTGCCGCGGCGCCGTTCGGCAGCGACGCGAACGTCGCCCAGCTATTGCCGCTGTCGCCCGACCAGAAGCCCTTGGTGGCATGGCCGTTGGCATTGTCGACGCCCGCGGCGGCGATGTATGCCGGATCGGACCACGCCATATCGGCCGAATTGCCGCTGCTCCACGTGTTCAGCGGGCCTTTCGTCGGCCTCGTCGAGAGGTCCGTATTGACCCACGTGCCGATGTCGCCGGCGCTGTTGATGAAGTTGTACGACGCACCGGGCGGCGCCGTGACGAGCGCGAGCGTCACGGTTTCCTCGAGATTGTCGACCTTGGGGCTCCAGGTCGGCGTCGGTGACGACGCGTTCATGGTTTCGCAGATGCCGCCGCCGTGGACGTGCATGATGTGATCGCGATTGGCAGGATCGATGGTGACGCCCTCGACCCAGCCGGCGCAGCCGCCCGCGGCAATGCCGGTATGCGGCATGCCGGCCTCGATTTCGCGCCACGTGCTGCCGCCGTCGTCGGAGAGCTGGATGGTCTTGCTGGTGTCGCTCCAGCCGGTCATGCCCAGTGCAATGCGCGCGGACGAGCCCACACCGGCGACGGACAGGCCGCCAAAGCCGTTGCTGCTGGAGCTGTTGAGCAGCGTCCAGTTGCTGTCGTTGCTGCCGCCGAACTTGTAGAGACGGCTCGGTCCGCCGATGCCCTGGCCGACGCCCGCGTTGAACACCATGTAAAAGGTGCCGTCGGACGTGCGCACGACGTGCGGGATGTAGTAGCCGGACACCGCCGCCGGGACCGGCACCGGCGTCCACGAAAAGCCGCCGTTGGTCGACTTGTACAGGGTCGACGTCAGGCCCGCCGCGTTCGCGTAGTCCGGCGCGACGGTGGCCCACATGATCCAGGTCGGCTGGCCGCTCCCCTTGCCCGACGTATCGAAGATCACCTGTTCGACGCCGATCGGAGAATTGCCGCCGCTGATCGTGGTGGAGGACAGCCCCGCGACCTGTGCCCAGGTGCGGCCCGAATCGGCACTCTTCCACAGGCCGGCCGTGCGCGAGCCGTAGAACAGCGTCGACGGATTGTTCGGGTCCACCTGCAGGCGCTCGCCGGTGGCGCGGCCGTTGTCGTTGCCGCCGACCGGGAACGGCAGGTCGTAGTGCGTCCAGGTGTTGCCGCGATCGCTCGAGATGTAGATGCGGCCGTTGTGACCCTGCGTCACGGTAACGCCGGTCATCATGTAGACGAGCTGGTCGTTGTTCGGGTCGAGCGCGAGGCTTTCGACGCCGTGGAAGTCGCCCTCGCCTGCGCCGAAACCAACGCCGTCGGTAATCGGCGTCCACGTCGAGCTGGTCGCGTTCCAGCGGTACGCGCCGCCGACGTCGGTGCGTGCGTACAGCAGGCTCGCGTTGGCCGGATGATAGATCAGGCCGGTGACATAGCCGCCCCCGCCCCACTTGACGCTGGTCCAGCTGGCCGCCGGCAGGTTGCTGCCGCTTCCGCCGATCTGGCTGCGATTGGCGACCACATTGGCACGCAAACTGGACGCGCCTGTCGTGCCGTCGGATCCGTCGCCACAACCCCATAACGTACACGCCATCGCCGCGGCGGCAATCCATCGTTGAGAAAACACGGTCATCGGAGAAATCCTTAAAGGAAGAGGTCCATCGGAAGGCCCGCCATCGGGCGTTGCGCTGCGCAGTCAGTTCGCCATGAGCGACGCGATCTGCGCAGCGCCGAGCGCGCCGCGATAGACGCGGAAATCGTCGATCAGGCCGTTGAACGTGGCGTCGGCACTGTATTGCGATTTGCCCAGCCAGTTCTGCGCGGTACTGCCCAAACGGAACGGCGCCTGGAACATCGCCGTGTTGGTGCCGACGGGCGTGCCGTCCACATAGATCGTGCCGGTCGAACCCGACAGCGTGACGGCCACATGCACCCATCGCTTGCTCGGCAACTCGGTGGGGGCGTCGATGATCTGTTCCGGCGGGCCGTCACCGGGGCCGTTGGCCGTCATGGCAAAGCGCATGCCGGCCCACCCGTTGCGCGACTGCCCGCGCGGCGTAAACATCATGTAGCGGTGGAAGCCCGTGCCGAAGTCGAACAGGCGTGCCCACGTTTGCGAGCCGTTCCAGAACACCCAGCTGGCGATGGTGAAGTCCGACACGTCGGCCAGCAGATCGGCGGGCAACGCCACATACGCGCCCGCGCCGTTGAGCGAGACCGCGTTGCCGTTGCGCCCCGCTGCCCACGTTGCGCCGTTGAGCGTGCCATTGCGCCCGCTGCCCGAACGATCGGTGGCCGTGATGCCGCCACCTTCATCGAACGGGAGATGCGCAAGCAGCTGCTGCGTCGTGACCACTTTCACTTCGTTGGAGCGTGCCGATTCGCCCGCAATCGTTTGCGCTGTCACGACATAAAAATACGTGCCGGCACCGGCTGGCAGATCGGTGTAGGTCAGCAGATCGGTGATACCGGTTCGGATGGTGGTGTACGGTCCGCCGGCCATGGTGGCGCGCTTGACGTTGTAGCTAATGGCGTTGCTGCTGCCCCACCACGACAGCACCACCTTGCCCGCGCTGGCGTACCCAGTCAGGCCGGTCGGCGTTGCGGCAGGGGTGCCGGGGTCGCGCGTGCAGGTGAGCGTGCCGTAGCCGAGCTGGTCGAAGCCGCCACTGTTGGGGCCATAGTTGCCGCCGCCACCTTCCGGCGCCACAAGCTCGGCAGCGCGCTGGGTGTAAGGCGCCGCCAGGCCTTTGCGGTTGACGTAATGGTTGGCCACCAGTGCCCAGCAGGGCCGCCCCAGCGCGTTGCCTTGCCCGCCGGCGGCGAACTGCGTCTGGATGACGTCGGCGCTGTTCTGGTACGTGACGAAAGGCACCGTATAGAACGTGCCGTCCGCCTGCGTCAGGTTGGCCTTGGCCACGTATTCGGCGCCCGCCAGAAAGCGGTTGTTGTCGTAGCCGTACAGGTCGATGCCCTGATTCCACGCCATCTCGCAAATGGCGCCCGTCAAGGCAATGCCGAGCACACTGTGGCCCTGGTCCCGGCCGGCTTCCTGCCACTGCCCGAGGTTGCCGGGGTGCATGTAATACACGGCTTGCCGGATACAGCCGTTACTGCCGCCGGCCTTGAAATGAGTGATGGCCTCGTTGACGAGCTCGGCATCGTCGCACAGCACGCCAATGGCCAGGACGCACGCAATGTTGGCCAGGCCCCAGTTGGCCCAGTAGTGCGTGTCCATCGCGGTGTCGATACGGGTCAGGAAAGCATGGCTGACCGGGTAGAAGACATTGCGCATCATTGCCTGAAACGCGGCGAATCCGGCCGGACTCCAACCACTGTAGCCGCGCATGATTTCGGCTGCGTTGGCGAACTCGTAGCCGTAGATGCCGGCGGCGAGCGCCACGTCGCTGCCGCCGAGCGTCGTCAGTGTCGAGGCCCATTGGTCCAGATACTCCACGGCTTTGTCGGCATAGCGCTTGTCGTCCGAGACCTTCCAGCGCAGCGCGTCGCCATAGGCCGCAGCGATGTCGTGGTAGAGGGCGCCGTAGTTCTGACCATGCGTCGGATCATTGCCGCGATAGATGCCGACCTGCGGGTTCGGCTTGTTCGTCAGGCGCGTGTGACCGTTGGCGACGAGCAGGTTCCAGCTGTCGATCCACGGGGAAGCGTGCGCGCCGACCTTAGTGCGCATGCGTTCGAAATCCGCCTCGGTATGCAGCAAGCCAGGATGTACGAAGGCGCGGGTTTGGGCAGTGCCTGCCGACGTCGCGCCTGCGTCGATACCGTCCGAAGTCCGGGCCACGCCGGACGCTTGGCCGTTGTTTGCCGATGTCCGCTCGCCGTCCGCAACCGCGTTACCTCCGTCACCGCCGCATCCGGTCAGAAGCGTTGCACCGAGCCCCATCACGAAATGGCGTCGTGCAAGATTCTCGATGTCGCCGAGTGGGACGATTTCCTCGGATAGCATCGTCGATGCTGCCTTGTCTCGCATGTCCAGATCCCTTGTTTTTTAGCTATAGTCTGACAAAAAGTGTACTAACTGTTTCGTATTTGTCAGAAACAGGCAGCATTCTAGCCAGTGTGATAGGGATCCAATCAAGCGAAAAAAACAAATTCGCCAATGACACGCAATTGTCACACTGGTGATGCAGGGATCGAGGAATGCGCGAAGCGTCTGGGCACAGCCGCAGAACAAAGCGACGTTGTCACCATTTGCGAAGTGGCGATATCGCTTCGCCAGTCGACACCGGAGTGGAATCGGAAAACTGTCGCGAAATCGTATCTTTGCGTGCGACGAGATAAAGTCGTCGCCGACTGTAGTGTCACGAAGACCGGTGTCAGTTCCTCTGCAGTGTCGATATGCCAGTTGGGGGTATCGCAATCTGGCCGCCGCGTTCGGCATGACGGTCTCGATGAGCCGGCGTGCCAACGCGTGGGACAACGCGCCGATGGAGAACTTCGTTAAAGCCCTGAAGGTCGAGCGCATTTACCAAACGCGCTCGGGACCCGCGCGCAGGCGTGCCTAGACATCGTCGACTGGATCGAGGGCTATTACAATCGACAGCGCATGCACACGTCCATCGGCTACTGCACTCCCGTCGAATACGAAACCCTACGCGCTGCTCCATGACATGCTGTACGTGAAAACGAGGCAGGGTCAGTCATTGACGAATCGATAGACCATACATGGAGTTCCGTTCGCAAAGGCGCAGTTGCTGACTCGCCAGTTGCGCTGGAAAGGCTCCAAGGCGGGCCATCGCATGGTCCCCGAAGTGGACGCCAGAATCAGCGGCCCCTGACAAACCCAGAGCGGTTCAATATCACGCGGGAGGGATCGGTGGAACCAGCAGAATCGGATCAACCCGCGGATTCGCAATTTGCGGAGGCACAACCATCTGATCATTTTTGTCATAGACGAACGTAGCCTCGTCTGACCGCGATGACGGAAGTGTTATCCGGATGATGGGTACGATGCGCTTTGAGGCTTGCTGGTAATCCACTTGGTCGCCTTGGGCCCCCTTAAGTCCATTTGCGTGACCTGCAAGATAGAAAAATGCCATGATTGGCAGCTTCTCAGGGATATCTTGCTCCCATGTAGCTAAACGCAGCTCATTTTGCTCGTGCATGGATTCTTCGCCAATCAATGCCATTGCCTCAATGCTGGTTTTGAAAATAGCGGCGGTCGCTGGGGCGCCATGATGTACGTCAAAGCCACATTGGTGGGCGTGCTTATTGCCACTTGTGCTGCGATAGTGTGAAAACCATTCCGAAGCAGTTGAAATGCCTCGTGCCTGACATGGACCGCTATCAGTCGGAAATGAGTTATCCGCACCGCATCCGTTGCCCACTCGATTTTCAGTGTTGGCGTCGATTGGGAATGAGCACAGAACCTCAGGCTCGACGACATTCGGCTTTATATTATACCTATAAGGAACGAAAATTAATCCGTTACCGTACCCGTAAGCCAGCTTGCTGAACTTCGAATCTTTTCTCAGATAGGAGAATGAGACGCCTCCACTCGAAACGGAAGCAGGACTCGGGTTCCATGAGTGGTACTGAGACGAATGCATGGTCCCGCGAAGCATTACTCCGGAACAGCGAAACGCCGGGTTTGTAGCACTACCGCAATCTGGAGCCAGATTATTGTAATTGTCCGTGAGCTGTTGCGCGACCTTGTTGCCAGCGACTCCGACGAGCGCGACCGAGCCATCTTCGCCCGAGTATGCATGGGCGAGTGATATTCCAGCGAGGAAAGACACTATTATCATCAAGACAAAAAACCATTTGTGTTTCATTTTCCACTTTTCTTAAAATGGATAAAATTTATGAGACATGCCGAATTTTCATCATCGGCACTCTTGCTTTTAATATGATTGAGCGAATGAGCTCCATCATCTCGCCCGGGCGCCAATGGAATGGACGCTCCGCGACATGGATATGTCGAAATGGCAAATAATCGGAGACGGTGTCGAATAGGTGCCATGGCGCCGTTAACTTTCCCGACGACATGGGCAGCCCGATGGCGTCATTGCTTATGGGAGTGAATGATGCGTTTCCACGACTCTCGCTTGCGACGGCTTCGGCGCACGGGAACCGCCCTCGGCCTGTCATGAACCGCGCGGTGGAATTTGTGGGGGTTGCGGCGGATATCGTCCGTACTCGCAGGCGATCGATCGTTGAAGTCCCGACGCTCGTTCGGCGCCGCCGTCACTGAGAATATTTGCCCAACGTCGGCGGCTCGTCGGTGGCCTCTATCTCGTTGCTCGATGTCTGCTGGTCCTGCCGCGTACTGCCGACAGGACCAGCGCTGGCAATGAGGTAGGTCCTAAGCACCACCCGCAACGCAGCTCAAAGCGTCATTCCGGTTGCTCACCACACGAAACCAGCGCCGACACCACCCGCCACAGTTCCTCGTGTGTTCGTCGAACCGGAAGCCTTGATGATCCAGCGCCCAGCGTAGGTGGACAAACCCACCGCAAGAGCAGACTGGCCGGCGTACGTGCCGCCGCCCACTGCGACGACGCTCTTCCCAGGCGCCGGCGCTTGCGGCAGCGACGCAATGGCCACGGCTGACGCGGTGCCTCCATTTGCATCCGCACGATCGTGTTCGATCTGCGATCGCAAGCCGCCCATCGATTCGTTGAGCTGTTGGACGTTGACGGCGTCCGTCGGTGCGACACCGGCCGACACGTTGGTCAGCGTACGCGTCATGCCCGTGGCGCTGTTGCCGAACGAGACGGCATTGTCCGCGTCAGCCACGGAACCTGCACCAATTGCAACGCTGTTAGTGCCCCAAGCGGTCGCGCCCTGTCCGACCACGGTGCTGTTCTCGCCGTGAGCGGATGCAGATTGCCCGATCGCCGTGCTATTGATTGCACGTGCATCCGCCCCGGCACCGATCGCTGTCGCGCCCAGCGCTTGCTGCGCCGAATTCGCGCCGATTGCCGTGGTGTCGCCGGCATCGCTGTCAATAACGGAGCCTGAGCCGGCCCCGACGTCGCTAACGTCCCGGCGCAGATTGGCCATCGTCATGACCCGACCATCACCGCGCGGATCGCCGGCATCGGTTTCGATCTTGCTGACGCGATCGTCCATCGCGCCCATTCGGTTTTCGAAGTCGCTTTGCAGCGACGACAACTGGCCATAGTTCACCGCGTCGTATCGGCTCTTGCCGTCGGCAACGTTGGTCAGCATCACCGGCGCTGCCGACGGACCGCCCAGCGTCACCGAGCCATAGTTCGGATTGCCGTGCGAGTCGAGATCGTAGCGCAGCGCCAGCGAATCCGTGGCGCCATACGCCGCAGCCGCCTGCACCGCCTCCGATACCGTCCCGTACTGGTGACCGTGCACTTCAATCGAATGAATGGCCACGTGGCCGCTTCCATCGACCGTCGTGTCGCCGCCGATCGCGTTCGCAAGACTCGTAGCCGCGCCGTGCAACTGCGCCACGTTCACCGCGTCGGTACCCTGCGTACCCGCCGCAACGTTCACGATCTGGCGCTCGCTTCCGGCATTGCCCACTGAAACGGTATTGGCTCGACTCGCCTGGGAACCCGCCCCCAGTGCCACAGCGCCGTTCGCCCCTTTTTCCACGAAGGCTTTCGCGCCGAGCGCCATCGCGTCGGTCACGTTCCGGGCAACGCTCGCCCCCGTGCCCAGCGCAATGCCATTCGTCGCGCCCACCACGGCCTCGGCGCCATTGCCGATCGCAATCGAACTTTCGCCGATCGCGTGCACATCGTTATTGCCGATAGCGATCGCGTTCTCGCCGTTCGCCCTCGCCTGCGAACCGATTGCAAGGGCGCTGGCACCATTCGTCGTCACATGCGAGCCGATCGCCACCGAGTACGGCTGCTCGGCACCGGTTTGCGCCATATTGCCGATCGCCACGGAGTTGTCCGAGTTCGCGATGGTACGCATGCCAATGGCAATCGTGTCTGCGCCCGACGCAACTGACCCGACACCGATTGCAGCCGAGGTCGTACTCACCGGATCGCCATCGGCGATACTCGCCGCGTTCGGCAGACTACCGTCAGCGCCCTGGCCGTCGATCAGCACGAAATTCGACAAACGTTGCTCGTCGATGGCAGAGGGATTGGCAGCCAGCAAGCTGCGCCGCGATGCCAGATCGGACGAGAGCTTGTCGGTACGGCTCGACACCTTTCCGATCGCATCAGTCAGCTGATTCAAGTTGACCGCGTCGGTACCTTTCGTACCCGCCGCAAGGTTCGAAATGCGGCGCTCGCGCCCCACGTCGCCCACCGACACTTGGTTTGCTTCCAGTGCGACCGAGTTGATACCGATCGCAACCGAATTGACTCCGGTCACGCGCGAACCCGCACCCAAAGCGATCGAGCCGTTCGCTATCGCATTTGCACCGGCGCCAACCGCAACGGCATTCGTTCCCGTCGCAATCGCGTCTACACCTTGCGGCTTGATCTGGATGGCCTTCATCGCAAGGCTGACGTCAGCCAGCTCATCCCGTATCGGCTGCGTCGCAGCAGTCAATTGCCCCACATTGACCGCATCGGTATCCGCACTGCCTGCCGCGACGTTCTTCAATGTCGTGCCATGCTCGCCACGCAGCGTTATCGTGCTGCCCGCGGCATCGTCGTACGCCACCGCGTTCGGATCGATACCGCCGCCACTGTCCGCGGCTGCCGCGATCGCGTCGCCGACGTTACCGTAGGTTTTGTCACCGACGCGATACTTCGGCGCCATCACGTTACCTCTCGCGTCCACCGTCGAACCGCCCCCCAGTGCCGTCGCGACACTCTGTGACGCACGGTGCAATTGCGAACCGTTTATCGCTTCCATACTCGTCGCACTGACCGTGCCGGCCGCCACGTTCTTCAGTGTCGTGCCCTTCACGCCAAGCGTGATCGAGCGCTTGGCGGAATCGTCATAAACGACCGCATTCGGATCCGTACCGCTATCGACGGCTGCCGCAATCGCATCCGCGACGTTGTCGAAAGATTTGCTGCCCACTCGATATGTCGGCGTCGTTACGTGGCCGTTGGTGTCGATATTCACGCCAAGCACGTTTGCCACCCTCGAAAGCTGGTTGACGTTGACTGCATCACCGGCGTGCGCGCCGTTCTTGACGTTGGAGATTCTAGAACCCGATACGCTGATTCCCGCTCTGGACGACAACACAAGCCGGCTGCCGGCAATGGTCGCGCCTTCGGCATCGACGATTATCCGATTCGCCTTGAACGGGTCGTCACCATAAAACAGCCCGGCCGATCTGCTTCCCGCCCATACTCCCGACCACAAATATGTGTCGGCCCCATTTCCAGAGGTAAGATAAGAAAAATACCGGCCCGCCATCTGGGAAAAATGAGCCCCACGCACACCCCTATAATTTGAATTATCCCATCTAGCGCAATTTTCAAATAGCACGCCGCTATTTATACAATTGCTGGCCACCGGGGTTTCATATCCAATGTATGGATTATGCGCATACGCGGCAGAAGAAAACAGGACACCACACCCGCCGCCAGCGACCGTCGCGAGAAAGACGGAAACCTTATACAGCTCGCGCGCCCCCACGTGCAACACCGTGCCTGAAACAAATTTACGTCGCATACTAATCAATTCCAATAGTTACAACACAAACCGAAAACCATCAAAACAATTCGCAAGATTTTTAAAATCGGTTGCGTTGGCAGCAGAATACCGGCATCTGGAGAGCAGCCTCAATACATAGTCGGCGCGCTGTTGTAATTTCGGAAATTTCTCTAGTTCCAGAATTATCTAGCAGCGTTTCGAAACGAACACGCTTATCGTCCCGGTCGGGCGGTTACATATATCCAGTTGGCGTTGCCCCCTCCGCGCCGCGTAATGACGGATTAGATGCATAGCATCCTTGGAGCACCGAATGTCGGTGTTTCGGTGGTTGGCAACCGAGGCATCGTGGAAGATCAATGCTCACGGGCATGCACGCCGATCTCTCTTTCCAAGCGTTGTGCAACGCGCGCCCCGTGGTTTGCCGTCAGCGCCGCAGGGTGAGCGTCGACACGACAACTCCTAAAACACCCGAACGATATGGAGGAATTTATCGAACAGAAATATGGCGATTAAAAATCGCAACAAGGGTGCCGCCAGCCAATTTCCACCAACAGCATCACCATGAATCATTTATTCAAACTTTTATTATCTTCAATAGCAATCTTTTTTCTCAGCCAAACTGCATTCGCACAAAACACCGCCACCCAGGCAGAAGCAAAAGTTATCGACTACGTCGGACCTATTGCGATCAGCCAGCTATACGATTGGTATTACAAAACTCCCAAAAGCTGCGGCGACCAGTATCGACCAGCTTTCCTGTGTAGCGGAGTAATGTTGCGCGCCACCGTGGAAAGTCCCGCATTCCGGCCATGGAACCCAAGCCCGGCCTCACAAGCGAGTGGCGGCGTCTCTTTCTCGTGGATCAGAGCCGACAGTAATTTTTCAAAGCTTGTTTTTGGTTATAAGAATGGATTCATACTATACCCCGGATATAGCACGCTTCAAGGCAAAGACAGCATCATGGTTCTCTGTGCTTATTCAATGGATGGAGGCACCGACCAGCGCCCTGGGAATGGTTGCGGCGCGTCCGCCAATTACCCTACCGAGAGCCGTCCCTGCATCGAGCAGGGAATCACAGATGCTCAAAAATGGATAAAACATTTTGATTCGCTAAAGATAAAATACAGCGATCAATGCGGCTGGGATGTCACCAAAGGACACTCAGGCACCGCAGATCATTTTTATCAAAGCATTCTGGCGAGGCAAAAGATGCTTTCGCCATGGTGGGATATCCAAAACGAGTTGCGCGTGGCTACATGGAAGCAAAACAATGGCAAAAAACTTCCGATTCATTCGTTTTTCTACATAGCCGGCGACAATCAGGCCCTAATCAATGCCAAAATCGATCAAAAAACCTTCTATCAGGAATATGGAATTGTAGTTCCGGTGGTTGCGATCACTCTTCCAACATCGAAAGGCAAGGAAGCCTCTTTTTCCTATAAACGCAGCGATCAATCTTCGGAAGTTTTGTAACTGACTTGGGGGCTTTGCCCCCCAAGCTCGGCATGGTGTTCGCCTTGGTGCTGTCATGATCCCTGGTGCTGTCACCGGGCTTGGCGGGTGGCTCGTGATTTCCGAAAGGGGCTGGCCAGGATATCCGACACCGTCCGTAACGTGAAGACGTGCCATGTCATCCGATGCGGAATCCATGCTGCGACGCCACTCCCGTGTGGTCCGCACGATACCGGACCCGTCCGATTACGCCGCACCGCTTCAATCCTGGGCGGCCCCCTGTCCATGCACGACAGAAGCAATCAGAGACGCACTCAGCAGCAGAAATTCCTGCACTGTATACCCGAGCTTCCGCGCCGCCGACTCGATATGTCGGTAATCACTGGAACCCACCTCCACAATCACTGCCTTACCGTCCACCCAAGCGCTTCTCATTCCTCCTCCTTGCATCCGACTTCTCGAATCTACTCGGCTTCATCCTCGATGCCATTTGCAACGTCGCCCGGTACCGAAACACCCCAAAAAAGAGCTGTAACGATTAGCATTCTAATTACCGCCATACTCACCAAAAAATCGCCCAAAAAATTTACTAGTAGAAGGCAAATACAAACCCGATAAATCCCGATAAGACTATAAGGCAAAGCGTCCATTTTACATATCAGCCAATGCTTATTTTCAATCCAAGCGCGTAGGCGCATTCTGGTTTTATTCTTTGATGAGCATAAGCGGTCTATCACTTGCTAAAATTTGCCGAAATTAATTTGGGAGATTCTGAAATGGCTTGGCGCGTTGTGCTCGCAGACGACCATCCCATCATGTTGCTCGGTTGCCGTCTTCTGATTGAGCAGAATGGCATGGAGGTCGTGGGAGAGGCGCGCGACTCGAGCGAGTTGATGTCAATCCTGGCCCACGTCGCCTGCGATATCGTCATCACGGATTTCTCGATGCCCAACACCGGACGCGCCGATGGACTCGCAATGCTGTCGACCCTTCGACGGGATCACGGCGCCTTACCCGTCATCGTGCTCACAAATATGGCGAATGCCGGTTTGTTGCGTGCAATGTTGAACGAAGGCGTACTGGGCATCGTGGAAAAGGGAGCGGAAAAAAGTGAACTGTTCGCTGCCGTTCGCACTGCGCTGCGAGGCGCGATCTACATCAGTGCCAGACTGCAGCGCGAATTGACGAAACTCGGACTGACCGAGATGGAAAGCCAGCGGGCCGCGAATTTGACGCCCCGCGAGTTGGAGGTGCTGCGCCTTCTTGCCAGCGGCAAATCGCCGACGGAAGTCGGCCAGATACTACATCGGACCATCAAGACCGTCAGCTGGGCCAAGACATCGGCAAAGCGCAAGCTCGGCCTCAAAAGCGATGCCGAACTGTACGAGTATGTCGTCAATCTCGGACTCATTGGCTGATGCCGCTTGCCCGGCCGCGACGGCGGTCGGACGTGGCAGACGGCCCCGGTTCAGGCGTCATGCCCACCGGAACGATTCGATTCGCGCCCCCATCAACTGAAATGTGCGTGCCGCATCGGCGGCAGCATCGCCATCCAATCGCACGGTAAGTCAATTTTGAAGAACAGCTTGTGGGTCAGCTTGCGGTTGAGCGTGGCTGTCGTCGTCGCGGTCCTGAGCACGTGCCCGATCGAGTCCGTAACGGTTGCAAATGTCGGAGAATCGACGCTTCGGTCGGCGGTGCCCTGGCCGAAGGAACCGACGGTGCCGATACAAACTCATCGCACGGTCGAGCGCTTGACGCTTACGCCGGAAGACCGTAGCTGGCTGGCCTCGCTTCCCCCGATCAAACTGGGCGTGGACCCGGAATGGGCGCCCATTGCCTACCTTGACGCAAACGATCGCCCGAGCGGCATTGCTGCGGACTATCTGGGCCATATATCGGCATCGCTAGGCATTCGCTTTGCTGTCGTGAAAACGAATTCGTGGGCGGAAACCTTGTCTCGCGCGCAGTCGGGTGAACTGGATGCTGCCATACCGGTCAATACGCCGGTCGCCCGCGACGGGGTCTTGCTCTATAGCGTCCCGTTCATCACGCTCCCGGACGTGGTCGTGACTCGACCTCACGTGTCGCCGCAAGGAATCGTCGATCTAGCCGGCCGCCGGATAGCGGTCTCGGATCCCAGCGAGCTTCCCGCCACGGTACGGCAACAGATGCCCGACGCGGAAATCGTCATGGCCGCGAGCGCTCATCAAGCGATGAGCGCGGTGGCAGAAGGACGTGCCGATGCCTATGTCGGAAACGCGGCGATCGTCGATTTCAACATCCGGAACTATTTCCCTGGCATTCTCAAGATCGCGTCGCCGGCCGATCTCGACAGCCGGCTGAGTATTGCAGTCAACCGCCGCTACGAACGACTGATTCCCCTGATCAACTGTGCGCTTGCAGCTATCCCCAAGAGGGAACAACAACG
The DNA here is from genome assembly GCF_001729305.1 of Burkholderia sp. A2. NCBI lineage: Bacteria > Pseudomonadati > Pseudomonadota > Betaproteobacteria > Burkholderiales > Burkholderiaceae > Burkholderia > Burkholderia sp. A2. The sequence continues at coordinate 39,141 of NZ_LZXX01000068.1, read as the reverse complement.
CATTCGAAGCCGATGGCTGTGGCCTCGATATTCGGCAGGCCTGCCATGGAAAACGTTCGAGCTTGTGTTGCTCGGCACCGCGATCGTATTGGCAACCATTACCACTGCATACGTCCGGCTGCGCCGCGAGGTTCGCCGGCGATTGGCAGTTGAGCGTGAACTGGCCGATCAGCTCAGCTTCCGCGAAGCGCTGATGGAATCCCTTCCATACCCATTGGTCGCGAAAGATAGCGCGAACCGATATATCGCGCTCAATCACGCTTATGAAACTGCATTCTCGGTGAAGCGCGACGAGCTGATCGGTAAAACGACGCTCGACGCGTCGCCGCTGGATCCCCAATGGAATCGGAGCATCCACGCGATGAGCGAACGAGTTCAGGATCAGCAACAACCTCATCACGCCGAGGTCAATCTGATGGATCGCGACCAGAAGCAGCGGTCCTGGCTGTACTGGATGCATCCCTTTCAATTGCCGAGTGGGAAGCCGGGCGGGCTGCTCGTCACGTTGGTGGATGTCACCACGATTCGTGATGCAGAACAGCGTGCACGCGCGCTGGATCAACGATTGAGGCGCGTGACCGCCCATCTTCCGGCAGTCGTCTTCGAATTGCGTCGCACTCCGGATGGCGTGCTCCGTTTTCCTTATGTCGGAGGCAATACCCGCGCCATGTGGGATCTGGATGCGCAAACGATGGAAGACGATGCGCTGACGGCGCTTTCACGGGTGCATCCCGATGACCGACCTCTCATCAAATCGGCTGTCAGGCATTCCGCACGGACCATGCAGCGGGTTTCCATCGATTTTCGCTGCCGTTCCCAGGGATGCGAGCGCTGGATTCACACGGAAGCGACACCCCAAACCGAGCATGACGGGACGATATTCTGGAGTGGCGTGTGGTCGGATGTCACTCACATCAAGGCGCAAGCCAGGGAACTGGCCCGTGCGAAAGAAGTGGCCGAATTGGCCGCGGCATCAAAAGCGAGATTTCTCGCCACCATGAGCCACGAGATACGCACACCGATGAACGGGATCATAGGGATGCTCGAGCTGTTGCGACACGAGTCGTTGAGCATCAGGCAGCAGCGCATGCTTCACATGATCGGGGAATCCGCGATGACGTTGATGCAGATTCTCGACGACGTTCTGGACTTCTCGAAGATCGATGCAGGACAGTTGGAAATCGTGAACGAACCGACCGACCTGCGCGCGCTCCTGGACGGCGTCAGTGCGGTAGCCGCCACGCTCGCCCACGACAAGGGCCTCGTCGTGCGCAATTTCGTCAGCCACCGACTCGCCGCTGAACTCGAGATAGACGGCCTGCGTCTTCGCCAGATTCTATTCAACCTGATGAGCAACGCAATCAAGTTCACGGAAAGCGGCGAGGTCGGCGTACGCGTCGAGATTATCGACTACCGCAATGCGTGCCAGCGCGTTCGCTTCACGGTACACGACACAGGCATCGGCATCACCCCGGCGCAACTGCAATGTCTGTTCGCGCCTTTCACACAGGCCGACACGTCGATCTCGCGCCGCTTCGGCGGCACCGGTCTGGGGCTGGCCATCTGCAAACGACTGGTCGAACTGATGCAGGGCTCCATTCGCATTGACAGCACGCCGCGTGTCGGTACGCACGTCATCGTCGAATTCGACCTGAACGTCCATCTTGTGGCTCGGTCTACGCCGGTCGCAGGCAAGCAGGCCACTATCGACTTATCCGACATAGCGCTCGCGGCCGCGCTGCGTGAAGTCCTGATGCCGCTCGGCGTCGTCGTGACCGGCGATACGTCGCGGGCAGACATACGCTTTGTGGACGAATGCCGGCTCTTCGAAATCCGGGACGACAGGCTCGTTATCGGCCTGACCGACGACCCCATCCCGACGGGCTACGAGATCTCGCCCGACGGCACGTGTCGGCTCAGCCACAATCCGTTGACATGCGCCGCGGTCGAAGCATTGTGCCTTCATGCCACTGCCGCACCTCGCTTCGCAGGGACCGATACCCGTCTTCCATCTGTTGAATATCCGTCGTCGGGTATTCGAATCCTCGTCGTGGACGACCATCCGATCAATCGGCTCGTCATCGAGGCGCAACTCGCTCGACTCGGCTATACCGCCATTGCGGTCTCCAACGGCACGGACGCACTGCACGCGCTGGACGATTCCGGTATCGCGCTGGTGCTCAGCGATTGCGCGATGCCGGACATGGATGGTTACGACCTGGCGAGACGTATCCGCTCCCGGGAGCCCCGATCGCGGCGCATCCCCATTCTTGCGTTGACGGCCAACGCATTGCCCGACGAAGCGATTCGGTGCGCCGAAGCCGGCATGGACGGCCTGCTCGTCAAACCCACCACGCTGGCGGTACTGCGCGAGCAGCTCGCGCGTTGGGTGCCGACGGCGCCTTGCCAGATACAGACGGACGCCATGCGCTGGCTTTCCCCGCCCGTCTCGCCTGAAGAACGCACGCACTTGCCCAAGCTGATCCGGGGATTTCTGGCCGAGACCGCGAAGGATATGGCCTTCCTTCAGGCCGCAATACAAAGCGGCAACGCAGTGGCGGCGGCCGAGCATATCCACCGCATCGCCGGTGCCAGCAAATTATTCGGCTCGGATGTCCTGGCTGATGCCGGCGAGCGATTATCCGAGCGACTTCGAGAGGATGGCGTGACGGGCCAGGAGGCAGCACTGGCGGCGTTTTTCGCACAAGTCGAGCAGTTGACCGCCAGACTCAGCACGTTGATGGCCGCACAGCGTGAATAGTGTGGCCACCCGGCGCGAAAAATCGGATTGTGGCGAGCGCCACCTCTAAAATGAAAGTCGGCCCTTTCATTAGCGGGTCGGGCTATTCCGCTCGGCGGCAGCAGTCGATACAGCAGCCTGCTGCATCGTGTATGCCACCTCTCGGCGAAATCACCCTGCGCGATCGTGTCTCCGGCGCAATTGACGCAAAACGTGCCGTGCGCTTCAAAATGCTCGCGACCTCAGGGGGGGTCAACCAAGGGTTGGTCGTCAACATCAGCGATACCACGCCCGACACCTGGGGTGCCGCGAGACTAGTGCCATGCATATCGCCGTGGGACGCATCGGCTGGTACTCGCGTACCGGTATGGGAGAGAGTCCCGATGTTCGTCCCCGGTGAGCTCAGCGTCACACGTGAATGCGTATTGCCGCCGAGCACGCGACGACCGGCCTGGTCGCTTTTCGCCACTGAAATCATATCCCGACGACCCGGCGATGCATCGATCTCGCTAACGACATCATTGCTGGCGGCAGCGACAACCGTCACGCCTTGCCCCATGAGATCGTCGATAGCGTCCTGAAATGTCCAACTGCAGGCGTCGACCGACGCGACGCTCAGGTTGACTGCCTTTTCAGGACGTCGATTTTCCAGCGCGCGAGTAACCGGCACCGTCGCCCATCGCGTTCCGTCAACTACATCGTTGTACATGTCCCGTGCCATCACGGTGCCGTAGCGCTGCGTCCCGCCGGACGATCGGCGCATCTTGACGACGATCTCGTTGCCGTGGTTTTCCTTCCACCCGATGCTCCCTACCCCAGAATCGCCACCGCATGAGGAAAGTAATACGGCTATCATTACAAAAGCGGGGCATAAGAGCGGGAATTTCCTGCGATCTTCAATCACGTCGAGCTCGAAAACGTAATTCAACGGTGGCGCGGGCGGCCCTTTCATTGAAAAGAACCATTGTCAGAAAATGGTCGAACCGCGTCAAAAAAATCAGCTAGCCTCGCCAAAGCATATCCCGCACGGCGTCTACCAGATCGACATTAGTCTTCACGCCGAACTTCTTCATTGCGTTTGCCTTTTGCGTACTGATCGTTTTCCGACTTCGACTGAGCTTTTCCGCGATTTCCCCGACTGCCATTCCGCTCGACAGAAGCCGTACCACATCAAGCTCGCGCGGTGACAATAAATTGGTTCGCGCCTGCCTGTCACCACCTCGACCCGAATCGCACAGCATATCTCCCGCAATGTCCGAATCCACATACCTTTTCCCGCGCATGACTTTATCGACGATTTTCGGCAAGGAAAGTGAATCGTCACTCGATTTCACAACGAATGCCGATACGCCCTTTTTCATCACGCGCTGGACGGACAGTCCATCCCTCAACTCGGCCAACAGGATAATCTTCACGTTCGGATGGTTTCTGCGGATGGTTTCAAGCATTCGCATCCCGTCCGGCTCCGGATCGTCGCCAAATGCATAATCGCAAATCAACACATCACATTCGAAAGTGCCCAACATCGACGCCATGCCGGACAACGTATGCGCCTCGGCGACGATTTGCATACTTTCCACACTCGAGAAAATGTGACGCAGGCCCTGCACTATCATCGGATAGGAGTCTGCGACGACAATATTTATCTTCCGTGCCGAAATAAAATCATCTGCATTCATGCCGGACGAAAACGAACTCGAATAGCTTTCTCGATCAATAAAACTCATCGATGGAAATTCCAAACATGGCTATCAAAAAACTGTCGTGGCGACACCTCCGACACGACAGAAGGTATCAAGTCACTGCGACAGTACGCTATCCCAAGCTGGAGATCGTGACACCGACGGTCGCGCGAAATCCAATGCCTGAACAATAACGCTCGACATCGCCGTAAGGGACTAGAAAATTCTCATCGTCGGCGCGAAAAAAGCACATTCGTCGTGCATCATTGCGAAGACCATGGCGCGAGAAAGGCGCTTAGATGCGTTGGTAACCTACATGCGCAGCCCGTCCGGTATGTGCACGTGGCTCGTGCCTGCCGTTCTCAGCGCAAATGGCATGTCACGCCCGATCGAATGACATTATTCGATCACGCGTCATGGGGTGCCCACTGGCGGAACGGCTTCCGGATCGCGAGGATTTCGGCTGGGTCGTGAACGCGTCGCCCACTGTCAATACGGGATCAGGCGCGGGTGGTTGATGGAGTGGAAGTACCACTCGCCCTGTTCGGAGAGGGGCTCTCGACGGCGGGAATGATCCCGCGTCGCTTCCAGCCAGTGCGCGAATTCAGCGTCGGTCATGTCAAGTCCTTCGGCCAAGCGCTCTACCGACACTCCATGCTCGGCCTTGGCTGGCACGTTCGTGCGCATCGTTCGCACCGAGGTGTGCCCGCCACGGTTGTGAGACTTCGTCACTGCCGTCGGGGCGGCAGCGTTGCGCACCGGGTCACGATGCGATGCCTCATGCGGTGACATGGCACGCGAATACGGCCCCAGCGCCACCTCCACCTCTACGTCATCAGCGGCCGATACTCGCGCTGGTACCGATTGCCGCGTCGACACACCGGAGATGGAGCCCCGGTAAACGGTGTCTGGAGACGGATGTGCCGGCCCGTTTTCGAGCATATGTGTCGCAAGGCAGCACGACGCCGCGAACGCAAGGCCAACGGCAAGCGTTCGCCGCAACGAACGGGACGCAGGACGCTGACGCAGCCATGCAGCGTTGCCAGATCCGAAATCCGCCGCGGACGCTTTTGCTTGCTCACGCGAGATTCCGTGGGAGCACAAGTCGAACACGCGTGGCCCTGGGCCGCCCCTTTTCTCACACATGCTACGGCACCGACCGTACGGCGGCGGCACATCCGAAAAAGGGGGCGTAAGCGGGAGCGCGAAACGACCGGTAATGTCCTGCATATCCGTATGTGAGCGACGATTCTGCCGACACGTGGCGCGTCGCCCCGCCGTCAATTTGAATGAAGTGCCGAGTATCGCTGTGGGTTCCGACCGCCGTAAATCAGCCAAGGACGAATCAGCGCAGTCCGGCGTCGGCCGATTCCGATCCGCCCCGGACTTGCATCCGCAGCAGTGTAGTAAGCACGATGGTGGCAGCCATCGCGAGCTGGACGCTCCCGGCAGCAGCACCTACGGAGTCGTGGCCGGTGCCTGGAGAATCACCATCGATGTCGGCTCCGCCGCAAGCACGGCAGTCGCTATGCTTGCCCAATGGGATCGCGATTGATCTGGAATACTTGTGCAGAACGCGCCCCTGTTCGACGCGATGATGCGTTCGTCACAGCCGGTGAAGCGGCGCTCATGCTTGGGAATCAGGATCGGCTCGAAGCTGCCGTCGCGATCGCGGGGGACGTCGCCCCGAACCGGGCCGCGATCGGTGATGACCGTTTTGCCGCTGGCGCCGTTGCGCTCGCTGGCCTGCCGAGGCGGCTTGGACTGGCCCCGGTGGTGCCCAGATGCAGATTCATCTCGGCGCCCATCGCGCGCTCGATGACTGTCTTGTTGAACGCCAGCATCAGGTCCGGCACCTCGGCAGGCGTCATCGGCCCCTTGACCAACTGGTTCAGCAGTGGCTTGGGCAATTCAGGCAGCGGCCCACGGGCCGCTGCCTTGGACGCCACCGTCTGTTTCTTCTTCATTGGCGGCATATCCATGACTTTTACACCTCATGATATGCCCGCCCACGAAATCACGGATAGGTCCCTAGTTCGACGATTTGGCGCCTCTCATGCGTAGCATGTCGATCGTCTTCAACGTCACCTTGTGGCCTCCCGACGAGTAAAGACCGTCCGACACTTCGTCCACAATGACGACGGTGTGCGGACGAATATACTCTCCCGCTATTGCCGCAATCGCGTCGGTAACACCATCCATCATCTGCTGCGTCTTCTCTTGCGAAAACGCGCCTTTCAGCAGCTTCAAGGTGACAACTGGCATTGCTTTTCTCCCATAGGAATTGCCATCACGGCTTTGGGGCGCCCACATCACGAGGCGGGTACGCCCGGAATGAAGACCTTTCAGATGTACGTCAACCCAATATCAGGACCAAGCCTAAAGCGTGAGCGGTTACGGTTTTCCTGACGGCAACCACGCTTGCGTTTCGACAGCGGGTAATCCAGGACCCCGGCAGGTCGCTCAGATCACTCGCCGCCGGTACAAATCCACCACCTTTGAAGAGGAGTACCGGCGTGGCATGGCGCGATCAAAAAACAATATAAATTGATACGCGCACTTTCGAAATCAGACAATTCTGATATTTACGAGAATCGCACAGGCGTAATCTGGCTTTTTGGTTGGCGCACATCGGCCCCATATCATTTGGCAAACTCGGCCGATACAAATTAGGGGGGAGTCTGGAATGGCATGCCGCGTTGTACTCGCAGACGACCATCCGATCATGCTGCTCGGCTGCCGCGTTCTGATCGAGCAGAATGGCCTCGAGGTCGTGGGAGAAGCGCGCGACTCCAGGGAGTTGATGTCGATCTTGGCCCGCGTCGCGTGCGATGTCGTGATTACGGATTTCTCGATGCCTAACACCGGACGTGTCGACGGATTGCCTATGCTTTCGATCATTCGACGAGAACACGTGGCCTTACCGGTCATCGTGCTCACAAACATGGCAAATGCCGGGCTGTTACGCGCGATGTTGAACGAGGGTGTGCTGGGTATCGTCGAGAAAGGAGCGGAAAGGAACGAACTGTTCGCCGCCGTCCGTGCCGCCCTGAGAGGGGCAGTCTACATCAGTGCCAAGCTGCAGCTCGAACTATCGAAGCTTGGGCTGACCGAAACAGAAAGCCGGCGTGCTGCTAATTTGACTCCTCGAGAGCTCGAAGTGTTACGCCTTCTCGGCAGCGGTAAATCACCGGCTGAAGTCAGCCAGGTTCTCCATCGGACAATCAAAACGGTCAGCTGGGCCAAGATATCGGCAAAGCGCAAGCTTGGCCTCAAAAGCGATGCGGAACTCTACGAGTACGTCGCCAATCTCGGGCTCAACGGTTGACACTACCCTCCTCACTGCGAGCGCTATTGGACGTCACGGTTTTCCCGGCTCAGGATCCATGCCCCAAAGCGATGAGGTACACGGCGAGTTGAAATGCTCTATACGGCGCGCGTTACAACGTACTCCACATAATCCGTTATTTTGAAGAATACCTTTTGGATAAGTGCCCGGTCGAGCAGTATCATTGCCATAGTCGTCCTGACTATGAGTCTGATCGATTCGGCAACGGTTGAAAATATCGAAGCATCAGCGCTTCGGTTGACGCTACCTTCGCCGACAAACCCGGTGTCGCCGCCGCAGATTCCTGACGAGGCCCACGGTTTGGCACTCACGGCAGACGAGCGACGCTGGCTGGCTTCGCTGCCTCCGATCAAACTTGGCATTGACCCTGACTGGGCACCGATCGCCTACATTGATGCCAATGGTCGCCCGAGTGGCATCGTCGCCGACTATCTGGCATATATCTCGAAATCCCTTGGCATCCGCTTCGCACTGGTGAAAACGAAGTCGTGGGCAGAAACCTTGTCCCTGGCGCAATCAGGTCAAGTGGATGCCGCCGCGCCTGTCAATGCACCGACGGGGCACGGCGACGACTTGCTCTACAGCACTCCGTTTATTACCCTTCCCGACGTCATCGTTACCCGTCCCCACGCGCTGCCGCAAGGCATCGTCGATCTCGCTGGCCGTCGAATCGTTATTTCGGATCCAAGCGAGCTTCCCGCTCAAGTATTGCGCCAACTGCCAGACGCTGATATTGCCGTGGCCGCGAACGCCTATCACGCGATGCAAGAGGTAGCGGAGGGGCGTGCCGACGCGTATCTCGGAAACGCAGCGATCGTCGATTTCAACATCAGGAGCTATTTCCCGGGTGCTCTCAAGATTGCATCACCTGCCAATATCGAGAGTCGGTTGACCATTTCAATAAACCGCCGCTATGAGAGACTGGTACCTATAATTAATAACGCGATCGCCGCGATGCCAAAAATGGAGCAGCAACGGATTCGAAGCCGTTGGCTTTGGCCTCGCTATTCAGTCGGACTGCCATGGAGGACCTTCGAGCTTACGTTACTAGGCGCTGCGGTCATATTGGCGATCATTATCATCGCGTACATCCGGCTTCGTCACGAGGTCCGTCAGCGGCTGGCGGTCGAGCGTGAGCTGGCAGACCAGCTTAGCTTTCGTGAAGCGCTAATGGAGTCACTACCGTATCCGCTGGTCGCTAAAGATAGTGCAAACCGATATATCGCGCTCAACCATGCCTATGAAACTGCATTCTCGGTGAAGCGTGAGGACTTGATTGGTCGAACAACGCTGGAAGCTTTACCGGTGGAGCCCGCATGGAGTATGCAGATCCACACGATGAGCGAGCAAGTCCAAGATCAAAATCGAGCCCATCATGCCGAGGTCAACCTGATGGACGGCGACCATAAGTTGCGGTCCTGGTTGTACTGGATGCATCCGTTTCAATTGCCAAGCGGAAAGCCAGGTGGCCTTCTGGTGACGTTGGTCGATGTGACGACCATTCGCGACGCAGAACAACGTGCGCGTGCTCTGGATCAACGTTTAAGACGCGTGACGTCTCATCTTCCAGTGGTCGTCTTCGAACTTCGCCGTACACCGGATGGTGCACTAAGGTTTCCCTATGTAGGTGGTAATACGCGTGCCATGTGGGATCTGGATGCGCTGACGATGGAAGCCGATGCGCTTACGGCGCTCTCGCGAATTCACCCCGATGACAGGCCTCTCATTAAATCCGCCGTCAAGTACTCGGCGCTTACCATGACGCCGATCTCCATCGATTTTCGATGTGTGTCACATGGCCTCGAGCGATGGATCCACACCGAAGCGACGCCGCAAATGGAGCCAGACGGCACGATATTCTGGAGCGGAGTCTGGTCGGACGTCACTCACGCGAAGGCGCAGGGGGAAGAACTCGCCCGTGCGAAAGAAGCGGCTGAAATTGCGGCAGCGTCGAAGTCGCGATTTCTCGCCACCATGAGCCACGAGATCCGCACGCCGATGAACGGGATCATAGGGATGTTGGAACTGTTGCGCCACGAATCGTTGAGCACAAAGCAGCAACGGATGCTTCACATGATCGGGGAATCTGCGATGACGTTGATGCAGATTCTCGACGACGTTCTCGATTTCTCGAAGATAGATGCCGGACACTTGGAGATCGTGACGGAACCGACTGATCTACGGGCGCTCGTGGACGGCGTCAGCGCCATGGCCTCGACGTTGGCTCACGATAAGGGCCTTATCGTTCGCAATTCCGTCAGTAACCAACTTGCCGCCGAATTGAACGTCGACGGTCTGCGCCTTCGCCAGATTCTCATTAATCTGATAAGCAACGCGATCAAGTTCACGCAAAACGGCGAGGTCGGCATCAGCATCTCAGTCTTCGACCAACGGGAAGCGTGCCAACGTGTGCACTTCACGGTACATGACACGGGCATCGGCATCGCGCCCGCGCAACTGCAATGCCTGTTCGCGCCCTTCACGCAGGCCGACACTTCGATCGTACGTCGCTTCGGCGGCACTGGATTGGGTTTGGCCATTTGCAAACGCTTGGTCGAGCTGATGCATGGATCCATTCACATCGAGAGCACGCCGGGTTTCGGCACTCGAGTCACGGTTGAACTGGACCTGGACGTACAGCTGCAGACTCGTTCCACGCCGCTAGCGGGAAAACATGCACATATCGCGTCGTCCGACCCAGCGCTAGCCGCAGCGTTACGCGAATTCCTGACGCCGCTAGGCATCATCCTCGCGGGAGCCGCCGCACAGGCGGACATACACTTTGTCGACGAAAGTCGACTCGAGGCAATCGATAACGACAAGCCAGCTATCGGACTAACGGCCGACCCGATTCCAACGGGCTATGAGATCTCGGCTGACGGCACGTGTCGGCTCAGCCACAATCCGTTGATGTACTCTGCGGTCGAAGCACTTTGTCTACATGTCGTCGGTGCAACTCAATCCGCCGAGACCGATATCCGGCGCATGCACGTTGAATATCAAACGTCGGGATTTCAAGTTCTTGTCGTCGACGACCATCCGGTCAATCGCCTGGTCATCAAGGCGCAACTTGAACGACTCGGTTATACCGCTGTTGCGGTATCCAACGGCATGGACGCACTCCGAGTACTGGACGATTCCGACTTCGCATTGATACTCACCGATTGCGCGATGCCGGAGATGGACGGCTATGAATTGACGAAACGCATCCGTTCCCGGGAACATCGATCACGGGATACCCCCATTGTTGCCTTGACTGCAAGCGCGTTGCCCGATGAAGCAATCCGATGCGCGGAAGCCGGCATGGACGGCCTGCTCGTCAAACCGACAACCTTGGCCGTGCTGCGTGACAAACTCGCGCATTGGATCGGAATTTCGCCTTGCTCGACCCGGACAGACTCGACGAGCAGTCTGGCCCAGCATCTCTCGCCCGAAGAAGGCGCATACCCGCCGATATTGATTCAAGGGTTCGTGACAGAGACCTTGAAGGATATTGCTTTCCTTCAGGCAGCAGTAGCCGACAAAAACGCGGTAGCCGTCGCCGACCGCATCCATCGGATAGCTGGCGCAAGCAAATTGTTCGGCTCATGTGCTTTGGGGGATTACGGGGAAAAACTGGCCGGCCAACTTCGGCTGGGTGACCTCTCGGGTCACGAGGCGGCATTGGCGGTCTTTTGCACCAAAGTCGAACAACTCATCACACGGCTTAACAAGGCACGCACCCGTGGCGAGTGATCCGCCATGTCGAAACACGCCGGATTTCCAGATCATTTGCGCCGCTGCGACGAGCACGAACAGCAGGACGACCTTCCTGAAAATTTCAGGGGACATCTTGTCCCGCAGCGGACGAACCAGCCACATGCCGGCAATCGCTGGCAGCGTGGCGGCCGCCGAGATCGCGAGATCCGCACCGCTCGCCTGCGCCGCGCCGCTGAACGTAGTGAGCAGCGTGACGACCGAAACCACGAGGATGATCGCGATCTGCTTCGTAAACGCCCGGCCGCTCGCGCCGGACGAAATCAGGTAAGTGGCGAGCAACGGGCCGGGAACCGATGCAATGCTCTCCGTCACTGCCGCACCGAAGCCGAGCGCGAAACCAACAGGTTGGCGCCACGCGGGTGCCAAATTGAACTTCGGTGCCGCGAGCATCAGTGTCGCGACCACAATCAGTACTGCGCCAGAGGCTGCCTGTGCGTGACCCGAGTTCAGCGAAAGCAGGATCGCCACGCCGGCGATATTACCTAACACCGTCCCCGCGATCGGCGCAGCGATCTTCCGCGCCGTCGCAAGCACCTGGCCACCTTCGAGCGCCTGCGGAATGTTGCCGAGAATGATCGGCATGGACAGCAGCAATACTGCATCCCGAATCGGCATGAACTGGCTGACGATCGGCATCGCGATCAGCGGCACGCCGATGCCGGTGATGCCCTTGGCCATTCCGCCCAGTACAAGCGCAACAACGATCCCGATTAGGTCGAATGTCGGAAGCACCTGCAGGCTGGAAGCCAGCACCCCTTCTGCCACATTGAATTGCATCATTGAATGACGTGTCTCGGCATATCTGTCAGCAGTCGATGTCGATCGCACCTGTAGGGATCAACCACGCCCCAAGTTGCCATGAAATAACCGGTTAATTCCGCCGTCCAAATGAGCGAGCCGCGCACGACTCAAAATCTCGCCTCAGCACGGTCAAATCAGTCTTGACGCTCCAATACCGCATCACGCGCAATCCAATGGCCCGTGCAACGTCATCTTTCAACAAATCATCTCGGCGGGTATATTGCCACGCACACGACCTATCATCCAACTCAACAGCATACAATAAGCCACCATCGCTTCCACGAACCACGAAATCGAAAACCTTTTTATTATATGATTTGATATTCAATTTATCATTATGCTCATCATCAACGAGCTCTTTCAAAGCAACTTGCTTGAAAATGTCCGCCTCCGGCAATGCAGTGCACAATCGATCATAAAACTCTGACTCTTGCGCAGCGGTAAGTGCCCGATGTCCATGAGGAGCTGCGCCCACGAGCAAAGATTTCGGCTCGCCTTTTATCATTGGACCGCGCCTCGCGGTGCGCTTATCCGTGCAGTCAGGATGACTTCCGACGTCAGGCACTGCCGTTCCGGCCACTCGTCCACGCTCCACAAGCAACTCGCTCTCGAACTGCGCACGCCCCGGCGCGAGCGGCTCAACTCCCTTCGCAAGACTTTGACGCTCGGCCCTCGAACCACTTTCCGATTGCGGCCTATATTTTCGCGAACGCCTTACCCCGTTCACGCCAAGAGCGACAAAAGCCGCACCGACAATCGCAAGAAAAACCAGCAACAGAACCATCATAGTTTTAGTTATATTTGGAAAACCTGAATTTTCTTTAACGTTCTAAAATCGATCAAGTCTCCTGTGACAACCCACAACACCTCACTGCCAAATCACCTTAATTAGATTATTCCAGTTGCAAAATCAAGGGTTGCCTCTCCATTCGCGCGGACGCGGTTCACTGAAGAAAAAATCATCGGCATCTTGAACGGAGTCGAGACTGACCTGAAGCCGGCAGAGCTGTGCCGCAAGTACGGGATCTCCGAAGCGACCTACCGCAACTGAAAAACGAAGTTCGCCGGGAGGACGGCCCCCGAAGCGCAGCACCTCAAGGAATTGGAGCGGCATAACAACAAGCTCAAGCACCAGTTGACCTCTACGAATTCCGTCCGACCTCACATGCCGGGCGCACCATAAAAAAGACCCGCGCGAGGCGGGTCCGGAAATACGGGAGCGGGTTGCCCCGCTCCGCCAGTCAGGCAGTTACCACTGATACGATGCCCCCAGGCCAACGGTGTTGCCACCGCTCGACAAGCCCACACCGGCCTTCATCTTCAGGTTCTTGTTGATGCGGGCCTCCCCGCCGAACGCGACCGCCTGATAGCCCTTGTAGCTCGCACTGCCGATACCGAACGACAGCGTCTTGCCAGGATCGACACCCGGGATCATCGTCAACGCGGTTGCCGCCGCGATGCCCGAATAGGCATTACGCGATACGCCGTTGATCTGACCTTGCAGCCCGCCAACCGCCCGGTCGAGCTGGCCCTTGGTCGCCGCATCCGACGCATTCACGCCATCCGCGATATTGACGATCCGGCGCTTGCCCTGGTCAGAGCCGTCACCGAACGAGACCGTGTTGTCCTCGTTCGCGACGGAGCCCGCACCAATCGCAACGCTGTTGTCGCCCCGGGCCTTCGCACCCTGACCGATCACCGTACTGTTCTCGCCGCGAGCCGACGAGTCCTGGCCGATCGCCGTGCTATTAGCTGCGTGTGCATCAGCACCCGCACCAATCGCCGTGCCGCCCGCGGCGCGCACCGTCGCGTTCGCGCCGACTACCGTGGCGTTGCCAACATCGTCGTTAATCGTCGAGCCCGAACCCATCGCAACGTTGTTGCTGCCGTTGCCGGATTGGGCCGCCATCACCGCCTGGCCCGCTTCGCCCGAACCGCTGATCAGGTCGTTGCCGACCGTACGGCGCGATTCACCGCCCGAGCCGCCTGTAGTTTCGATCTTGCTGACGCGATCGTCCATCGTGCCGAGGCGATTTTCGAAGTCGCTCTTCAGCGACGACAACTGGCCGTAGTTCACTGCGTCGTACTGGCTCTTGCCGTCGGCAACGTTGGTCAGCATCACCGGCGCCGCCGCGGGCCCGCCGAGCGTCACCGAACCGTAGTTCGGCTTGCCGTGCGAGTCGACGTCGTAGCGCACCGCCAGCGAATCGGTGGCGCCATACGCCGCAGCCGCCTGCACCGCCTGTGAGACGGTCGCGTACTTGTGACCGCCCACTTCGATCGAATTGACGGCAACGTGCCCGTTTTCATCGACAGTCGTGTCGCCTCCGATCGCATTCGCGACGCTTGTGGCCATGCCGTGCATTTGCGAGCCGTTCACCGCATCGGTGCTCGTCGCGCTTACCGCTCCGGCCGCCACGTTGTGCAGGCCAACCGCTGTACCGGCATCCCCGAGCGTGACCGATGCACGATTCGCCGAACCGTCTTCGTTGCGATCGTAGCGCACCGCTGCAACCGCGTGCCCGGTTTCCGGATCGATCAGACCGCTGTTCGCGATCGTATCCTTCAGGGTCGAGATGTCGCCCGTGTTGGCCGTCACCCGCCCGTCGAGATTGCCGATCGCCGCACCGACACTGTTCACCGTCGTCGTGCCGCCCGCGAGCGAGTAGCTGGGCGCGGAGATCGTGCCGTCGGCGCCTGCCTGCGAGCCGCCGCCGAGCGCTGTGGCCATGCTCTGCGACGCACCATACAGTTGCGAGCCGTTCACCGCTTCCGTGCTCGTCGCATTCACCGCGCCGGCCGCAACGTTCTTCAGCGTCGTGCCTTTCTCGCCAGCCAGCGTGACCGTGCTCTTCGCTGCATCGTCGTACGCAACCGCGTTCGGATCCATACCGCCACTGCCGCCACTTGCCGCTGCAGCCGCGATCGCGTCGCCGACGTTACCGTAGGTCTTGTCGCCGACGTGATACTTCGGTGCCGTCACGCTGCCATCGGCGCCGATGCCCGCACCGCCGCCCAGCGCGGTCGTTACGTCACTGAGCTGCGCCACGTTCACCGCGTCGGTGCCTTGTGTACCCGCCGCAACGTTCACGATCTGGCGCTCGCTTCCGGCGCTACCCACCGAAATGGTATTCGCACGCGTCGCCGTGGCGCCTGCGCCCAGCGCCACGGCACCGTTCGCCGTGCCTTCCACGCTCGTATTGGCACCCAGCGCCATCGCATTGGTCACGTTCGGCGCAACGCTCGCACCCGCGCCCAGCGCAATGCCATTGGTCGCGCCCACTGCGGCTTCAGCGGCATTGCCAATCGCGATCGAGCTTTCACCGATCGCCTTGATGCCGTTATTGCCGACCGCGACCGCGTTCTCGCCGTTCGCCTTCGCGTTCGAACCGATCGCCAGCGCTCCCGCGCCATTGGTCGTCACCTTCGAACCGATGGCCACCGAGTACGATTGGTCCGCGCCTGTTTGCGCCATATTGCCGATCGCAACCGATTCGTCCGACAGCGCCCCAGTGTTCAGCCCGAGCGCGATCGCGTTTGCCCCTGCCGCATGAGCCTCTACGCCGATCGCGGCGGCCGTCGTGCTCTCCGGATCGCCCCCGCTGATACTCGCCGAGTTCGTCCCCCCCATACCGTCGACCGCGACCAGGGAATTCGACTCGTCCGAATCCGCAAGCGCATTGACCCGAGACAACAGGTGCGACTGCTCAGCTGCGACACGGGATTTCAGTTTGCCCAGCGCCTCGAACAACTGCGATCCATTGATCGCATCCGTACTCCTGGCTGTGACGTCCCCCGCTCTCACGTGGACGATCTTGCGTTCGGTCCCGTCATCACCGACGGACACCGTCATCGCCTCGTTCGCAACGGAGTTGGAACCCAGCGCAACCGATCCGCTCGCGAGCGCACGCGCACCGGCACCCAGCGCCAATGTATTCGAACCGCCTGCCAAGGCCTTTGAACCGATCGCGACAGACTGAGCGCCAGTAGCGGTCGCGGGTGCGTCGCTGGCCCGGACCTTGATGTACTTCAGATCGATGTTGCCTTCAGCCAGTTCGCGCTTCATATCGGACAACCCGGTGTTCAACTGGCCGACGTTCACCGCGTCGCTATCATCCACGCCTGCTGCGACGTTCTTCAACGCCACCGGCGCTGCTGCGCCCGCACCGCCCAACGTCACCGAGCCGCGGTCCGCCGTGCCGTCTTCCTTGCGGTCGTACGTCACCGCCGCGATCACCTTGCCCGTGTCCTTGTCCACCAGGCCGGATTCGGCAATATCGTCTCGCAGCTTCTCAACGTTCGTCGCATTCGTCGTCACACGGCCGTCCAGGTTCGACACTGCGTCACCAACGTTTTTCGCCGTCGTCTTGCCGCCGTCCAGCGTGTACGCCGGTGCCGTCAGCTTGCCTGCTGCGTCTACCGTCGAACCGCCGCCCAGCGCGCTTGCCACGCTCTGCGACGCGCCGTACAGCTGCGAGCCGTTCACCGCTTCCATGCTCGTTGCATTCACGGTGCCCGCTGCAACGTTCTTCAGCGTCGTGCCTTGCTCGCCAGCCAGCGTGACCGCACGCTTGGCTTCATCGTCGTATGCAACCGCGTTCGGATCCGTACCGCTACCCATTTCGGCTGCGGCGACGATCGCGTCACCCACGTTACCGTACGTCTTGTCGCCAACGTGGTACTTCGGTGTCGTCACCTTGCCCGCCGCGTCCACCGTCGAACCACCACCCAGCGCGCTTGCCACGCTCTGCGACGTGCCGTACAACTGCGAGCCGTTCACCGCTTCCGTGCTCGTCGCATTCACCGCGCCAGCCGCGACGTTCTTCAACGCCACCGGCGCTGCTGCGCCCGCGCCGCCGAGCGTCACCGAGCCGCGATCCGCCGTGCCGTCTTCCTTGTGGTCGTACGTCACCGCCGCGATCACCTTGCCCGTGTCCTTGTCGATCAGACCGGACTCCGCAATATCGTCTTGCAGCTTCTCGACGTTCGTCGCGTTCGTCGTCACTCGGCCGTCCAGGTTCGACACCGCGTCGCCAACGTTGTTCGCGGTCGTCTTGCCGCCGTCCAGCGTATACGCCGGTGCCGTCAGCTTGCCTGCTGCGTCCACCGTCGAACCGCCACCCAGTGCGCTTGCCACGCTCTGCGACGCGCCGTACAACTGCGAGCCATTCACCGCTTCCGTGCTCGTCGCGTTTACCGCACCGGCTGCGACGTTTTTCAACGCCACCGGGTCCTTTGCACCCGCACCGCCAAGCGTCACCGAGCCACGATCTGCAGTGCCGTCCTCCTTACGGTCGTACGTCACCGCCGCGATCACCTTGCCCGTGTCCTCGTCCACCAGACCGGACTCGGCAATGTCGTCCTGCAGCTTCTCGACGTCCGTCGCATTCGTCGTCACACGGCCGTCCAGGTTCGACACCGCGTCGCCAACGTTGTGCACAGTCGTCTTGCCGCCGTCCAGCGTATACGACGGTGCTGTCAGCTTGCCTGCTGCGTCCACCGCCGAACCGCCCCCCAGTGCGCTTGCCACGCTCTGCGACGCGCCGTACAGCTGCGAGCCGTTCACCGCTTCCATGCTCGTCGCATTCACCGCGCCGGCCGCAACGTTCTTCAGCGTCGTGCCTTTCTCGCCAGCCAGCGTGACTGTACTCTTCGCCGCATCGTCATATGCAACCGCGTTCGGATCCTTGCTGCTACCAATCTCAACCGCGGCCGTAATCGCATCACCCACGTTACCGTAGGTCTTGTCGCCGACGTGGTACTTCGGTGCCGTCACGCTGCCATCGGCGCCAATGCCCGCACCGCCACCCAGCGCCGTCGTTACGCCACTGAGCTGCGTCACGTTCACCGCGTCGGTGCCTTGCGTACCCGCCGCGACGTTCACGATCTGGCGCTCGCTTCCGGCATTACCCACCGAAACGGTATTGGCGCGCGTCGCCTTGGCGCCTGCGCCCAGCGCCACGGCACCATTCGCCGCGCCTTCCACGCTCGTATTGGCACCCAGCGCCATCGCATTAGTCAGGTTCGGTGCAACGCTCGCACTCGTACCCATTGCAATGCCATTGGTCGCGCCTACCGCGGCTTCCGCTGCATTGCCGATCGCGATCGAGCTTTCACCGATTGCCTTGATGCCGCTATTGCCGAGCGCAACCGCGTTCTCGCCGTTTGCCTTCGCGTTCGAGCCGATCGCCAGCGCTCCCGCGCCATTGGTCGTCACCCATGAACCGATGGCCACCGAGTACGCTTGATCCGAGCCCGTCTGCGCCATATTGCCGATCGCAACCGATTCGTTCGACAGCGCCCCGGTGTTCAGGCCGAGCGCAATCGCGTTCGCCCCGGCCGCATGAGCGTCCACGCCGATCGCGGCGGCTGTCGTACTCTCCGGATCGCCCGTCGCGATGCTCGCGGTATTGAACCGACTACCGTCCGAACCCATACCATCGATCGTGACGAAGCTCGAGCCTTTACCACCACCGCCGCCGCTGGCTGCCGCGGCCGCAATCGCGTCACTGACGTTACCGTAGGTCTTGCTGCCGACACGGATCGCAGGCGCCGTCACCTTGCCGGCCGCGTCCACCGTCGAACCACCGCCCAGCGCACTCGCCACACTTTGCGACGTACCGTACAGCTGCGAACCGTTCATCGCTTCCATGCTCGTCGCGTTCACCGCGCCGGCGGCAACGTTCTTCAACGTCGTGCCTTTCTCGCCGGACAGCGTGACCGCGGTCTTGGCTGCATCGTCGTACAAGACCGCGTTCGAATCCGTACCGCCGCCTCCGCTCGCTGCCGCGGCTGCGAGCGCGTCGCCAACGTTGCCGTAGGTTTTGTCGCCGATGCGATACTTCGGTGCCGTCACGCTGCCATCGGCGCCGATGCCCGCGTCACCGCCCAGCGCCGTGGTAATGTCTTTCACCTGACGCACGTTCGCCGCATCGGTGTCGCCGATGCCCATTGCGACGTTCTTCAACGCCACCGGCGCTGCTGCGCCCGCACCGCCAAGCGTTACCGAACCGCGATCCACCGTGCCGTCTTCCTTGCGGTCGTACGTCAGCGCCGCAATTGCCTGGTTCTTGTCCTTGTCGAACAGACCAGATTCGGCAAGATTGTCTTGCAGTTTCCCGACGTTCGTCGCGTTCGTCGTCACACGGCCGTCCAGGTTCGACACCGCTTCGCCAACGTTTTTCGCCGTGGTCCTGCCGCCGTCCAGCGTGTACGTCGGCGCCCTCACCGTACCGCCTGCGTCCACAATCGAATCACCGCCCAGCGCACTCGCCACACTCTGCGACGCGCCGTACAGCTGCGAGCCGTTCAGCGCATCCGTGCTCGTTTTGGCCACCGCGCCATCTGCAACGTTCTTCAACGCAACCGGCGCTGCCGCGTCCGCGCCGCCCAGCGTCACCGAGTTGCCATGCGCCGTGCCGTCGTTACGGTCGTACGTCACCGCCGCAAGCACCTTGCGCGTGTTCTTGTCCACCAGACCCGACTCAGCAAAATCGCCTTGCAGTTTCTCGACGTTCGTCGCGTTCGTCGTCACACGGCCGTCGAGATTCGACACGGCTTCGCCAACGTTATTCGCACTGGTCTTGTCGCCGTCCAGCTTATACGTCGGTGCCATCACCTTACCGGTTTCGTCTACCTTCGACCCACCACCCAGCGCGCTCGCCACACTTTGCGCGGCGCCATACAGCTGCGAACCGTTCACCGCTTCCGTGCTATCCGCACTCACCGCGCCCGCTGCAACTTTCTTCAGCGTCGTACCTTTCTCGCCAGACAGCGTGACTGCGCTCTTGGCTGCATCGTCGTACACAACCGCATTCGAATCCGTACCACCGCCACCGCTTGCTGCCGCGGCTGCAAGCGCGTCACCCACGTTAGCGTAGGTCTTGTCACCGATGTGATACGTCGGTGCCTTCACGCTGCCGTCGGCGCCGATACCCGCATCACCACCCAATGCCGTGGTGATGCCCTTCATCTGGCCTACGTTCACTGCGTCGGTATCCGAAATCCCGCCTGCAACGTTCTTCAACGCCACCGGCGCTACTGCGCCCGCACCGCCAAGCGTCAACGAACCGCGATCCGTCGTGCCGTCTGCCTTGCGGTCGTACGTCAGCGCCGCGATCGCCTTGCCCGTGTCCTTGTCGATCAAACCGGACTCGGCAATATCGCCTTGCAGTTTCTCGACGTTCGTCGCGTTCGTCGTCACGCGGCCGTCCAGGTTCGAGAATGCGTCGCCAACGTTGTGCGTGGTGGTCTTGCCGCCGTCCAGCGTATACGCCGGCGCCGTCAGCTTGCCTGCTGCGTCCACCGTCGAACCGCCGCCCAGCACACTCGCCACGCTTTGCGACGTGCCGTACAGCTGCGAACCGTTCATCGCTTCCATGCTCGTCGCATTCACGGCGCCGGCAGCAACGTTCTTCAGCGTCGTGCCTTGCTCGCCAGCCAGCGTGATCGTGCTCTTCGTCGCATCGTCGTATGCAACTGCGTTCGGATTCGTACCGCCACCACCGCCGCTTGCCGCCGCAGCCGTAATTGCGTCACCGACGTTACCGTAGGTTTTGTCGCCGACGTGGTACTTCGGCGCCGTCACGCTGCCATCGGCGCCAATGCCCGCACCGCCACCCAGCGCCGTTGTCACGCCGCTCAGCTGCGTCACGTTCACCGCGTCGGTGCCTTGCGTACCCGCCGCGACGTTCACCATCTGGCGCTCGCTTCCGGCATTACCCACCGAAACGGTATTGGCGCGCGTCGCCTTGGAACCGGTACCCAGTGCGACCGCACTATTCGCGCCTTTTTCGACGCTGGCATTTGCGCCCAGCGCCATCGAGTCGGCCACGTTGCGTGCAACACTCGCGGACGCGCCCAGCGCAATGCCATTGGTCGCACCTGCTGCGGAGCTGGCCTTGTTACCGAGCGCAATGGAATTCGCGCCGATTGCCGCCACGCCGTTATTGCCGAGTGCGATCGCGTTGTCACCGTTCGCCCGCGCCTGCGAACCCACGGCAAGCGCGCTTTCCCCGTTGGTCGTCACATTTGACCCGATGGCCACCGAATTGGCTTGGCCGGCACCCGTTTGGGCCATGTTACCGATGGCCACTGCGCCATCCGAGTACGCGTAGCTACGCACGCCGAGGGCGACCGCATTCGCGCCCGAGGCAATGGAACCTACACCGATCGCGGCGGCAGTGTCGCTCGCCGGATCGCCGCCGACGATGTTCGCGGTATTCTCCTGACTACCGTCCGCTCCCGCACCGGCAACTTGCAAGAATTTCGATGGGTCGGCCGATGCCAAGTCTGTCTTGGCTGCAAGGACGTTAGCCGTCAGCGAGCCATGCCGCGACCTGAGCTCCGACGACAGCTTGTCGGTCCGGTCGGACATCTTTTCGATCGCTTCGGTCAATTGATTCACGTTGACTGCGTCGGTATCTTCCGTACCGTCGGCTACATTCGAAATGCGACGTTCGCGACCGACGTCGCCAACCGATACCTGGTTCGCCTCCGTAGCAACCGAATTGAGACCGATCGCGACCGAGTTGAGCCCGTTCGCGCGCGAACCCGTACCCAAGGCCAGCGAGCCATTTCCGGTCGCGTTTGCGCCCGCGCCGATCGCGACGGTATTGGTTCCCATCGCGTTTGCGGCTTGCCCCGTTGCCTTGACCTTGATGTAGCGCATCGACAGGCTGCCGTCCGAGAGCGAATCGCGGATCGACTTCGTTGCATCCGACAATTGGCCGACGTTCACTGCGTCGGTCGCGTCCACGCCGGCTGTGACGTTCTTCAACGTCGTGCCTTTCTCGCCAGCCAGCGTAATCGCGCCTTTGGTCTTGTCGTCATATGAGACAGCGTTCGGATTCGTACCGCCACCGCCGCCGGTTTCCGCCGCGGCCGTGATCGCGTCACCGACGTTGCCGTAGGTCTTGTCACCGACGTGGTATTTCGGTGCCGTCACGCTGCCATCGGCGCCGATGCCTGCGCCACCGCCCAGTACCGTGGTAACGCCTTTCAACTGGCTCACGTTTACTGCATCGGTGTCAGTCGTACCGACTGCAACGTTCTTCAACGCCACCGGCGCTGCCGCGCCCGCACCGCCAAGCGTCACCGAGCCGCGATCCGCCGTGCCGTCTTCCTTGCGGTCATACGTCAGCGCTGCAATCGCCTTGCCCGTGTCCTTGTCCATCAGACCGGATTCGGCTATATCGCCTTGCAGTTTCTCGACGGTCGTCGCGTTCGTCGTCACACGGCCGTCCAGGTTCGACACCGCGTCGCCAACGTTTTGCGCGGTCGTCTTGCCGCCGTCCAGCGTGTAGGCCGGTGCCGTCAGCTTCCCGGCTGCGTCCGCCGTCGAACCGCCGCCCAGCACACTCGCCACGCTTTGCGACGTGCCGTACAGCTGCGAACCATTCATCGCTTCCAGGCTCGTCGCGTTCACCGCGCCGGCCGCGACGTTCTTCAGCGTCGTGCCTTGCTCGCCAGCCAACGTGACCGTGCTCTTCGCCGCATCGTCGTATGCAACCGCGTTCGGATCCGTACCGCCACCGCCGCCGGTTTCCGCCGCCGCCGTGATCGCGTCGCCCACGTTACCGTAGGTCTTGTCACCAACGTGGTACTTCGGCGCCGTCACGCTGCCATTGGCGCCGATGCCTGCACCGCCACCCAGCGCCGTAGTAACGCCTTTCAACTGGCTCACGTTCGCTGCGTCAGTGTCAACCGTACCGACTGCAACGTTCTTCAACGCCACCGGCGCTGCTGCGCCCGCACCGCCAAGCGTCACCGAGCCGCGATCCGCCGTGCCATCTGCCTTGCGGTCGTACGTCACCGCCGCGATTACGTGGTTCTTGTCCTTGTCCCACAGACCGGATTCGGCAAGATTGTCTTGCAGTTCCTCGACGTTCGTCGCGTTCGTCGTCACACGGCCGTCCAGGTTCGACACCGCGTCACCAACGTTGTGCGCGGTGGTCTTGCCGCCATCCAGCGTGTACGCCGGTGCTGTCAGCTTGCCTACTGCGTCCACCGTCGAACCGCCACCCAGCGCACCCGCCACGCTCTGCGACGCGCCGTACAGCTGCGAACCGTTCATCGCTTCCATGCTCGTCGCATTCACCGCGCCCGCTGCAACGTTCTTCAGCGTCGTGCCTTGCTCGCCGGCCAGCGTGATCGTGCTCTTCGTCGCATCGTCGTATGCAACCTCGTTCGGATTCGTACCGCCGCCGGTTTCCGCCGCCGCCGTGATCGCGTCACCCACATTACCGTAGGTCTTGTCGCCGACGTGATACGTCGGTGCCGTCACGCTGCCATCGGCGCCGATGCCCGCACCACCACCCAGCGCCGTCGCTACGCCCTTCAACTGCGTCACGTTCACGACGTCGGTGTCCTGCGTACCCGCTGCAACGTTCACGATCTGACGCTGGGATTTGGCGTTCCCCACCGAAACCGTATCGGCTCGATCGGCTGCCGAGCCAGTGCCAAGCGCCACTGCCCACGTGGCATTCGCGCCTACACTGGCTTGGTCCCCTAACGCGACCCCATTACCAGGGCTGGACTGAGCATCGGGTCCAATGGCAACAGAGACCCCTTGCGCCTGCGCGCCTGCTCCGACTGCTACTGCACGCATCCAGCCGCCTTGCGAGCCATCGACCGCGCGTGCGCCGTCGCCAATCGCAATAGCCCCCGAATACCCCGGCCGACCGGCTGCTGCGTTAGCGCCAATAGCAATCACGCCCGCTCCCGCTCCCCCAGTATCCGCCTTCGCGCCCTCGCCTACCGCGACATTGTTACTGGTTGCGTACGCATCCTTCCCGATCGTGACCCGACCAGCATCAAGCCGGTCACTACTAGCCTTCGCAATCGCGGCATTCATCTGGCCCGATGTCACCGCCGCAGTGACTTTGCCCGTTTTCGCGTCCAGCAGGCCAGTATCAGCAAAGTTGCCTTGAAGTTTCTCGACGTTCGTCGCGTTCGTCGTCACGCGGCCGTCGAGGTTCGACAACGCGTCGCCAACGTTTTTCGCAATGGTCTTGCCGCTGTCCAGCGTGTACGTCGGTGCCGTCACGCTGCCGTCGGCGCCGATGCCCGCACCGCCGCCCAGCGCCATAGCTACGCCGTTAAGCTGCGTAATGTTCCCGGCGTCAGTGCCTTGCGTACCCGCCGCAACGTTTACGATCTGCCGCTCGCTGCCGGTATTCCCCACCGAGACGGTATTGGCGCGATTCGCCACCGAGTTTTTACCGAGTGCCACACTGCTCCGGGCGCTATCGACCTTCGCATGGGAACCGATCGCTACACCGCCGTCCGTGTCGGCCGAGGTTACCAAGGCACCGTAACCAATCGCCAATCTCCCAGCTCCTGCTTCGGCATTCGAATTGGCACCAATGGCAATCGCGCCTTCGCCGTTAGGTGCAGAAGCACTAGCCGAGTGATAGATAGCTGCGTTAGAACCAATAGCGATCCCGTTATCGCCATAATTAAGAGCCGACCGATTTCCATTTATGCTCAGCATATCGGCGGCGGGAATACCTGAAACACTCCCGACATTCACCTGTTCAAATTTCGTCGCCCCCGCATCCGCGGCACTCGCTGCAAGCACCCCGATCTCCGGCGTTGAAACGCTATCTGACGACAATGCCATGTTCTTTACAGCGCCAGCGTCAGCTTGATCGCCTCCGCTTGCCCTGCTGCTATATACAGAGAGCTGGCGTACGCCATCCTCGGAATGGACCATTGCATCGCTGCTCGAACCGCACTTCCCCAATTCCGCACTATCACCCGAAACACAGTAAGCACTCCCACCATCGGCTGCCCCGATGTGCGTTTCAGCGACGGCAGACCCGACCATTCCGGCGCCGATAGAGAGTGCCAACACGACAGGTGCCTTGCGCAGCCCAACGGTATTTTCACGCGCTGTCATGCGCACACTTTCGGCCGCATCCAGAATTGGACGATAGATCATCTCCCCAGCAGAAACACCATGAATCCGCTTGAGCTTCATCAGCGATTTTTTCGACGATTTTCCGCCGGCACGAGATTTCGCAATTTCAGAAGCCGCGGTCCATGTGCCGCTGGATGCATTCCAAACCACCTTGTACGACTTATTCATAAAACGCTCTCTATCTCTACACAAAATAGCGTCCATCCATCAGTGGAGGACCATTGTTATCGAACGAACAGCCGACCGAAATCCCGCGCCACATCGATTCGGGTAATGGCCATGAGACCCGCCGTGCTTCATGCTCGCGCCCATTGCTTTACGCTCATGGACACAATGACGATCCGACTCCAAGTCCATCGAATTATCGGCCCCACCCAGTGCGATGAAATATAGGAAGCGACGCAAAAAAGTCGCTCGATGTCCTATTTTTCGACGAAAACATAGGCCATTTCCTATTCGATCGCTGGGGGACCACCTAAAGGCGAGTCGATTTATTAAAAAATCGAATTTATATCGGGGACGCTTATCGGCAGGTGAAAATAACGCGCACCTTCACGATCCACTTTTGGAACCGTGGATCAGGCATATCTAATTTTTCAGACGGCAAGGTGGCCGTCGCGCGCAGCAATCACCGATGGTGCTCGGGCGGCTTCGAATTCGGCGGCGACAACGGCGAGCCGCTGTGCGTAACGTTCGCACTGGATTGATGTGATCGTGAGGCGATGAGTTGGGCAGCCACGACGGCAAGCCATAGCGGCGACATCGTGCGAGACGTGGTGCTCGCTGCCGTGGAAAATCGGTTCGGCGACGAACTGTATAAGCCATCCGAAATCGAGTGGCTGAGCGACAACGGCAAGCTACATGGCCGACGACACGCGCCGGTTCGCAGTGGCCATCGGCCTGAAGCCATTGACCGCACTGGTGTCCAGCCCACAAAGCAATGGGATGGAATGGCCGAGCGCTTCGTGAAGACGACGAAACGCAACTACGTCGCCGTCATGCCGAAGCCGGACGCAGCGACTGCTACACGCAACTTGGCCATCGCGTTCGAGCATCGCCACGAGAAGCATCCCCATAGCGCGCTGAAATACCGCTCGCCTCGCGAGTCCCGGCGTTCGATGGATTCGGTAACCTTAGCGTAATGCCGTGTCCGGTATTACAGGGCCAACTCCACCGGCGTGGGACCCTTGAAGGCTGTTGAGCGTGTATCTCGACCGTTGGCGTCACCTTTCAGGAATACTTTTGGGCTGTAACATGCAGCGCCAGCCAAGACTCCACCGCATCGACAAACGATTGGCGATCTGCTTCCTCGACACATTTGGATTCCGCTATCTTCGCGGACCACTCTTCCAAGTGACTTACCAGTTCGCCCCTATCGAGAATCATCAGGGCGCCCTGGATCCGGTGCAATCGTTCCAGCACCTCGGATACGTGACCCGCCTGCACCATCAACCGGAGTGCTTCTTTGTCGGAAATCCACGATTCGATGAACAACGACAGAAGCCGGCTGACACCCGGTGTAGCCCGTGGCAGTTGCTGAACGTCGCCAGGCCCGAGCACGTTTTGCAGCACGAGAGAAAGGTCGCTCAAAGTCGACGGTTTTGTGATGAGCGCGTCGAACGGGGTGTTTGCCACTCCCGCGAGTGTCGCATCGGCAGTACACAAAACGACCGGCCACGATATCCCCGCTGCTCGCAAGTCGGACAACAGCTCCGCTCCGCCCTTGCCCGGCAAATTGGAATCGGTGACGACGAGATCGTAGATCCGGGACTGGCAACGTCGAATGCCATCCTCCGCGCTACCGACGACGTCCACATGTCCGATCCCGAGCATTCGCAATTGATCGCACATCAACTGCGCACTGACTCGGTCGTCCTCAACCACCAGAACGCTGGCCTCACTCCACGCACCGCCTGTGATCTCGCCGGAACTGTCAGTGCTACCCGCGCGGCCATCATCGTCCGCTCCAGAAAGGACCATTTCGATCGCGTCGAGAAGCAACTGGCCACTGTAGGCGCTAATGACGACGGCATGGCCTGCGGAGATCGGGACAAGCGGCCCGTCCAGGCCGATCGTAATGCGACGGTAAGCGCCAGTCGTTTCGGGAGAACCGTCATGTTCGAGCCAGTCGCGCGCGTCGATGAAAACCGTGGAAGCAGGCGCTTCCTCCCGTCCGTCCTCCTGACCACTCGTAACGCGAGCGGCCGGATACCACGCGCTGAGCTGGGCCGCCAGTTGCCCACGCCAACTGGGAATATCGCAATTCACGACGAAATGGATGCCTTGGCCGGCATTGCCGTTGATTCGCGCCGCCGAATCGTGACGAAGTGGCAGCACGACGGTGAAAATCGATCCGACGCCAACCTCGCTCTCGACGGTGATATTGCCACCCATTCGTTCGGCGATTTTCTGGCAAAGAGACAGGCCGAGCCCGGTACCCGCTCGCGAACTTTTCGGCCCGGCCGAGCCTTGGACGTAAGGCATGAAAACCTTTTCAATCTCGTCCTCGGGAATACCCCTACCGGAGTCAGCAACGCGAAGCCGCACCTGGCCGCCCTCGGTCGAGCCGAGTGAAACCGTGATCGCCCCGTGAGATGTAAACTTGACGGCGTTGCCAATGAGATTGGTGACTATTTGCGTGAACCGGTACCCGTCGCAAATCCACGTGCCCCGTAGCGCCGGATCGATCAGACAGAGAAGCCGCACGCCGTTTTTCTGCGCGTCCACCGCAAACGTCCGGCTTGCCTGCTCGACGAGTTGATCAATATGTTGTGGCTGTTCCTGTAGCAGGAACTCGCCTGCCTCAATCCTGGACAGATCGAGCACGCCGTTGATCAGCGAAAGGAGTGAGCCAAACGAGTCCTGCGCGATCAATAAGCGCGAGCGCTGCTCCTCGGTCAATCCCATCCGCGAAAGCAACTCAAGATTCCCTAATGCCCCGTGCAACGGTGTCCTGATTTCATGGCTCATCGTCGCCAAAAACATTCCCTTCTCGTGACTTTCGGCCTGAGCACGCGCTCGGGACTCTCGCAGCCGCCGTTCGATTTCCTTTCGCTTCGCCAAATCGACCATCCCAATCACGAAAACGTCGTCTCCGCGATACTTGGCCTGCGCGTAGGCAACCTCGAGATCAGGCTCCATCTCAAACCGGCTTACCACGCCGGTGCGCTCGGCACTTCCCGCATGAAACCTGACCAGTGCGCCGGCACGTGCAAGTACGTTGTCGGGGCTGGCGTCCTTTTCCCCTTGGCTGGCAAAGGCCATCTGAAGGCTTTGCGCTTCCGCGTTCTGCAGCAGGATGGCACCGCTCCTCCTGGCCACGACGGTCAAGCTCACTGGCGCGACCTGGATGATGGACCGACTGAACGCCTCGCCCTCCAAAAGGCTATGCAGCCGCTCGCTGGACGGCCGAATCACCTCGCGATTCATCCAGAACGCGCCTCCGATGACCAGACCACATCCACTCAGCGTCGCGAGTACAACAAGCAGCAGTTGCTGGGTGATTGCCCCCAGAAGGTCGCTCCAGGTATATGCATATACCGCGACCCACTGCGGGCCTGGCACACGCTGAATAACGAAGAAGCTGCCCTCCCGCCAGATGCGTTGGGGCCGTCCGTTCGCCGCCTGGTATACCCACGGATTTCTCGATATGATTTCCGCCCAATGCGCCTCTTGCGGATTCGTTTCGTCGATACCCAATAGTCGCTGCACCGCGCACGAGACAACAAAAAAATGCGGATCGCCTTCGTTGTGCAGAAAATACTGATTGAATCGATTACACGGAATTGACAATGCGATCGTTGCCTTGCGTTGCTCACCCTCGTAGACGGATGTCGCAAAATACGTGGTCGTCATGTCGTTGAGCGGATCCTTGGACCCGGTCACCCACACAACCTTGCCCCGTACTCCGTTCCGGGCATCGCGCTGCATCTCCTCTTCGATAGCCTCCATGCGTTTCCCGATGAAGTCTTCGGCGGCCTTTTCAGTGTTCAGCCGGGCAATCTGGTCCGGTGCGAGCGGCGGAAGCGTTGCCAGAAATCGCTTATCGGGCGTATAGATAAACCCTTCCGATAGCGCTGGCGAGTTGTCCTGATGGGAAAGCGAAAATGTCGACGCATATCTTGCCAGATCGATCAAGTTTGTCTGGCGAGCCGCGTCCAAGGGTGAAGTGAGTGTCGACACGACCGAGAATGCGCGGGTCGCCGCAGATCCGGGCACTGTCTGAGCCAACTGGTTCTGTCGGGGCAACAGAACCTTCCGCGCTTGCGAGTCACCTGACTCCAGGTACTCCTTTGCAATCTGGTACGTCACGACCAACTGGCGAATGCGGGCCTCGCGCCTGTCGACCTCCTCCTTCAATGCCTCTCTCTGCGCGGAAAATTGCTGCGCAAATTCCTCGTGCTGATGAGATATCAGGAGTTCGGTCACGCCCCCGGCGCATACCAGGATAAGGCACGTCAACGTTATGGTCGAAACAATCAGCAGGCGCTTTGAGAACGTCAACCTGAGCGGCACGTAAGCTGGGGTTGCCGTTACGATTCCGTCGTCGGCCCCATCCGAAGCTCCCTCTGCGTTGCCGCGAGACTGGCTCATGAGCCGAAATGTTCCGTGTAGATGCGATAGAGGTCAGCTTCGGACCTTGCCCCCAGCTTGTGCATGGCCCTCATTTTCTGGTGGCTGATCGTCTTGATGCTGCGATTCGTATGCATCGCGATTTCCGTAACCGACATCCCGCGCCCAAGCATTCGAAATATTTCGAGCTCGCGCTCGCTGAGCGATTCGATCGAAGTCTGCGCCGCATGTCCGGCCTCGAGCAGGTCGACAGCCACGGCCGGATCAACGAACGTTTGCCCGGCATGCACGCGGCGCACGATTGCAGCCAGGCGCGCGAAATCCTGGCTTGATTTTCTCAGGAAGCCTGCAACGCCCGCATTCATGACGCGAGAGACGAGCAGCGCGATATCCTGATGTGCAGTCAGCACAATAATCGCAACGTTCGGATGGCTACGCCTCAACCGCTTGAACAGTGCAACTCCGTCGGGCTCCTGATCGCCACTGAATGAATAATCGCAGATCAGGACATGGCAAGGCTGCTGTTGCAACAACAGTAGCAACTCCGAAATTGTCGATGCCACACCGACCACATTGATATCCATCTCGGCCGCCAGGATCGAGGCAACGCCGGCAGAAACCACCGGATGGTCATCGGCCACGACGACATTGATTCCGCCTCGAGCGTTGCCACTATCAGTGGATACATTCATTAATATTTTCCCCAAAAACAGCGGTCTATCCTTCCGATGCTTGGTTACAACCCGAAGGATCGGCCTTCGGTTCGTCTGTCATTCTCAAACAAATTTCTAGTCAGATACCGATCAGGTGGAAATATTCGAACATGTCTCCACGAAGGTCCAGCATGCAGATACCGCGATTCATGTTTCCCATGATAGAGCACGGAGCGAGAGCGTACCGCCATGTGACGGCATGCGCCAATCCGGCTTTCTCGACGTCTCGCCTCGCGCATGGATTTTTGCAATGCACAATGGCCGTGAGTCGGTTTCAGTCATATGATTTGGCCCCAACTTTTCATGGAAGTCGCTCAAACAACCGGAATCCAGTGCATTCCATTAATGCATGGCGGCATGTCTTTCACCGATGCCCGACTCAGCGATCGAGTTTTTCCGTGTGGTTCGGCATGACGCTCCGGAAGGTGCCACTGTATGCGGACACCAGTCGGAAGCTCGTCAGATTGAGCGTCGACTCGGACATCTTGCTCACATATTGCCGCCCCACGAAGCATTCGTTGACCTCCGTCGAAACCTGGACCGCGCGCGAATTAGTCAAGCTGACCTCGCCGCATCAGACCGATAACTCGTCGAGGTCAAAGCCCTGACACGCAGCCAAAGCGTCCAAAGAGTATACGTGTGTTCTGCATCGCGATAGCGCGACGCGACTGCGTTGGAATACGCGGCGAGGTTGCCGGGGTTGTGGATGCGGACCGTTGAGTAGGCGCTTCGATCACCAACGACCGGCAGAGCGCTCCGCCGCTGCTGCAAGCGGCCAGGGTACAGGCGGTGGCGGCCGTCTACGACCTTGGCACCGACAAGATGCGCTGCGGGCGGGGTGAGCGAGCCCGACTGGTCCACGATACGGTATCTGGCGACGGACGAGTTCGAGCCCTATAAAGGTCATCGCTACACCACGGCGAGGGTAGGTCCGATCAGCCGATAAGGACCGTCATGAAACAGTGTCCGCAGACGGAAATCGCTTTCGACCTGTACCACCTCGTGGCCAAGTATGGCCGCGATGTGCCCACACCTTACGCCTACAGCAGCAGGGGGCACGATGCTTAATCTAGAAATTCGTCTCAAAAACTGCAGTCGCGGTTGAAGCATAGGAATGGCCAGGACGCTTATCCTTCGCATTCCCACCGTACATACCCGCCATCCACAAGCCGGTCAATTCTTTGCCTGTCGCGGCCTCTTCGGCCGTCGCAACCTCAAGGGGGATGTCCACGCTTGGAGCATTATTAAGACCTTCGAAACGTAGAAAGTAGCTCATAGCCTCCCCCTTTGGATCCGTAATATCGGGCATTATTCCATAACCATTTGGAACGGGATGTCCAGCCCGCAAGGTCATGCGAACACTCCCATGGGAACTTTTCACTTTCCACTTGATAGTTCCCATGGCAGTATTATATTTCCAATCCCAGCCCTCGGGAGGAACGAGTTTAATTTCGTCGCCAGACTTCCAGTCGATCGATGCGACCTCAAAGACATCCTGCGACGGCACTTCACCGGCGAGCTGGACGTTTAAATCGATCGACTTCGGATTTTCCGCATACGCCAACATTGCGCATGCGCCGGCAGAAATTGCCAAAACGAGCTTTTTCATCATGCTGAATAATTGAGACTTGCAGTAAATTCTTTGGACCATTCAACTCAATGCAATGTCGGCGCGCAATGGCCATTTGAACCAGCGCCTTTCGCAAGGAAAGGTTCGCCCCTATTTCCAGAGGCGAATCGTCTCCGTGCGCGTGCGGGGACGATCCACCACGCACGTGCGAAAGCACTACCTTAAGCCTAGAACCCTGTATCGAAAACCGCGTCATCGTGCCAGTGTAGGTACCACTACGTGGACTACCGTCAGGAGCCACTCCGGCCAATAGCAAATACAAGCCCCTTACTCATCGAGGGCCGTCTCAAAGACCGCAGACACAACGCCTGTATATGTCATGCCTCTTTTCATGGGGATATCCTTGTTAGAATAGATTCCCAGAACCAATTCTATTTCACCGCCTTTTGCCGCAACGTCTTTACTTGCGACCTCCACTTTCTCCTCATCTATCGGTTCCAGAAACCCCTTCTCGGGGGTTAACACCCGCCGCAGCACACCGATCTTCGAGATTCGATCTTCACCCAGGAGATACCAGTTACCCGTCGTCATTGACTCCCCACCTGAAGTCAATGTCAACTTCACATGAATAGCGCCATAACTACTTTTTATCTTTAATGTCATTGTTTCGGTCTTCTCAGTGCCACGCCACCCAACCTGAATGTTGTCAAACTTGGCCTCGTGGCCACTTGCCCAACCGATTGGCGTTACTTCAAAGACACCCTGGGGCGGCACCTTCCCTGCGAGCCGTACCTTTAAATCGACCGCCTCCGGTTTTCCCGCATACGCCGACATTGCACATGCACTCGCAGCGATTGCCAAAGCAAGCTTTTTCACCGACTACTCCTTACTCGACTTCAGTCTCAAGCACCAGGGGCACCGTGCCCGTGTACTCACCCGTCACCGGGGCGGCCTTGATTTTGTCGCTCGCCTCCCCGGGCGTGATCATCCGCTCGATCGGCTTGCCGCTCGCCGCCTGGTCCTTCGTCACAACCTCGACAGGCTCAGTGCCGACGTCCTTGCCGCCGAAGGAGTACTCATAGAGGCCAGCCGGACCGCTCTTCTTGGAGCGCGCGACGGTTGCCGACCAACTGACCTACCGCTCGGAGAAACCGCTCGCAAGTTGGCCGGCAGGCCCAGGTCACTGCAACCGTGCCACCAACTTTGCGGTGGGATACGTCAGCGGAGGCAGATCATCTTCACGACGCTGACGCGGCTTGCCCGGCCTCGACATGCATCCTCGTTCGCTTTTCGCCTTCGCGCAGTTCGAACTCGCACCGCGAGCCGGCTTCGCACGGCAGCTCCTTCGTTTTCCCTGGGCGGATGTAGTACGCCGTCGGTTCACCGCATGCACCGTTCTTCTCCTTGCACACGCGATAGGCCTCGAGCGTCACCATCGAACTTCCGTTGTTCTCGACGATGCTCTTGCCAGCGGCCACCTTGAACTCCGTCTGATAGCGCTCGTCGCCCGGACGCACGATCACCATGGCCCCGTATCCGGTCAGGACGTTGATGCCTGCGGACAGCGATTCCTTGTATTGCTCGATTTCATCGTTGCTCAGCACAAAGTCGTCTTTCGACTTCGGCACCACCGGTACAAAGCGCACGCGATAGTAGCGCTCCGCGTCGCGCTTGCCGCGATACAGCAGACGCACCGATTGGGCACCCTCGGCCGGCACGATCAGGCGAGAGGGGCTCGCGATCAGCCCTTGACCGTCTCGTTGGGTCAACAGCGCGGGGTCGAGCGGCACCTCTTCCTGCTTGCCGTCATCCTTGAACACCACCTCGCTCACCTCGACCCGTACGAATGCAGTCGCATCCCCCTTGTTCCGGATCCGCTTGAGGATCGACGACTGCGTTCCGCCCATGTACTCGAACATGGGGCCAATGTTGATCGACGGCGCGCCCGCGTGGGCCGAAAGAGAGCACATGGCCAGTAGGCCAGCAAACATACACTTCGCGAGATTGACTTTCATTCGACACTCCTTTTATCGGCACTGAATGCGATCTCGCCCGATGCTGCCGGGGCCCGTCTTTCGCTCATTGCATGTGTGCCAGTTCAAAAATATGCAGCGCTTGCGTGGACCGGCTGCATGTCAGAGATTCCATTTTCCGCACGCCAGGTTGCGGCGAATATCGGAATAATCTGAAAGCGCCGGCCGCGGCCGCGTCCGCCGCGTCACTCGGCGATCGCATCAAATACAACGGAGGCCCTTCCCGTATAGGTCGTCCCCGGATGCCGGCCCATCTCCGAGACTCCCTGACCGTCAATGGCAACATGGGCGGTTGCCACGGCGTTGTCCAGATACCGGTCGACATCGAGCGCGGCGGGCGCCCGCGTGGTCAGTGGAATCCGACTAAACGGCGCTTGACGGTCAGTGGTCGCACCGGCCACCGTCAACGCAAGATCGACCGGTACGACCGAGCCATGGGTGTTGCGCATGACGCAGCGGCCGGCTGCGTCTTCACCGTCCTCGCACCGCAGGCTCACCCGCAACGGCTCGCCCGTGGACAGCCCGTACGCGACGTCACGCTCGATCCTGGTAGAGGGCTTGCCTTCCGCTATCCAGTTCAACCAGCCCTGAGCAGGGGCGAGCTTGACATCGTTACCGGCGCCCGAGTCCGTGATCATGAATTTGTGGCGCACCTTCAACACGAACGCGACATCAACGCTCGATCGCGCCACGTGAGCGTGCGCGCCGAAGTCGAAATCCTTGCCTGGCCCAACCGTGAAGGTGTGCACCCCTTGGTAAGTGCCATTGGGCAGCGATACGGGATCCGGCGCGACGAGTTCGTAGGCCACGGCAAGTGAACTTCCATCGAGGACGACTGCGCCCGCGGGAAGCGGCTGGCGAGGGGTCTTGAAACAGCCCCCACCGTCGCGGGGCAAACGCCAGCCGAACCGGTAGGCATTTGCCGTGGCCATAGGCTGGACGGAGAGCGCCGTACATCCTGCCGGCGGCTGTAGCCAGCCACCTCCATTCCAAAGGGCCGCATGCGCCGTTTCGGCGCTTCCTGCCGGCGTACCGGTCAGCTGGTACACATCGGGCCGGAGCGTGTATTGCCCGAACATGCCCACGACCCGGAACGTGACCGCAGTGACCCGGTTCGTGCGTTCGTCCCTGAGTTCGACACGAATCGGATTGGCCGGCGCCCGAAGATAGACGCCATCCTGCCCAGTCGCACCGCTATCGAGCGCACCGTAACTCACATCGCCCACCGGCAGATCGACAGTCGTCACGCCTGCACAGCCACCCGGATCGGCCGCACAAAAGCCTGCCGGCCTCGTGATATTGCGAAAGCCGTTTTCGCCTTGGGTCTGCGCACCGGGCAGATATTCAGCCTCGATCGACACATCGGCGGCACGCGCGACGGTTGCGCCGGCTAGCACCAAAGCCGAACCGGCCAGGCATCGCATGAGCACGATGAGCGCTCGGGCGGTTGATGCGCCCACGCCGCGGTTGGCGCTACCCTTCTGATTACCCCTGTTCATCATGGTTCTCCGCTGAATCGGCATTGGTCTGCTCCTGTTCACATTGCAGCTCCCCAACAATCAGAGAGTCACCTTCCATTTGATGGTCCTGCGGCTTCAGGTGAAGCGTGCAGAGCGGCTTGCCCCCTTTCTCGACCTTGACGACCGGCTTCGCATGACTCACCTCGAGCGCGAAAAATCCGTCGGCCTCGGTGACCGACCGGCCCGCGGGGCTGGACAGATGAGCGGCCCGCACCGGGTTGCCTGCATGGTCGACCAGTCGGCCGATCACCGTCATCGTCTTCATGACGTGCACCTTCTCGTACCCGACGCCGCCCTTGTTCAGGTGGTAATGAGTCGTGCTCGGCTGCAGCGTCGCCGCCGGTGCCTGCGATCGATCGAAGAAATACTGGAGTCGACCTGCGCGATAAGCCGACACGGGAACCAGATTGCGACCCGGGCGCAGCTCAATGCTGCCCCCCGCGGTGTCCTGCGCACGCACCTTCACGCCCTCGAAATCGGATGCCAGGTCCACAATCACCGCGGACTCGCCGTTGAAGGCATTGCTTTTGCCGGATACGGCAGCGGACTTGCCGTTCGTGCCAACGGTACTGAACAGGTTCATCCCGCCGGCAATGCCACCTTCCTTGGACGAGCGCTGGAGGAACGCATCGCCGCGCGCCACCGAATGTTCGAACTGCGTGGTGGCACCCATGCTCAAGCCGTACCGGTCGACGGTTCCGTTTGCTCCAACCGACTTGAAGAAGCCAGTGTCCAGCTCCTGCCGTACGCCCAGCGACGCATACTGATCACGCTGGCCATCCGAGCCGCTTCGCGTTCCGAGGTTCACGTTGTAACTGCGCTTTTCCTTGCCGAGCGCAATACTCAAGCCAAGATCGACGCCTCGGTTGCGGGTTCTCGCCAACGTCCCGGTGGGACGATCGAAGCCGGACAAACGCCAGGTGAGATCGTTGCCGAACAGGCTATGTCGATGCGAAACCGACAAGTCGACACCGAGGCCGCTCGTCGCGCCGCTGGCGTATGAAGCGCGCGACATGATGCTCGTTTGCGGCGTGAAGCGATGGCTCCACGTGATCGCCGAGTCATGCACCTTGCCGCTGCGCACGCTCGCGCGCGCATTCCGTTGGCGCCGGTCGTTGCGTTGCCAGCGCTGGCTGTGGCTCAGCGATACGCTCCCGTCCCGGTACGGCATCAGGATCTGCACATCGCCGCCCACTCCGTGCTTCGACGAGTGGTACACATTCCAGTAGGTTCGCGCACGGTCGGTAAACTGCCAGTCAAGCGACGCGCCGAATACGTTGGCGTCGGCCACATGCTGCGCCGACGCACCGAGCACGACCCGCGGATGGGCTAGGTAGTTGATCGCGCCACCCGCGGTGAACGCGTGCGAGCGATCCTCGCCGATCAGGTTGCGTTCCTGTCCTGCAAAAAATGCGTACTTCCACCGTTGTGTCGGATCGCTCCACGCTGCGGGCTTGTAGATGAGCTCATTCTGCGTGGAGGCAACCTGACCATCCTCGACAAGCCGGATCTCCACTTCATAAATGCCGCTGGGCAGCGGGCGCGTATCGACCACCTGCAGCCCCGGTTGCACCGATTGGCTGTGGATCAATGCGCCATTGCGGTAGATTTCCACCATGCCCTGGCGATTCGCGGTCACATAAACGGGATAGAGGCTCGGGCGCGCCCCTTCAACCTCGCGTGCTTCGGACGTGCCGAACATCACCCCAAGCGTCGTCGCCGCCCCACCACCTGGCATGCGCGGAGGCCGAATACCCGTTGCCAGGTCCGGCGTAAAGAAGCCCGCGCGGGCAAATTTGCCCTCGAACTCGCGCTGCGCGTACAGCCGGGGCACCGAGTATTCAATCTCGCTGGCTCGCCGCATGCCGCGGTTCTGCGTCGCCTGCAATCCGCTCGTGATCGACCAGTTTCCCACGCTGCCGATGGCGTCGAACGCATACCGTCCACCGATTTCACGGCCCTGGCCACCCGTCAGATTCAGGTAGTTGTACGTAATCAGGCCGGTGCTTCCACTGGCCGGCAGCGGATGATATTTCTTCTGCTCACCATCCTGTTCCGCGCGGCGCGTCACGATCGATAAAACGGAGTCCTGGAGGTTGTAGTGAAGCGCGAGCACGCCGTCGCAGTTGGTCTCGCAGGCGCCGAGCGCACGCGGCTCACGGAGGAATTTTTCGATCAGCGCGCGATCGCCCTGGTCGATGCCGCCGTGCTGCTCATCAGAGAGCGCCACCAACTGGACCTTTCCATCGCGACTCAACGTGATCGTGCCCTCGCCTGCCGAATGGCCATCGAAATCAATGCGCACGATCAGCGGCGAATCGAACAGTTGCTCGAGAAAATCCGCCGGAAGCTGCTCCGCCTGCTCGAACAGGTCCGCCCCCGAGCCGGCAACCTCCGCACGCGCGAACGCGGCCTGTTGGCACAGCGCGCCAATGGCAAGAAAAATAGCGAAGCTGATCTTGCTCATTTTCGGCATAGCTGCTCCAACATTCTTTAAATTCGGTTAAATGGATAACCCGGTGGATGCGCGGGACAATCGGAACCGGACGCACCGTACGGGCGAAACGCGCTCCAGAGCCACGCGAGCAAAACCACCGCAGCGGACGCGCGGCAATTTATCGGTGTGGACGGCCAGAAAGCGCAACGCCGACGGGATGTGGTCGGTGTCGACTGAGGCAATTATGAGAAATTGAATGACCGAAACGAATCAGAGAAATCTGATTTGGAAGGCCAGAGCACGCTGAAGTGGGTTGTTAAATCTGGAGATTATTAAATAATGAAAAGCGGCGCCGGTTTTTTGGACGGGCCTGCGTCATGTCGGCACACAATGGCCATTGAACCCGCGCCTGCGAAAAGACGGACTCGCCCCGACTTATAGGGACGAATCCGTCGTCGTGCACTGGCGCGGAGCACCACACATGCACGGGCGAAAGCACAATCTTAATCCTCGACCCCGGTCTCGAAGACCGCAGTCATCGTGCCAGTGTAGGTACCGCTGCGCGGGACGCCGTTCGGAGCATTCAGGCTCAATCGGACACCGACCCAGTCGCCTTTTGCGGCCGAATCGGCCTTCACGGCTTCCACTCGGTTGCCGCTATTCAACCTACCCCAACCGATCCACCCCCCCGTCGCTTTGGTGGAATTGCCGTCAAGCTCGACAAAATCATCACCACTTTCGTGCACGAGCACCCCACGGTTTTTTGCCGACACATCTTTGCCCTGCAACGGAGACCGAAGTTCAATATGGACCGGTCCATAGGAACTTTTCACATCCCACTGGAATTCCGCGACGATACCCGTCACCTGGCCACCCCAACCGTCTGGCACGGTCATCTTTACGTTCTTGCCATCCCAGTTGCCCTTGGGCTTTACTTCAAAGACATCCGGCGGCGGGACCTTACCGGCGAGTTGGACCTTCAAATCGATGGGGTTCGGAGCGGCCGCATACGCCGACATAGCCCACGCACTCGCTGCAACTGC